>NC_013093.1:7942929-8248144 GCF_000023245.1 Actinosynnema mirum DSM 43827
TCTCGCCGCCGACGATGTCGATGTCGGCCTTCTCCAGCCCGGCGGCCAGCACGGCGGCCTGGGACTCGGCGACCTGCCGCTGCACCTGGATGCCCGCGAGGCGGATCTCCTTCTCGGCCTCCAGGCGCAGGCGGTACTCCTCGTGGCCGCGGGTGACCTCGTCCATGGCGGCCATGGCGCCCGCCTTGTCGGTCAGGCCCTCGGCCTCGCCCTTGAGCTTCTCGCGGATGGCCTCGGCGGCGACGAGCGCCTTCTCGCGCTCCACGACGGCCTCGGCGCGGCCGACCTTCTCCACGGCGGCGGCGGAGCGCTCGCGGACCTGCGCGTCGGCCAGGCCCTGGGCGGCGGCGTCGGCCTGCTTGCCCTCGGCGAGTCGGATCATGGCGCGGGCGTCCAGCTCGGCGGCCTGCTGGCGGGCCTCGGCGAGCACCAGCTCCTCGCGGGCCTTGAACTTCGCGGCGGCCTCGGCGGCCTCCGCGGCCTTGATGTCCTTGACCAGGCCCTCCTGGGCCTGCCCCTCGGCGCGGATGACGGTGGCCTGGCGCTCCCGCTCGGCCTCCTCGACGGCCCGCAGCCGCTTGATGTTCTCCTCCTGCTCGGCGACCGTCTTCTCCACGGCGACGCGCTCGCGCACGACCTCGGCGACCGAGCGCTTCTCGCCCTCGACCTCGCGCTCGGCGGCCATGCGCGCCAGCTCGGTGTCGCGCTCGCGGGAGACGACCTCCAGCAGCCGGTCCTTCTCGATGCGCTCGGACTCGATCGCGATCACGCGCTCGCGGTTCTTCTCGGCGACGGCGATCTCGCGGTTCTTGTTCTCGTGCTGGATGCCGAGCTGCTCCTCGGTGCGCAGGTGCGCGGCGCTGGCCTTGAGGCGCTCCTCGGCCTGCACCTTGGAGATCTCGGCCTCCTCGCGCGCCCGCAGCGTCTCGACCTCGCGCTTCTGCTTGATCTCCGCGTCGGCCTGGCGGCGCTCCAGCTCCAGGATCGTCTCGCGCGCCTCGACGTTCTGGCGGGTGATCTCCTTCTCCTCGGTGCGCTGGAACTCGTTGGTGCGCACGTGCTCGATCGCCGTCAGCTCGGTGATCTTGCGGATGCCCTGCGCGTCGAGGATGTTCGTCGGGTTGAGCTGCGCCATCGGCGTCTGCTCCAGGTAGTCGATCGCCGCGTCCTCCAGGCTGTAGCCGTTGAGGTCGGTGCCGATCACCCGGATGATGCGGTCGCGGAACTCGTCGCGGTGGGTGTAGAGGTCGACGAAGTCGAGCTGCTTGCCGACGGTCTTGAGCGCCTCGGAGAACTTGGCGTTGAACAGCTCCTGCAGGGTGGCCTCGTCGCTGGCGCGCGCGGTGCCGATCGCCTGGGCGACCTTGATGACGTCCTCGACGGTCTTGTTGACGCGCACGAAGAACGTGATCCGGATGTCGGCGCGGATGTTGTCCTGGCAGATCAGGCCCTCGGTGCCCGCGCGGCGGATCTCGATCGTCTTGACCGAGATGTCCATGATCTCGGCGCGGTGCAGCACCGGCATGACGACGGCGCCGGTGAACGTCACGTCCACCTTGCGCACCTTGGACACGATCAGGGCCTTGCCCTGCTCGACCTTGCGGAACAACCGGCTGACGACGATCAGCAGCGCGATCAGGACGAGAGCGCCGACGGCGATGAGCACGCCGAGGCCCGTGGTGATGGCACCCATTCCCGGAAAACCCCCTACAGCGAAGAGTTCAGCGGCACGACCCAGAAGAACTCGCCGTCCGGGTCGTACTGGTAGATCACGGCCGTGTCCCCCGCCGCGAAGGGGTCGCGACCGGTCTGGCGCACCTGCACGAGCGCCGACGAGCCGTCGCCCGAGGTGACCTCGGCCTGCCCGAAGTCGGAGGTGACCGTGCCGGTCCGCACGACGCAGGTGAGCCCGACGAAGTCGACGCGCGACGCGGAGCGCTCCGGCGTGCGGAACGGCTCGATCGCGAGGCGGGTGAGGAGCAGCCCGAGCAGCAGCGACAGCAGCAGGACCCCGAGGTCCAGCAGCGTGTGCGGAACCGGCGGCAGGTCTGCCTGGTCGACCAGCACCCCGCCCGCCAGGGAGGCGAACCAGGACACGGCGACGAGCAGCGACACGGAGATGGCGGCCGGGAAGTCCCCGAGCCCGAGACCCAGCTCGACGCCGACGTCGACGTCGTCGGAGTCGAGCACGCCGAGGACGGCGAGGAGCCAGAACACCACCACCAGGACCAGCGGAACCCCGAGCACGACGGCGGGGAACGACAGCGCGGCGGCGGCGAACTCTCCCAACGAACCTCCCAGCTTCGTCTTGCGACGAAGATAGCTGGACGTAGGGGGTGCGCGTGGGGGAACGGGGGAACGTGTCGGGGGGCACAGCCGGTGGTGCGGGGAGGCGGGGGTCGGGGACGGGCCAGGAGGGGGTGCGCTCCGCTAAGCTGTGGGGTGAGGGCTGCTAGCTCAACTGGCAGAGCAGGAGACTTTTAATCTTCGGGTTCAGGGTTCGAGTCCCTGGCGGCCCACCACAGCAGCAGTTCACACCTTCGGGGTGTTCGGTGGGAAGACCGGGCTCACCGGCCACCCCTCACTTTGCCCGACGTTTCCGCTGTTCACGACGGTGAGCGCGGTGGTGGCAGCCCGGTTCTGCGAGTGCCTTCCACCGGTGGACGTTCCTGGTCGTCGACGGCCGCAATCCGGTTGATCGCACAAGATCACCGCAGGTGGGGGTCGGGCATCCCGACAACAGGCGCTCCGGGGCGCCCGAGGCTTCGGCCGAACCGGTGGGAGCAGGAGGCGGTAGGCGGAGAGCCGCGCGCGAGGCGCACGACCGGCGCCCTGAGCAGTCCTCACCGGACCCGGACGACCTCGACTACAAGACCTGCTGATCGAACCTCAGCACCGGTTTCACGCAGCGCCCCGTCGACGCGTCCTCCGCAGCCTGCTCGATCTGCTCGAACGGGTACTCCCCGATCAGCCGCTCGATCGGCAGGACGCCCTGGCGGTGCAGGGCCACCAGGTCCGGGATCAGGGTGCTCGGCGCCGCGTCGCCCTCGATCACGCCTCGGACGCGGATGCCGTTGTGCACCAGCGTCTTCAGGTCCAGCTCCACCTTGCCGCCCAGACCGACCAGGGCCAGCGTCCCCCTCCGGCGCAGCGCCCCCACCGCCTCGCCGATCGCGTCCGCCCGCCCCGTCGTGTCCACCGCGTGGTGGGCGCCGCCGCCGGTCAGGTCCGCGAGCGGCGTTCCCGGTGGGACCGCCGCCGCCGCGCCCAGGGACAGCGCCAGCGCGCGCCTGGACTCCACCGGCTCCACCACGACCGTGCGGCACCCGCGCACGTTCGCCGCCAGCAGCGCGCTCAGGCCCACCCCGCCCGCCCCGTAGACCACCAGCACCTCGCCGGGCGCCGCGTTCACAACGGTGAACACCGTCCCGGCCCCCGTCTGGACGCTGCACCCCAGCGGCGCGGCCACCACCGGGGACAGGTCGGCCGGGACCTTCACCACGCTGCTCTCGTGCGCCACCGCGTGCGTCGCGAAGCTCGACTGGCCGAAGAACCCGCCGTAGACCGGCTTCCCAGCCCGACGAAGCGCGGTGCTGCCGTCCTCCCGCACGCCGCGCGCGTTCGCCCCCGCGTGCAGGCAGTACGCGTTCCACCCCGCCGCGCACTCCGCGCACCGGCCGCAACTCCGGTAGCTCAGGCACACCGAATCCCCCACCACCACGGAGCCGACCCCAGCTCCGACCGCCTCCACGACCCCCGCGCCCTCGTGCCCGAACACCATCGGCAGCAGGGCTTCCGGCCACGTCCGGCGCATCAGCAGGTCCGTGTGGCACACGCCCGCCGCCAGCACCCGCACCACGACCTCGTCCGGCCTCGGGTCGTCCAGCTCCACCTCGCGCACCTCGAACGGGCCGCCCGGACGCTCGACCAGGGCGGCGCGCGCCCGCGTCACGCGCGCTCCAGCACGAAGTAGTAGTGCTTCCCCCCGTCAAGCACGCCCTTGCCGTTCATCACCCCGAGCACCGCGCGCTCGTCGAGCCGCTTGAAGTGGTCCAGCACCGGCCGCCCGTCGTAGACCATCGTCGCGGTCGCCTCGCCCCGGAACTCGACCGTCCACAGGCTCGCCCCGCCCCCGGCCAGCTCCTCGTTCGCGTACAGCCCGCCGTCGGCGTCGCGGCACACCAGGGGCGTCACGTCGGTCAGGGACGTGAACGTCTTGCCGTACCAGCCCGCCTTCTCCAGGTTCCCCTCGAAGCTGTGGCCGCTCACGAACTCGCTGCCGCGCCAGTCCCCCAGCAGCTCCTCCGGCGCCACGGTCGGCAGCGCCGCCCACAGGCCGTCCAGCTCCTCGACCGTCGTGCGACCACCCGCCTCGCGGATCTCGGCGATGCGGGCACGAGCCTCGTCGGCGGTCATCCGAACCTCCCGGACACGGGGAACAGGGGCACCAGACCTGACAAATTAGACCGAGGATGTCAGGTTGTCAGCCCCCGAACGGTCAGCTCCACCAGACGGCGCAGCAGCACCTCCTGCCGCTCGACGCCGCCCAGGTGCAGCGTGATCCCCTTGACCCCGTAGAACAGCACCCCGGCCACCTCGTCCACCCCGGCGCACGGCCCCAGCACGCCCTCCAGGACCTCGATCATCCGCCGCTCGAAGAGCGTCCACTGCTCGACCGCCCGCTGCTGCGTCTCGTCGATCAGCTCGGCCTGGAACACCTCGCCCGCGTGCATCCGCAGCACCAGCCCGAGCACCGCGGTCAACCGCTCGGCCACCCCACCGGGCCCCCGCGCGGCGACCTCGGCCCGTTCCAGGAAAACCTCCAGCGCCCACTGCACGGCCTCCCGGAAGATCTCCTCCTTGCCCCGGTAGTACTGGTACAACGCGGGCCGGGAGACGTCCGCGGCTGCGGCGATGGCGTCCATGGAGGTCCGCCGGTAGCCGTACCGGGCGAAGCAGGACACCGCCGCGCGCATGTAGCGCTCTCGCCGCTGATCGGGTGATGTCGCCACCGGACGACTGTAACCAGCGGCCACTCCCGAGCCGGCCCGGTCAGGCCCGAGGCGGTGACCACGACCAGGCCGGTGACGCGCGCCCTCCCCCGCCGCTCCAGGTCGAGGCGCTGGAGGGAGGCCGCGTCCACGGCGTACCCGCTGTCGAGCACGATGACGTCCACGGCCGCGCCACCCGAGGTCGACGAGCAGGTCCCGGCGGAAGCCCTTGCCGTCGCGGGCGTCCAGGAAGCCGTACTTCTCCCTGACCCTGAGCAGCTCCACGTCGAGCAAGGCGCCGAACGGCACGACGACGTTGGCCCTGGGGTTGCGGCCCGCGACGGGCTGCGGGTCGGCCAGGAAGAACACGTCGCCCCCGACGCCAGGTCCACGACGCCCCGGACCAGGTTGTCCCGGTGCAGGTGGCAGGTGCCCCCGTTCCGGCCGCTCGCGAACCCGCTGCCCCTGCGGCGCGGTCATGTCGGTGACCATGCTCGACTTCACGCCGAACGGCTGCGCGTCCCAGAGCACCTCGCGGTAGTCGATCGAGGAGCCCGCGCTGGGCAGCTTCTGCGGAGCCCCGAGATATCCGCGGCCCTCGCGGCTCACGGCGTTCCCGTAGATGGAGAAGACCTCCATCATGTTGGCCGCGCTCACCGTTTCCTCGTCGACGAAAACCGCGCCGGGACTGCCGCCGAGCGCGAGTCGCTCGACTCTTGGATGGCGATCGCAAGGGTGACGACCACATCCGGCTGGAGGCGCCCGCACACGTCCCCGCCGTTGCGGGAGAAGGACTCGACGACCTGGTCGAAGATCCAGCCGGAGGTCGGCGGCCCGCTCACCTCGGGATGGCCGGAAATCCCCGAGCGGGGGCCGGTCCACGACGGAAGGACAAATGGTGCTTGACAATTTCACATTGCCACTAGCCGTATCGAGGCTTTTCGACCAAGCGTTATCCACGTGATCACCGCTCACCCGAACAGATCAACAAGCCGCAAACCCGCCACCCCCGCACAACTCCCCGTAGAAAGCACTCCCCGGTCAAGCCCCTCAGCCCCCCGTTCGCGGGAGCCGCCCCACCGCGCCCGACCCGCCCCCCACCGGGAGCGGAAAGCGGTGGAACGGCGGGCGGGAGCTGGGGCTGCGGCTAGCCTGGTCGGCGTGGCAGCTCCCCCTCCCTCGCTGAAGATCGGCCGGTACTCGGTCGACCCGGCCGTCGTGCTCGCGCCGATGGCGGGCATCACGAACATCGCCTTCCGGCAGCTGTGCCGGGAGTTCGGGAGCCCCGGCTCGCTCTACGTCTGCGAGATGATCACCGCCCGCGCCGTGGTGGAGCGCGACTCCAAGACCATGGAGATGCTGGCGTTCGGCCCCGACGAGCACCCCCGCTCGATGCAGCTCTACAGCGTCGACCCGGTGTCCATGTCCGAGGCCGTCAAGCTGATCACCGGCGAGGACCGGGCCGACCACATCGACATGAACTTCGGCTGCCCCGTCCCCAAGGTCACCCGCAAGGGCGGTGGGGCGGCGCTGCCGTACAAGCGGAAGCTGTTCCGGGAGATCGTGCGGGCCGCCGTGCGCGCCGCCGAGCCCGCGGGCGTTCCGGTGACCGTGAAGTTCCGCATCGGCATCGACGACGAGCACCTCACCTACCTGGACGCGGGCCGCATCGCCGAGGACGAGGGCGCGCAGGCCGTCGCGCTGCACGCCCGCACGGCCGCGCAGCGCTACTCCGGCACCGCCGACTGGTCGGCCATCACCCGGCTGAAGGAGGCGGTGACCTCCATCCCGGTGCTGGGCAACGGCGACATCTTCAGCGCCAGGGACGCCCTCGACATGGTCGCCCGCACCGGCTGCGACGGGGTCGTCGTCGGCCGGGGCTGCCTGGGCAGGCCGTGGCTGTTCGGCGAGCTGCAGGCCGCCTTCCGGGGCGAGCCGCTGCCCGCGCCGCCGACGCTCGGCAAGGTCGCCGACATCCTCTGGCGGCACGGCGCCCTCCTCGCCGACCACCTCGGCGAGGAGAAGGGCGTCCGCGACCTGCGCAAGCACATGGCCTGGTACCTGAAGGGCTTCCCGGTGGGCGGCGACCTGCGCCGGTCGCTGGCGATGGTCAGCACGCTGGCCGAGCTCCAGGACCTGGTCGGCCTGCTCGACCGGACCGCCGAGCACCCCTCCGACGCGGACGGCCCCCGAGGCCGCCAGGGTTCCCCCGCTCGGGTGATCCTGCCGGAGGGCTGGCTGGACGACCCGGAGGACGCCGCGGTGCCCGAGGCCGAGGAGATGCACTCGGGTGGCTGAGCTGGCGCGCGGCGCGGCGCTGCTGGTCGGGGCGCTGCTGGTGGCGGGGTGCTCCGGCGCGGTGGCGGGGACGGCGGTGCCGATCCGGTTGAGCGACTCGGACCGGGGCCTGGTGCGGAACTACTTCGACGACCTCAACTCGGCGGGCGAGCAGGGCGTGGAGAAGCAGCACGCGCTGCTGGAGGAGACCCAGCACCCGGACTACCGCGACTCGGGCTGCCGACCACCCGCCGGGACGATCACCTACCGCCCCGCGATGGGCACGTTGCGCCTGGACAACGAGTGGGCGCCCGCGGACGGCGACGAGGCGCACCCGCGCGGCGTGGTGCTGGTCGTGGCCGTGACGATCACGGTCCACCGGGACGGCGTGGAGGTCGGCTCGCAGATCGGCTCGCAGCACGTCGTGCTGCTGAACGGGCGGGCCTACGGCTTCGCACCGTGCGCCGCGTGACGGTTTTCCGCTGCCCGACCGGGAACGTCACCGTTTCGGAGCAGTGCACGGTCAACCGGTAGAGGGAAATCAACCTCTGACGTGTCCCGCTCGCTCAAGAGCCGCCTCCTAGGAGACGACACCTTGGCAAGTGAGGAGGTGAGCACGATGACCGCACTGCGGCCCGAGGTCGCCGATCCCGATCGGGAGGGCGGCCCCGAGGCGCCAGCGCCCGCTTCCGAGGGCACCGGGCTGGTGCAGCTGCACGAGTCGATCGCGACACTGCTCGCCTCCAGAGGCCAGTGGCGGCAGGCCTACCAGCACCTGCGCTCGGCGTTCGACCTGGTCCACGCGGGGCGCGAGGAGCAGCCGAAGGTGCCGGAGCAGCTGCGCCGCGAGGTGGACCGGCTGCGCAGGGAGCACGCGGAGGCCCGCGAGCAGAGCCTGCGGGACAGCCTGACCGACAGCTACAACCGCCGCTACCTGGACGAGCGCCTGGTCGCGCTGGTCGCCGAGCGGGGCGCCACGACGGGCGGGCTGGCCATCGCGCTGATCGACCTCGACTGGTTCAAGCAGGTGAACGACACGTTCGGGCACCTGCTCGGCGACCGGGTGCTCCAGCGGGTGGTGGAGCTGCTCCAGGCGGAGCTGCCGGAGCACGGGTTCTGCGCCCGCTACGGGGGCGAGGAGTTCGTCATCGTGCTGCCCGACGTGGACGTCACGAGTGCGATCCAGATCACCGAAGCGGCCAGGATGCGTGTCGAGCGTCACGCCTGGGCCTCGCTCGCCCCCGGCCTGAGGGTGACTGTCAGCATCGGCCTGGCGTACGAGCCTCCCGCCGCCGAGACGCCCTCCCGCCCACCGGTGGCCCCGGAGCAGCAGTTGTTGCGCGCCGACAGCCTCCTCTACACGGCCAAGCAATCGGGACGGAACGCAGTCGCCTACCGGGAGGGCGGACGCGTTCGGCTGGCCGGTGCTGCTTCTGGGCGACGCGGAATCACCGAACCGCGGGTGTCTGGTTACTGAAACACGCACCCCACTCACCCGTTCGGGCGTAACCTGCTGCGCGTATCCGACCACCCCCCACCCCTCTATCACCGGGAGTGGTCGTCAGAATTGGCGGGCGTCCGTAGTATCGCGTGCGCAAGTGACACGCCGCAGGTGCTTTCACCGTGTCCTTGCTGTCGTCAACTCGTGATGACGACCTGACCGATGACCAATTGCTGAAGGGAGACCGGGTGCCCGACGAGCCCCGCCGTGGCGGCACCGGACCCGGAGGCGACCAGGCCCCGCAGGATGACCAGACGACCGGGCGTCGCCGCAGGTCGATGGAGGGCAGCGGCGGTCTGAGCGTGTCGGATCTGCTGGAACAGCACAGCCGCACGAACATCCCGCGTCCCATCCCGCCGGGCCAGTCGGACTCCGGTCCGCAGCGCGGCGCCGCACCGGAACCGTCCGGTCGCCGCGCCGCGCCGGAGCCACCCGCCCACCGATCCGAGCCGCAGGGCCCGGAGAGCGGTCGCCAGCAGGGCGACCACGAGCACCGACCAGCGCAGGAGCCGCAGCAGGGCCGCAGGAGGGCCGCCAGGGGACCCGAGGACGACGTCCAAGGTCCGTCCCACCCCGCCGGACCCGGCCAACCGGGTGAGACGGGCCCGCGCACCGGCCGCAGGGCCAGGCCGGAGCCGTCCGCGTCCCCGGAGCCGTCCGCGTACGAGGAGGAGACGCGGTACGCCGCCCCCGTGCGCGTCGAGCCGGACCCGGCCGCCGAGGCGGGCGGACGGCGCGCCAGGCACGACGAGGCCCCTTCAGGTCGCCGCGCGGCCCCCGAGGAGCCCAGGACCGGCAGGCGCGCCGCGCCGGAGGCCGACCGCGACGCCGCCGCGCCCGAAGGCGTCTCGCGCGCGAGCAGGCGCGCGCGTCACGACGAGCCCGCGCCCTCAGGCAGGCGTTCCGCCCCCGAGGACGGCGTCCCGGCCCACGAGGAGGAGCCCGGTCGCCGAGGCCGCCAGGCTCCCGATGAGGGGGTCGGGCGGCGGTCCAGGGCGGTCGCGCCCGAGGACGGCTTCGCCGAGGAGGGCGGGCGCCACGAGCCCGCCGCCCGCAGGGGCCGCTCCTTCACCGACGAGGCCCCGTGGCCGCAGGCCGCCGACCGGCGCAGGCCGGACGTCCGGGGCGACGAGGGCCTGGAGGACGCGGGCGAGGAGTCCGCGTCCCGGATGTCCAGGCTCGCGCCCGGTGAGCCGAACGGCCGCAGGTCGCTGCCCCCGCGCGGCCCCGAGGTCGACGGCCGGGGCCAGCGCGGTCCCGGTCCCGAGGCCACCGGCCGCAGGGCCAGGCCGGACGCGGGGCCGCAGGGTCCCGACGCCACCGGTCGCCGCGCGCGCCCCGAGGTCGACGGCGGTCCGCAGGACGGTCCCCGCAGGCCGGGGCCCGGCGGGCCGGTCGACGGCCCGCCCGGTGGCCCGCTCGCCGGTCCGCCGAGCGGTCCGCCTCCCGGTGGTCCGCGCAGGCCCGGTCCCGACGGCGCGGGGATGCGCCCGCGCCCGGCTCCCGGCCCGCCCGGCGAGGACTTCGAGGACGGCCCCCGCAGGGGCCCGGAGGGCACCGGCACGCGTCCGCGCCCGATGCCCGGCGACGGCTTCGGTCCCCCCGGCCTGCCCGAGGACGGCCCCCGCAGGGGTCCCGAGGGCACCGGGATGCGGCCCAGGCCGATGCCCGGCGACGGCCCAGGCCTGCCCGAGGACGGTCCGCGCCGCGGTCCCGAGGGCACCGGCGTGCGCCCGAGGCCGATGCCCGGCGACGGCGGCCCGCTCGGTCCCGGCCCGGACGGCGCCGGTCCCCGCTCCCGCCCGGTCCCGCCGGACGGCAGCAGCACCCGGATGCCGCGCCCGATCCCCGAGGACGGCCCCCGCAGGGGTCCCGAGGGCACCGGCACGCGTCCGCGCCCGATGCCCGGCGACGGCCCCGGCCTGCCCGAGGACGGACCCCGGTCGCGCCAGGCCAGGCTCGCGGGCCACGACGGCCCGCCCGCCGGTCCGCCGGTCGGCCCGCCGGTCGGCCCGCCGGTCGGTCCACGCCGCCCCGGTCCCGAGGGCAGCAGCACCCGGATGCCGCGCCCGATGCCCGGCGAGGACTTCGAGGACGGCTTCCGCGGCCTGCCCGAGGACGGTCCGCGCCGCGGTCCGGAGGGCACCGGGATGCGTCCGCGTCCCATGCCCGGCGACGGCCCCGGCCTGCCCGAGGACGGCCCCCGCAGGCTCGCGCCCGGCGACGGCCCCGCGTCCGACGGCAGGGGTCCGGACGGCAGGGGTCCCGACGGCAGGGGTCCCGACGGCGCCGGGATGCGCCCCAGGCCCGTCCCGCCCGGCGACGACCGCCAGGCGCGCGCCGAGAGCTTCGCCGACGGCGACACCGGCAGGCCCCCGCGCAGGCTCGCGCCCGAGAACGGGCGGCAGGGCCCGCACGACGGTCCCCCCAGCCGGTTCGCCGAGGGCGACGAGGGAGCCCCGCCGCTCCCGCCCCCCGGCGTGTCCGCGCTCGGCGGCCCCCCGCCCGGCGTCGGCGGCCCCGAGCCGAGGGAGCAGATCGACCCCGCGAGCCTCACCACCGAGATGGAGGCCATCAGCGACGACATCAAGAAGCTGCGCGAGGTCGACCACACCCTCGCCCGCTTCTCGGCCGTCCACGACGAGCTCGCCGAGCAGGAGCGCCAGCGCAAGGAGCGCAGGCAGAAGCTGATGCCGTGGAAGTCCGAGGTCGACGAGGACGCCACGGAGTACGCCGAGCCGGTGGACCCGGACGACCCCGACGACCCGGAGCCCAAGGGCGGCAAGGGTGGGAAGGGCCGCAAGGGGCGGACCGCCAAGCAGAGCAAGATCGTCCGGATCATCAAGGCGATCTCGCTGACCTCGGCGGTGGTGGTGTTCCTGGCCAGCGGGATCGGCTGGGGGGCGATGCTGCACTTCGACAGCAAGATCACCCGGATCGACGCGCTCGGCCAGAACTCGGCGGCCGTGCACCAGGCGGAGAAGCAGCTCGGTGACGAGAACTTCCTCATCGTCGGCTCGGACACGCGCGCGGGCGCCAAGGACACGGACGGGGTGGGCGACACCAGCGAGGTCGTCGGCGCCCGGTCGGACGTGATGATGATCGCCCACGTCCCGGCCGACCGGAAGCGCATGGTGGTGGTGTCGATGCCGCGTGACCTCCAGGTCACGCGGCCCGCGTGCAACAGCTGGGACTCGGCCAGCGACACCTACTCGGACAAGGTGCTGCCCCAGGCGGAGGGCGTGAAGGCCAACGAGGTCTACGCCACCGGCGGCCCGCAGTGCGTCAGCAAGTTCATGACCGAGCTGAGCGGGCTGGACATCAACCGCTTCGTCAGCGTGGACTTCAACGGCTTCAAGGGCATGGTCGACGCCGTCGGGACGGTGGGCGTGTGCGCGCCCACCGTCATGGACGACGGCGAGCTGGGCATGATCTTCGACAAGCCCGGCAAGTACGAGGTCGACGGCCAGAAGGCGCTGGACTTCGTCCGCGCCCGCAAGGTCAAGACCGAGGAGTTCGGCGACTACGACCGGATCAAGCGGCAGCAGCAGTTCCTGTCCGCGCTGCTGCGCAAGGCCATGTCCAGCGAGCTGCTGCTCAGCCCGAGCAAGCTCAACGGCTTCCTCAACGCCTTCGCGTCCTCCACCGCGGGTCAGAACATCGGCGTGGACTCCATGCTGACGCTCGCCCAGTCCCTGCAGGGGCTGGACGCCGGGCGGGTCAGCTTCGTGACCGTCCCCCACCGCACCGACGAGGGCCCGACCCCGAGCAACGACGACAACTTCGAGGTCCTCCAGGAGGACGAGACCAAGGCGCTCTTCCAGGCGGTCATCGACGGCACCCCGCTGCCCGGCGAGGCCCCGACCGAGGGCGGGACCACCGAGAAGAAGGCCGAGAAGCAGCCGGGCACCGTGGGCGACCCCGGTTCCGTGCGCGTCCAGGTGTTCAACCAGACCTCGGGTGGGTTCGCCCCGAAGAACACCAAGACCAAGCTGGAAGAGGTCGGCTTCAAGGTCACCTACATCGGTGTCGCCCCCCAGGCGTCCACCAGGACGTTCATCCGCTACGCCACCGGCAACGAGAACGCCGCCGCGACCCTGCGGGCGGCCGTCCCGGACGCCGAGCTCCAGGTCGACGAGAGCATGGGCGGCGTCGTGGCGCTCATGATGGGCTCCGAGTGGGAGGGCGCCGTCGAGCGCCCCCGGGCCGGTCAGGGCGGCGGCGTCTCCGCCGACAGCGGCGCCGGGGACCTGCCCGTGGTGAACGCGGCCGTCGACCCCTGCGCGTGACCGGTCGGCGACGCGGCGCGACCCCCTCGGGAGCTCGGCCCGTTCCCGCAGCTCCCAGGGGGTGCCGCCGATCATCTGGTCGCCACGGGTTCATCCCCGGTTCACCGGGGAATGTCGCTCGCGCGATCAGGTGGCCCTAGGCTTGGGCCATGCGTGAGGCCTACCAAGACCAGCTCGGACAGCTCGCGGAGCGACTGGCCGACATGTGTGCGATGTCCGGCAAGGCGATCGAGCTGGCCACGAAGGCCCTGCTGGAGGCCGACCTGGGCGTCGCCGAGCAGGTGATCAGCGACGACGCCAGGATCGACGAGGTGCGCGCCAGCATCGAGGAGCAGGCGTACGCGCTGCTCGCGCTCCAGGCCCCCGTCGCGACCGACCTGCGCACGGTGCTGGCGGTCATCCACGCCGCCGAGAGCGTGGAGCGGATGGGCGACCTGGCGCTGCACGTGGCGAAGGCCGCGCGGCGCAGGCACCCCAACCACGTGCTGGCCGAGCCGGTCGCCCCCTACTTCGCCGAGATGGGCCGCATCGCGGTCGAGCTGGCGACGGAGGCGACGGACATCATCCGCACCCAGGACGTGGCGCGCGCCAGGTCCCTGGAGGACGCGGACGACGCCATGGACGACCTGCACCGCCACCTGTTCACGGTGATCATGGACAAGGAGTGGCCGCACGGCGTGCCGTCCGCCGTGGACACCACCCTGCTGGGCCGCTTCTACGAGCGGTTCGCGGACCACGCGGTGTCGGTCGCGAAGCGGACCGTGTTCGTGGTGACGGGCAAGATGCCCGGATACGGCGACGAAGAGGCCTGATCGACGACGGAGGGGGCGGGTCCGCGAGCTGCGGACCCGCCCCCTCCGCGTCGCGCGGGGTCAGCTGTTGAGCAGGAAGTTGAGGTCCTGGCCGAGCTGCATGGCGATCCGGCCGCTGTCGGCGGGCGCGGCCGTCATCCAGCGCTGGCCGTCCGGGTTCTCCCTGGTCTGCATCATGTACCGGCCCTGGTCGTTGTCGAACCAGATGACCTCGGGCCCCTTGGTCTCCCGGCCGTACCTGCCGCGAACCGAGAAGCCGAAGTTCCCCAGGCTCAGCTTGGGGCGCGAGAAGATCGCCATGAGCTGCTGCTCCTGGCCTCCCCTGGCGCTCCGCGCGGAGACGGCGCTGGTGAAGGTGTTCGCGTCGTAGTCCTCTTCCCGGCGAGGTCTGCGCTGTTCCTGCCCCTGGGGAACCGGGAGGGTCATCGAGTGCCCCGGTCCCGGCCGCACCTGCGGCACGAGTGAGACCAGCGCGTGCAGCAGCGCCGAGGAGCGGATCAGGTCGACCTTGAGCATCCGGTCGTCCAGCACAGCCAGCGCCGCCACGTCACGGGTCGCGCCGCCGCGCGCCAGCAGCTGGCGCTCCGGGACGCGGGCGTCCAGCGCGGCGATCGCGTTGACGGTGTAGTCGGCGCGGACCAACAAGGTCAGCGCCTCCTGGACCTCGCCCACGACCCGCCCCCGGAACGCCAGCTTCCTGGACTCCAGGTCGCGGTACACCGCGTTCCTGATACCCGCGCGCTCGTCGAAGGTCCGGCCCACGTGGCGGATCTCGAAGGGGTAAGGACGGGAGCCGAGGTCGAGGTCCTCCCAGAGGATGTCGGCTGCGGCGTGGGACAGGCTGAACGAGAACACGCTCACCCGCCGATGACGGGAGGTGCCACGAGCGTCCCGTCCCCGAAGACGTCCTCGGTCTCCTGGAGGTACGAGGCGGACTTGTGTTCCTTGTCCTCTTCCCCGTTGCCCCGGCCACCTGCGGCGCCCATGCCGCCCGCACCCATGCCACCGGCCGCCGCGCCACCGCGCCCGGCCGCCGCGCCACCGAGGCCACCCGCACCACCGGAGCCGTAGCCCCCCACACCGCTGCGGCCACCCTCGCCGAGGGCGGAGGAGGAGCCGCCCGCACCGAGGCCCGAGCCGCCGACGCCGGACCCACCGGCGCCGAAGCCGCCCGCGCCACCGCCGAAACCACCCGCGCGACCACCCGCCGCGGCGAGACCGCCGGGACCGCCGGACAGGCCGCCTGCGCCACCGCGGCCACCGAGGCCACCCGCGCCCGTGCCGCCGCCGAGACCGCCACGACCACCGCCGAGACCGCCGGAACCGGTTCCGGTCCCACCCGTGCCCGTGCCACCGGGCGGGAGGTAGCCGACACCGCCCGGCGGGACGTAGCCACCGCCGGTGCCGCCTCCACCGATGCCGCCTCCACCGATGCCACCACCACCGGTGCCGCCACCGCCGGTGCCACCGCCACCGCCACCGGTGCCGCCACCACCGGGGTAGGTCACGCCGGACTGGTTGGTGTTGCCGCCCGAGTTGTTCAAGCCGCCGCTGCCGCTGCCACCGCCGTTGCCGGTCCCGGTGGTGCCGCCGCCGTTCGGTCCGCCGTCGTAGACGTAGGTGCCGCTGTTCCCGGTGCCGACGCCGCCGATGCGCCCCGTGCCGGTGCCGGTGCCGATCCCGCTGCCGACGCTGGAGTCGGGGCGCGAGCTGATCGAGGTCCTGTCGCCGCTGTCCGAGGAGCCGCTGTCCGAACCGGACATGGGCGGGGGCGCGACGAAGGCGGGCATGGTGGCCCCCGTCTCGGCGAACGTGCTGGACATCGCCGTCATGGTCTCGGCGGCCTTGACGTGGGCTTCCTGCTTCTCGGCGAACTTCTGCTTGATCTCAGAGATCGTGCCGCCCCAGTTGAGGGGGTTCGGCTCGGCGAGCAGCATCTTGGTGGCGTCGGCCGTGCTGAACTGGACCGGCTCGGGCATCTTCGACTTGGCGCTCTCGGCCGCGTCCACCTGGCTCTGCATCTGGGCGCTGGTGTACTGGGCGGACTGGGCCGCGTTGGTCGACCAGTCCGTGACGCTGCCGAAGTAGGACCGCGCGGATTCCGCCGCCTCGCCCTGCCAGGCGTCCTTGCTCGCCGCGGTCGCGCCGCGCAGGTTGTCCTGGAGGGTGACCAGGGTGGTGCCCACCTGGTTCCACGCGTCGACCTGACCGCGCGCGCTGGCGGGGTCCATGCCCTCGGTGACCATCTGCTGGAGGGCGGTGTGCTCGTAGGACATGTAGTTGGTGCCGTCGGGCGCCATGGGGGGACGGGTGTCCTGGATCTGGGCGCCGAGATCACGCCGCTGCTGCTCGAACTGGGTCCGGGAATCCACCTCCATCTTGACGACGATGGAGGCGGCCTCGACCGCGCGGGACAGGGGATTCGCGGAGGTGGACGTCTGCATCTGGACGTGGGCGTCCGCAGCGTTCTCCTGGCGAATGTCGGTCATGGTGGGGAGGGCGTGGGCGGTGTTCTGCCCGCCCTGCCCCGCTGTACCCTGGTCGTTCTCCGCCACGTCTACCCCCTGGTGAGCGCTCACAGCCCGTTCCCGAGCAAGCACGGTACCCGTACCGGTGCCGCCCCGTCCCCGGATTCGACGCGCGCCGAAAGCAGAGGGTTCCCGGTTCGTCGCCGGGCCCGCTCCGCAGGCGCTCGAGGTGTCAGCGGCACCGATCGCCCCGCACGGAGAAGATACCTCCGGAACGCGCGCGAAAAAGCCCCCCGCGCGAATCGCGCGAGGGGCTCCTCCAAGAAATCCGGCGATCAGCCGAAGCGGCCCGAGATGTAGTCCTCGGTGGCCTTCTGGGTGGGGTTCGAGAAGATCTTCTCGGTGTCGTCCACCTCGATCAGCCTGCCGGGCTGGCCCACGCCGAGCAGGTTGAAGAACGCGGTCTGGTCGCTGACGCGCGCCGCCTGCTGCATGTTGTGGGTGACGATCACGATGGTGAAGTCCTTCTTCAGCTCCGTGATCAGGTCCTCGATCGCCAGCGTGGAGATCGGGTCCAGGGCCGAGCAGGGCTCGTCCATCAGCAGCACGTCCGGCTGGACGGCGATGGCGCGCGCGATGCACAGGCGCTGCTGCTGACCGCCCGACAGGCCGCCGCCCGGCCGGTCGAGGCGGTCCTTGACCTCGTTCCACAGGTTCGCGCCGCGCAGCGAGCGCTCCGCGACCTCGTCGAGCTGCTTGCGGTTCTTCACGCCCGCCAGGCGCAGGCCCGCCACGACGTTGTCGCGGATGGACATCGTCGGGAACGGGTTGGGGCGCTGGAACACCATGCCGATGGTGCGGCGCACCTGCACCGGGTCGACCGAGGAGGCGTAGATGTCCTCGCCGTCCAGCAGCACCTTGCCCTCGACGCGGGCGCCGGGCGCCACCTCGTGCATCCGGTTCAGCGAGCGGAGCACGGTGGACTTGCCGCAGCCGGACGGGCCGATGAACGCGGTCACGCTGCGCGGCGGAACGGCTAGGGAGACCTCGTTCACGGCGTGGAACTTGCCGTAGTAGAGGTTGAGGTCCTTGACGTCGATGCGCTTGGCCATCAGTGCCCGCTCACTTGGTCTTCGGGGCCAGCCACCGCGAGGCCGCGGTCGCCAGCAGGTTGAACAACGTGATGATCAGGACCAGGGTGATCGCCGCACCCCAGAGCCGGTCGAAGCCCGCGTCCGTCGGGTTGTTGCGCTCCGTGGTCATGAGCAGCGGGAGCGACGCCATCGGCCCGTCGAACAGGTTGTAGTTGATGAACGGCGCGTACGCCGCCAGCACCAGCACCGGGGCGGTCTCGCCCATCACGCGCGCCAGCGCCAGCATGATGCCGGTGAGGATGCCGGAGAGCGCGGTGGGCAGGACGATCTTCACGATGGTCTTCCACTTGGGGATGCCCAGCGCGTAGGAGGCCTCGCGCAGCTCGTCGGGGACGATCTTGAGCATCTCCTCGGTGGTGCGCACGATCACGGGGACCATGAGCAGCACCAGGGCCAGCGACACCGCGAACGCGCTGCGGCCGAAGCCGAACGTGGTGATCCACAGCGAGTAGACGAACAGCGCGGCCACGATGGACGGGACACCGGTGAGGATGTCGACCATGAACGTGGTGGCCTTGGCCAGCTTCGACCGGCCGCCGTACTCGACCAGGTAGACGCCGACGAACATGCCGATCGGGACCGAGATCAGGGCGCAGATCAGGCCCTGGACCAGGGTGCCGTAGATCGCGTGGTAGACGCCGCCGCCCTGCTGCCGGGACAGCAGCCCGGACAGGGACTTCTGCCACCAGTCGGCGTTGAGCACGATCGGGAAGCCGCGCTGGATCACGGTGTAGAGCACCCACACCAGCGGGATGATCGCGACGCCGAACGCCAGCCACACCAGCGCGGTGGCCATGCCGTTCTTGAACTTGCGGACGCCGCTGATGCTCTGGAACGTGGGCGGCTTCGCCAGGCGGTCCAGGTCCGCCGTCTCGGCCATCATTCGTACTCCTTGTGACCGGCGACGATGGACCGGGCGATCGCGTTGACCACGAAGGTCAGGACGAACAGCACCAGGCCCGCGGCGACGTAGGCGCCCGCCGACTTCGGGTCGTTGAACTCGGGCGCGGCCAGCGCGATCTTCGAGGCGAACGTGGCGCCGCCGTCGAACAGGCTCCAGCCGAACGCCTGGGCCGTGGAGCTGAGGATGATCGTCAGCGCGATGGTCTCGCCGAGCGCGCGGCCGAGGCCGAGCATCGAGGCGCTGACGTAACCGGCCTTGCCGAACGGCAGGACGGTGGTCTTGACGACCTCCCACTTGGTCGCGCCGAGCGCGATGGCGCCCTCGACGTGCGCGGGCGGGGTGCGGTCGAAGACCTCGCGGCTGACGGCGGTGATGATCGGCAGGATCATCACGGCGAGGACGATGCCCGCGGTGAAGATCGTGCCGCCCAGCTCGATGGACACGTTGCCCTGCGAGAACAGGAAGATCCAGCCGAGCTTGTCGGTCAGGAACTCGCCGATCGGCGTGAGCACCGGCCCCAGGATGAACAGGCCCCAGAGGCCGAAGATGATCGAGGGGACCGCGGCGAGCAGGTCGATGACGTAGGCGAACGTCCGCGACAGCTTGCGCGGGGCGTACTGGGTGAGGAAGAGGGCGATGCCCAGCGCGATCGGCATGGCGATCGCCAGCGCCACGAGCGAGGCGACCACGGTGACCAGGAGCAGGTCCAGGATGCCGAAGCGCATGTCGCCGACATCGCCGGTGGACCACTCGCGGCTGGTCAGGAAGTTCGCGTTGTTCAGCGCGAGTGACGGGACGGCCTGCATGAGCAGGAACACGCCGATCGCCGCGATGAGCACCACGACGAGGACGCCGGAACCGGTGGCGAGCCCGCTGAAGATCCGGTCACCTGGCCGGACGTGCGCCTTCTTCTCGCCTTCCGAGGTGGGGGGAATCGGAGCCTCCGGGGCTGGTCGAGCGGCCGGGACGCCCCCGCGGGCACCGGGATGGGTCCCGGTGCCCGCGGGGCGCTGCGCCGCAGTGCGGTCGTTCATCGCGTCAACTTCGCGTCAACGTCCGGAGTCTGCCTGACTCAGGCGATCGCCTTGATGGCGGTCAGCAGCTTCTCCTGGAAGGCGTCGGGCAGCGGGGCGTAACCCGCGTCCGCCAGACCCGCCTGGCCGGTGGTGGCCGCGACGGTCAGGAACGCCTTGACGGCCTTGGCGGTGTCGGCGTCGTAGCCCTTGGAGCAGACGATCTCGTAGGTGGCCAGGAGCAGCGGGTAGGCGCCCGCGGCCTTGGTGCCGTAGATCGAGTTCAGGTCGAGGACGAGGTCGTTGCCCTCACCCTTGATCTTCGCGCTGTCGATGGCCTTGCCGACCGACTCGCCGGTCAGCTCGACCGCGCCGGCACCGGAGTCGATCTTGGCGATCGAGAGCTTGTTGTCCTGGGCGTAGGACAGCTCGACGTAGGTGATCGCGCCGTCGACGGAGGCCACGGCCTGCGCGACACCGGCGGACTTCTCCTTGCCCTCGCCGACACCGCCCTTGAACTGCTTGCCGTCGCCCTGGGTCCACGCCGCGGGGGCGGCCGTGGTCAGGTACTTCTGGAAGTTGTCCGTGGTGCCGGACTCGTCGTTGCGGTAGACGACCTTGATCTCGGTGTCGGGGAGCTTCGCGCCGGAGTTCAGCGCGGAGATCGCCGGGTCGTTCCACTTCTTGACCGAGCCGTTGAAGATCTTGGCGGTGACCTCGGCGTTGAGGGCCAGGTCGGTGACGCCGTTCAGCTTGTAGCCGAGGGCGACGGGGCCGAAGACCATCGGGAGGTGCCAGGCGGGGTTGCCCTGGCAGCGCTCGGTGGCGGCGGCGATCTCGGCGTCCTTCATGGCGGAGTCGGAACCGCCGAAGTCGACCTGGCCCGCGTTGAAGTTCTTGATGCCCGCGCCGGAACCGGAGCCGTTGTACGCGAGGTCGGCGCCCGCGCACTGCTGCTGGTAGGCCTGGACGAACGTGTCGATCGCGTTCTTCTGAGCCGAGGAGCCCTCTGCGTTCAGCTTCGTCTTGCCACCGCACTCGACGGGCACGGACGGGGTGCTCGCGCCACCCGTCGAGGAGCTTCCGGTCGCAGCGGTGTTGTTGTCGCTGCCACATGCGGTGAGCAGAAGCGCACCGGCCGCGATAAGGCCGACGACGGCGCCGTGCCGCTTGGTCTTCACCTGGGTCCTCCACGTACGGGGGCTTTGATTGAGCGGCGTTTCACCGCTCGACACGGACGGTAGGGAGCGAGAGTGGACAGACCCCCAGGGGAACATGAACGGAAGGTGAACACCACACGGGAGGTGACTGGACCCACGGCCATTAGGGTGATCCCGTGACCTGCACGTTTGCATGGCGTGATGGGTTTGTCACTACAGGGCGTATTGGACGTCCGCTTTCCACCGCGAAAAGCCCAACCGGGTGTACACGCGCACCGCCGGTGAGTTGTCGGACTCGACGTAGAGGTGCACGTCGCGCAGTCCGGTGCTCTTCAGGTGGACCAGACCCGCGAGGGTGAGCGCCTTGCCGAGGCCGCCGCCCTGCGCGTCCGGGTCGACGCCGACCACGTAGACCTCGCCCATGGACTCGTCGTGCCGCTTGGTCCAGTGGAAGCCGAGCAGCCGGTCGGCCCCGTCCACCGCGAGCAGGAAGCCGTCCGCGTCGAACCAGTCCTCGGCCTCCTTGAGCCGGACGTCGTCGGCGGTCATCGCGCCCTGCTCCGGGTGCCAGGAGAACGCCCGCGCGTTGACCCGCACGACCGCGTCCTCGTCCCGCCCCGGTTCGAAGGACCGCAGCGCCACGCCCTCGGGCAGCGGGGGGACCTCGGGCAGCCCGGCCAGCTCGCGCCGCATCACCCACAGCTCGCGGACCCTGCGGGCGCCGAGCCTCGCGGCGAGCCCGGAAGCGCCCTCGCGGTCGCCGTGCGCCCAGAAGCGCACCGGCTTGCCGCGGTCGGCGGCGGCGCCGAGGAGGGCCCCGGCCAGCTCCGAGCCCACGCCCGCGCGACGCGACCCCGGCCGCACGGCCAGCTCCGCCACCAGGTTGCCGTCCGAGTCGCCGAGCAGGTCGAGGTGCGCGTACCCGGCGAGGACGCCGTCGGCGCGGGCCAGCAGGTGCGCGCTGCCGGAAGCCCCCGGACGCAAGCGGAGGTGGACGGCCTCGCCAACGGGGGCGACGCCGTCCACCTCCTCGGCTTCGGCGAGCAGCCGGGTGATCTCCTCGGCCTGCTCGGGGTCCAGCGCGTCGTGCCAGGTCAGGTCAGCCACGCCCGCGACGCTACCCGCTGCGGCGGCGGTCGATCGGGCCGCGGTCGGACCCCGCGTTCGGGCTCCCGCTCCGGCGACCGGAGCCGGGGGACCCGACCGGGGGACCCGGCGCTCAGACGCGGAACAGCTCGGTCTCGTCCAGCTGCGGGGCCCCGATGGCCTGCTCGGCCTCGGGGCGGCGCAGCGAGCCGGGACGCGGCGGGCGGACGAACTTGTAGCCCACGTTGCGCACGGTGCCGATGAGCGACTCGTGCTCGGGGCCGAGCTTGGCGCGCAGGCGCCGCACGTGGACGTCCACGGTGCGGGTGCCGCCGAAGAAGTCGTAGCCCCAGACCTCCTGGAGCAGCTGCGCGCGGGTGAACACCCGGCCCGCGTGCTGCGCCAGGTACTTCAGCAGCTCGAACTCCTTGTAGGTGAGGTCGAGCGGACGGCCGCGCAGGCGGGCGGTGTAGGTGGCCTCGTCGATGACCAGCTCGCCGAGCTGGAGCGAACCGTCGCCGCCGGACTGGGCGGCGCCCCGGCGGGAGCGCACCAGGCGCAGCCGGGCGTCGACCTCGGCCGGGCCGGAGGTGGGGAGCAGGATCTCGTCGACGCTCCAGTCGGCGTTGACGGCGACCAGGCTGCCCTCGGTGACGATCGCGACGACCGGCACGTCGACGCCGCTGGAGTCCAGCAGGCGGCACAGGCCGCGCGCGCCGACCAGGTCGGTGCGGGCGTCCACCAGGACGACGTCGTGGGGTCCGGCCTCCAGCAGCGCGGAGACCTCGGGGCGCAGCGGGCGGACCTCGTGCGGAAGCAGGGCCAGCGCGGGCAGCACCGCCTCGGGATCGGGGTCGGTGGTCAGCAGCAGCACGTCGATGCTCATCGCGGCGCCCTCCCTGTTCGGCCGGTGTTGGTCACCGGAGCACTCGCGGAGAAGTACGGTGACCGGGCCCCGTTGCCTGCGGATGACGGAGACGATACCGGTGCGCGCCGCGAAAGACCCAGGTCAGCAGGACAGGGTCACAGTTGTTTCCACAAGCGTCACGCTTGTTACACCCGTGTCACACGGCGGAGTTCGCCTGCACGGGGTACACGTGACGACCCCGTCGACCGCCCCGGACCTGGCGTTCGTCGTGGGCCACGGCTTCACCAACCACACCGGCAAGCCGTACGTGGCGCGGGTGCTGCGCCGCTTCGCCCGGCACGGCGGGGTGGTCGCCCTGGACTTCCGGGGGCACGGCCGCTCCGGCGGGCGGACCACCGTCGGCGGTGACGAGGTCCACGACATCACCGCCGGGGTTTCGCTGGCCCGCGAGCTGGGGTACCGGCGGGTCGTGGTGGTCGGGTTCTCGATGGGCGCGTCGGTGGCGCTGCGGCACGCCGCGCTCGCCGACGACCGGCCGGACGCCGTGGCGGCGGTCAGCAGCCCGGCGCGGTGGTGGTCGAGGGAGACCGCCGCGATGCGCCGCGTGCACTGGCTGCTGGAGCAGCCGCACGGCAGGCTCGCCGCCCGCGCGCTGGGCGTGCGGCTGGCCGGGCCGTGGGCGCGGGTCCCGGAGAGCCCCGTCGAGGTGGTGCACCGGATCGCGCCCACGCCGCTGCTGCTGGTGCACGGCGAGCTGGACCGGTACTTCGCGCCCGCCCACGCCACCGCGCTGCACCGGGCCGCCTGCGGCGCGGCCGAGCTGTGGCTGGAGCCGCGGATCGGCCACGCCGAGTCGGCGATGACGCCCGTTCTGGTAGACCGGATCGCGACCTGGCTCGACGACGCTTCCTGGAGGACCTGGCGATGACCGCCCCCGAACCCCGCCGACCCCGGCGGGGCCGCAAGCTCGTGATCACGGCCCTGGTGCTCGGCGGGCTGCTGGTCGCGGCCGACTTCGGCCTGGCTGCGGCGGGTGAGTACCAGGTGGCCCAGCGGATGCGGGACAAGCTCCAGCTCAGCGAGGACCCGGCCGTGCGGATCAACGGGTTCCCGTTCATCACCCAGGCGCTGGGCGGCGACTACCGGGACATCGAGATCACCGCCAACGGCGTCCCGGTGCGCGACCAGCTGCGCGACCTGGAGATCAAGGCGAACCTCTACCACACCAGGATCGGGCTGTCCGAGCTGCTGGCGGGCGACACCAGCAACGCGCGCATCGACCAGGTCAAGGGCAGCGTCAAGATCAAGGCGAACGACCTGAACCGCCTGGTCAACCAGGTCACGCCGTTCACCGACATGGCGATCGAGCCGGACACCAGGCCGGTCGAGCAGGGCGGTCCGGAGACGCAGGGCGGGCAGCAGCCGCCCACCGCCGCCGCCGTGAAGCTGAGCGGCACGACCTCGCTGGCCGGGCGCAAGATCCGGATCTCGGCCTACGGCACGGTGACGCTGTCCGGCGGGATGGTGGAGATCGGCGTGAACGACGTGGAGATCGACGACACCTCGCTGGCCGGGCTCAACGAGGTGCTGGGCGCGGTGCGGTCGGCGCTGAACGTGAAGATCGACCCCGGTTCGCTGCCGTTCACCGTGACGCCGACCGCCGTGCGGGTGGAGAGCGGCGCGCTGACCGTCGAGGGGACCCTGGAGAACATCCCGCTGGACCAGCGGTGAGCGCGGCCCCCGGTCGCGGCGGGCTCACGGGGGCGCCCGCGTGACCGGGGGCCTGCTCGGCCTGCTGTCCGCGCTCGTGGTGGTGGCGGCGGTCGCCGTCGCGCTCCGCGGGCGCGGCCGGGTGCGGCCGGGGTCGCGGCGCGGGCTGCCCGCCGAGGTGCGGGCGCTGCTCGACCCGGACGCCGAGGTGACCCTGGTGCAGGTGACGACCCGGTTCTGCGCGGGCTGCCGCCGCAGCAGGCAGGTGCTGGGCGCGCTGGTCGAGCGGACCGGTGGCCTGCGCCTGGCCGAGCTGGACGTGACCGAGCGGCCCGCGCTGGCCGCCGACCTGGGGGTGCTCGGCACCCCGACCACCATCGCCTACGACCGGCGCGGCGCCGAGCTGCTGCGGGTCACCGGCGTCCCGGACGCCGAGGAGCTGTCCGGCGCGCTCACCGGGCGGGCGCGCCCGTCGGACGGGTGATCCGGTCCTCCCAACCCCTGGACACCACTCCCGGTGGCAGGGACTAGCGGCTACCCTCGACGGCATGAACGCGCTGCTGACCAAGCGACTCGCGGTGGACCTGTGCCGCGTCCGCAGCAGCCTGTGTCGCACGGCGGGCTGACCCGCCGAGGTCGTCGTGACCGCGCCGGGCGTGACCGCGCCGAGCGCGCCACCCGTCCCCACCGCCCCTGACGCCAACGCCAGGAGGTCGCCGTGCCGAAAGACGTCCCCGTCGATCCCAGGGGAGCCAGGTTCAGCGCCTGGTTCACCAGCGCGGTGCTGGTCCTGGTGCTGCTCACCGGCTCGTGGCGGCTGCTGGCGGCGCAGACCCTCCTGTTCGCGATGTGCGCCTTCGTGTCGCTGCGGCTCAACCCGTGGGGGCACGTGTACCGGCGGGTCCTGCAGCCCCGGCTGCCGGAGGCGGAGCGGGAGGACGCGGCGCCGCTGCGGTTCGCCCAGGGCGTCGGGTTCGCCTTCGCGCTGGTCGGCACGATCGGCTACGCGGCGGGCTGGACGGCGCTGGGCGTGGTGGCCACCTCGGCCGCGCTGACCGCGGCCCTGCTGAACGCCGCGCTGGGGCTGTGCCTCGGCTGCGAGCTGTTCCTGCTGGTCCGCCGGGCCGCCCCGGCGCCCGCGCCCCGCACCTGACGACACCCGCGTCCCGGAACCCCCGCCGCCGAGCGCAGCCCGCCCGGCCCCGAGAGCACGACCGCAGACCCGAAACCGCACTTCCGCACAACGAATGGGAGCCGCTCGATGAGCCGTGCAGACGTCCTGGTCTCCGCCGCCTGGGCCGAGGAGAACCTCGCCGCGCCCGGCGTGGTGTTCGTCGAGGTCGACGAGGACACCACCGCCTACGAGGGGGGCCACCTCCCCGGCGCGGTGCGGATCGACTGGCGCACCGAGCTGCAGGACCCGGTCCGCCGCGACTTCGTCGACCGCGCGGGCTTCGAGAAGCTGCTGTCCGCCAAGGGCATCGCGAACTCCGACACGGTGATCCTCTACGGCGGCAACAACAACTGGTTCGCCGCGTACGCCTACTGGTACTTCAAGCTGTACGGCCACGAGGCCGTGAAGCTGGTCGACGGCGGGCGCAAGAAGTGGGAGCTGGACGGCCGCCCCCTGGACAAGGAGGTCGTGGAGCGCGAGGCGACCACCTACCAGGCGCAGGAGCAGGACCTGTCGATCCGGGCCTTCCGCGACGAGGTCGTCGAGGCGATCGGCGCGAAGAACCTGGTGGACGTGCGCTCCCCCGACGAGTTCAGCGGCAAGCTGCTCGCGCCCGCGCACCTGCCGCAGGAGCAGGCGCAGCGCGGCGGGCACATCCCCACGGCGATCAACGTGCCGTGGAGCAAGACCGCGAACGAGGACGGCACGTTCAAGTCCGACGAGGAGCTGACCGCGCTGTACGCGGACGCCGGCCTCGACGGCTCGCGCAGCACCATCGCGTACTGCCGCATCGGCGAGCGCTCCTCGCACAGCTGGTTCGCGCTGCACGAGCTGCTCGGGCACTCGGACGTGAAGAACTACGACGGCTCGTGGACCGAGTACGGCTCGCTGATCGGCGTGCCGGTCGAGCTCGGCCCCGGCAAGGAGGCGTGATGAGCGCGGCGGGTTGCGGGGCGCCCCAGCAGGGCGTGGAGCTGAGCGTGGGCGCGAACGAGGTCGTGCTGTCGGGCCGGGTGAGCGCCGAGGGCGCGCCGGTCGGCGGGGCGTACGTGCGGCTGCTGGACTCGTCCGGCGAGTTCACCGCCGAGGTGGTGTCGTCCGAGCAGGGCGAGTTCCGCTTCTACGCGGCGCCCGGCGACTGGACGGTGCGGGCGCTGCACCGGTCGGGCAACGGCGAGGCCGCGGTGACGGCGGGCGGTCCCGGCGTGCACGCGGTCGAGGTCGCGGTCGCCTGACGGACCGGCTTCGAGGGCCCCGGCGGCGATCAGCCACCGGGGCCCTCGCGCGTCCTCCGGAGGGCGGAAACCCAACCCCTGGACCGTTTTCCGGTGTGCGCCCCATCATCTTGATCGTTTTCTGGCTCGGTCAAGTCGCGACGCGTCCGGTGGTCTTCGCCACCGAGTCCCGCGCCACGACGCCCGGTGACGGTAAACTCGCCGAGTGGAACACTTCTTCACCACACTGCTGGTCCTCGTGTCGTTGCTCATCACGTGGTTCGCCGGGTACGTCGTGTACCGGCTGTTCTCCGACCAGCGGTGATGGCAGAGCAGACGCCGGCCCCCGGCAGCGGTGACGCCGCCGTCCAGGCCGCCGCAGAGCGCGCCGAGTCGACGCGCGCCCTCAACCTCCCCCAGTTCGACGACCTGCCGATCCCGGCGGACACCGCGAACCTGCGGGAGGGCCCCTCGCTGCACGACGGGTGCCTAGCGCTGCTGCCGCTGGTCGGCGTGTGGCGCGGTGAGGGCGAGGTCGTGTACCCGACGATCGAGGGCCCGTACCGGTTCGGCCAGCAGATCACGTTCGCCCACGACGGGCGGCCGTTCCTCTACTACGAGGCGCGGTCGTGGCTGCTGGACGAGAACGGCGCGGTGATCAGGCAGGCGGCGCGCGAGACCGGTTTCTGGCGCCCGCAGCCCGACGACACGATCGAGGTGCTGCTCACGCACAACACCGGGATCGTGGAGCTGTTCTACGGCAAGCCCCGCAACCAGACCTCCTGGGAGTTCGGCACCGACGCGGTGGTCCGCACGGCGACCGCCAAGGAGGTGACCGGCGCGCAGCGGCTGTACGGCATCGTCAACAACGGCGACCTGGCGTACGTCGAGGAGCGCGCGATGGTCGGCCAGCCCATGCAGCCGCACTCCTCGGCGCACCTGCGCCGGGTCGTCGGCTAGCTCGGGAGCCGCTCCCAGCCGCAGGACCGCTTCACCGCAGCACCGCAGGTCAGCAGCACCGCAGGACCTCTGAACGGCAAGGCAGCGAGGGATCGGGTCCGGCTCAGGCCGGGCCCGGTCCACCGGCCGAGCGCACCACCGGCGGCGTTCCACGGCCGCCGTCCCGGCCACGCGGACCACCGGACGAGTCCCAGCGAGGGGCTCACCGGTCCCGCCGCAGGGGGAGCACGCACGACACCATCGCCCGTTCGAGGGATTGCCCTTCGCGCGGGTTGTTGAACAATCCAACAATCAGACGATCACGACCAGCCGATCCGGGCGGAGGGCCATGCGACTGAGGCGGTGCGGCTCCGACGCGGTGCTCGTCGAGGTGGGCTCGCTGGACGAGGTCGCCGCGGTGCGCGCGGCGGTGCGGGCCGCCGACCTGCCGCAGGTCGCCGAGGTCGTCCCGGCCGCCCGGACGGTGCTGGTCAAGGCCACGCCCGGCGGGCTGGGGGCGGTGCGCGAGCTGCTCGACCGCGTCGACCTGTCGGCGCCCGCCCCGGCGCCCGCGCGGGAGGTCGTGCTGCCGGTCCGCTACGACGGGCCGGACCTGGAGCTGGTCGCGGAGACGGCGGGCCTGGCGGTGGACGAGGTCGTCGCGCTGCACGCCGGGGCCGCGTACGAGGTGGCGTTCTGCGGGTTCGCGCCCGGCTTCGGCTACCTGACCGGCCTGCCGGAGCCGCTGCGGCAGGCGAGGCTGGACTCGCCGAGGACGCGCGTCCCCGCCGGGGCGGTCGCCGTGGCGGGCGAGTTCACCGCCGCCTACCCGAGGGCCACGCCCGGCGGGTGGCGGCTGATCGGCACGACGGACGCGCCGCTGTTCGACCCTGGGCGGGACGAACCGGCGCTGCTGGCTCCCGGTGACCGGGTGCGCTTCGAGGCGGTGTGACCGAGGCGACCCGACTCGCGCGGGTGAAGGGGCACAACCGGGGGAACCCCCGCGTTGTTTCGTAGTACTACGAAGGACTTTCGGCACTGTCCAGCACGGGAGGAGGTGGAGGATATGAGTTCACTGGCAAACCCGAAGCGGCTGCGCCTCGGCGTTCCCTCGCGACCCGCGAGCAGCTCCGAGGAGCACTCGCTGGCCAACCAGACGCGGCACACCGCGGTCTCCGAGGAGCGCGCCGAGCGCGAGTCGGACAACGAGGTGGGAATGTGAGAACGCTCCGCGTCCTGCGGACCGGACCGCAGGCGCTCGTGCAGGACTTCGGCCGACCCGGCCACGCCCACCTGGGCGTTCCGCCCTCCGGGGCGCTGGACCGGGCGTCGCTGGCCCTGGCCAACCGGCTCGTCGGCAACGCCGACGGCGCGGCCGGGCTGGAACTGCTGCTGGGCGGCCTGGCGGTGGTGGCGACCGGCTCCTGCACGATCGCGGTCACCGGTCCGCAGGTCGCGGTGCGGGTCAACGGCAGGGAGCGGGATTCGCCCTGCCACCTCGTGGAAGGCGACGAGCTGGAGGTCGGGATCCCGACCTCCGGCTTGCGTTGCTACCTCGCGGTGTCCGGCGGGATCGCGGTGCCCGAGCAGCTGGGCAGCCGCTCGTCGGACCTGCTCTCCGGGATCGGCCCGGACCCCGTCGCGCGCGGGGACGTGCTGCCGCTGGGCGAGTCGACCGGCATCCCGGTCGGGGTCGACGTGCTGGTGCCCGCCCGCGCGCCCGACGAGGTCGAGGTCCCGGTGCTGCTGGGGCCGCGCGACGACTGGTTCCCCGACCCGGCGGGTCAGCTGGCCGCCGGGAGCTGGGTGGTGTCGGACCGGAGCAACCGGGTCGGGCTGCGGCTGACCGGGACGGCGCTGCGGCGCACCGGTGGGGCGACCGGCCGGGAGCTGCCCAGCGAGGGCCTGGTGACCGGCGCGGTGCAGGTGCCCGCGGACGGCCGGCCGGTGGTGTTCCTCGCCGACCACCCCACCACCGGGGGCTACCCGGTGATCGGGGTCGTCGCGGAGCGCGCGCTGCCGGGGCTGGGCCAGGCCAGGCCGGGCACGCGGGTCAGGTTCCGGGTCGAGCGCTGACGCGGGGGGGGGGGGGGACTCGCGGGCGCGGGTCCCCGACCGCATCTGCTTCAGCGCCGCTGCCGGCGCCGCGGTCCAGCGCTGCGACCCGAGCGCCGCGCCCTAGTACTGGGACTCGTAGAGCGCGTGCAGCTCGGCGTGCAGCGCGGTCGAGTCGGGCAGCGCCCTGCCGTCCAGGGTGTGCACGCGGGTGATCGA
Organism: Actinosynnema mirum DSM 43827; assembly: GCF_000023245.1. Classification (GTDB taxonomy): domain Bacteria; phylum Actinomycetota; class Actinomycetes; order Mycobacteriales; family Pseudonocardiaceae; genus Actinosynnema; species Actinosynnema mirum. The sequence continues at coordinate 7,972,764 of NC_013093.1, forward strand.
GCGGACGCTCGACACCAGCAGCACCGCGTCGGCGGTGAACAGGTCCTCGGCGGCGATCGGCTCGACGACGACCGTCCACCCGGCCTGCTCGGCGGCCTGGAACAGCACCGCCTGGGTGGTGCCGGGCAGGATGCCCAGCGTCGCGGGCGGCGTGGTCAGGGTCCGGCCGCGCACCGCGATCAGGGTGGACGTCGGGCCCTCCAGCACCGAGCCGCCGGAGGTCGTGAAGACCACCTCCGCCGCGCCCCTGCGCTCCGCCTCGCGCAGCGCGGCCATGTTCACCGCGTACGACAGGGACTTCGCGCCGAGCAGCAGCCACGGGGCGCGCTCGGCGAGGCCCGGCTCGATCCCCCGGTCCAGGGTGACCGCCGCGATGCCCTCCGCGCGCTGCGCGAGCACCTTCGGCGAGATCTCCAGCCCGAGCGCGAAGCCGGTGGGCGTGCCGTCGCCGCCCTCGACGCCTCGGGTCATGACGAGCTTGAGCGCCATCTCGGCGCTGCCGGACCAGTTGTCCAGCACCGCCTTCGCCGCCCGCTCGTAGCCCGCGCGGTCCGGCGCGGGCAGGTCGAGCATGGCCGCCGACCGCTCCAGGCGGTCGAGGTGGGGACCGAGCTCCCTGGGCTTGCCGTCGACGACGAGGATCGTCTCGAAGATCCCGTCACCGCGCACGAGGCCGAGGTCGTCGATCCGGATGAGCGGGGCGTCGGGGTCCGCGAGGGTTCCGTCGAGCAGTGCGAGCACGCGCATGGGGGCGAGCGTACCCACGGGCCTACCATCGAGGTCGTGGACACGGCGGGTGGGCAGCGGGCCTTGCGCAGCACTCTGCACCAACGGGGGATGCGGATGACACCGCAGCGCCAGCTCGTGCTGGACGCGGTGCGCGCGCTGGGCCACGCGACCCCCGAGCAGGTGTGCGCGCGCGTCCAGGAGACCGCGCCCACCGTCAACATCACCACCGTCTACCGCACGCTCGACCTGCTCGACCGGCTCGGCCTGGTCAGGCACACCCACCTCGGGCACGGCGCGCCGAACTACTCGGTGGACGAGCACGAGCACGTGCACCTGGTGTGCCACCGCTGCGGCCGGGTCGACGAGGTGCCGTGCGAGCTGCTGGAACCGCTGTGCGGAACACTGCGCGAGCGGGACGGGTTCGAACTGGACGCAACGCACCTCGCGCTGTCCGGCACCTGCCGGGACTGCCTCAAGGAGACCGAGTGAACTCCCCGACGCTGACCACGCCCGGCGCCGTGGCGCCGTTCGACGGCGCCCCCGACCAGGGCGTTCCCTGGCACTTCGGCGACCCGTTCGCCGAGCAGCGGGCGGCGGCGCGCGGCGTCGCGGTGTTCGACCGCTCGCACCGCGGCGTCATCGCGGTGCCCGGCGAGGACCGCCTGACCTGGCTGCACTCGCTGACCAGCCAGCACTTCACCGCGCTGGGGCAGGACCGGGGCACCGAGATGCTGGTGCTGGACGCGCAGGGCCGGGTGGAGCACCACGCGGTGGTCGCCAACACCGGCGGGACCGCGTACCTGGACGTCGAGGCGGAGACGACCGCGCCGCTGCTGGAGTACCTGTCCCGCATGGTGTTCTGGTCCAAGGTGGAGCCGCGCGACGCGACGGCCGAGCTGGCGCTGCTGACCGTGGCCGGGCCGGACGCGGCGGAGCTGCTGGGGAAGCTGGACGTGCCGGTCCCGGACGGGGCGGACGGCGTCCGCGAGCTGCCGGGCGGCGGGTTCGCGCGCCGGGTGTCGTGGCCGGGCGCGGGCGCGGTGGACCTGCTGGTGCCGCGCGGCGAGCTGGGCGACTGGTGGTCGCGGCTGACCGGCGCGGGCGCGCGGGCGGCGGGCAGCTGGGCGTTCACGGCGCTGCGGGTGGAGTCGCTGCGGCCGAGGCCGGGCGTGGACACGGACGAGAAGACCATCCCGCACGAGGTCAACTGGATCGGCTCGGCGGTGCACCTGGACAAGGGCTGCTACCGGGGGCAGGAGACGGTGGCGAAGGTGCAGAACGTCGGCCGCCCGCCCCGGCGGATGCTGCTGCTGCACCTGGACGGCACGCGCGAGGTGCAGCCGGAGACCGGCGACCCGGTCAGGCACGGGGACCGGGTGGTAGGCCGAGTGGGTAGCGTCGCGCTGCACCACGACCTGGGCCCGGTGGTGCTGGCGCTGGTGAAGCGCTCGGTGCCGGTGGACGCGGAACTGCTGGTCGGCGCGGAGGACCGGGTGGTGCAGGCGAGCGTGGACCCGGACTCGGTGCCCGCCGACTCCCCGCGCCTCGGCCACGAGGCGGCGCGCGGGCTCGCCAGGTGAACGGCCGGGATGTGCCACTATCACGGCATGTCCCGTCCCGGTCCACGCGGAACGATGATCATCGCGGCCCCCGCCGGGGTCGCGCGCGGCGACGTCCCCCACCTGCCGGTGGCCCCCGGTGAGCTGCTGACCGCCGCGCAGGCGTGCGAGCAGGTCGGGGCCTCGGTGGTGCGGGTCGACGTCCGGGGCTCGGACGGCCTGCTGTCGCTGGACCCCGGCCAGGCCGCCGAGGTCGTGGCGGCGCTGCGCGAGGGCGCCTCGCTGGCGGTGCTGCTGTCGCTCGACGGGCCCGACGGCGCTTCGGACGCCGACCGGTTGCGCGTGCTGGACGCGCTGCCGGACTCGGCGTCCCTCGCGCTGGGCGCGCCCGGTGGCGGCGACCGCTGGGAGTTCGCGGTCGCCGCGCACGAGGCGATGCGGGAGCGCGGGATCGTCCCGGAGTACTCGGTGAGCGGCGCGGGGCAGCTCGCGCTGCTGCGCAGGCTGCTGGACGAGCGCGGCCTCCCCGCGGGCGGGCTGGTGCACGTGGGGCTGGTGCTGGGCGCGCCCGGCGGGCTTCCCGGCGACGCGGACACCCTGGTGTCGCTGGTGCGGGAGCTGCCGGAGGGGGCGCTCTTCTCGGCGACCGGGCTCGACCGGGCCGGGCTGCCGGTGCTGCTGGCGGCGCTGGCGTGCGGCGGGCACCTGCGGGTGGGCCTGGCGGACACGCCGGAGTACGCCGAGGGGCAGCGGGCGCAGAGCACCACCCAGCTGGTGGCGCGGGCGGCGGGGGTCGCCCGGATCGCCCAGCGCCCGCCGCTGTCGGGCGCGCAGGCGCGCGAGTTGCTCGGTCGGCGCGCACCGGTACGGGTTTGAGACAACTTTGGAAGCAGGTTTGTGTTGGCGGGCAAGCACGGACTACCCCAGGATGAGTACGTGATCGAGGTGCGCCCCGGAGGGCGCCGCCGCATCGACCGGGTGCTCGCCCCCGACTACACCGAGGGTGTCGAGCGGCTCCCGCTCGCCGAGGTGCGCGCGAAGCGCGACGAGGCCGCGCAGGAGGAGACGGACCTGTCGTACCTGCGGCGGTTGCTGCACGCCCGGATCGACATGGTGCGGGCCGAGCAGCAGCGGCGCAGCACGGGCGGGTCGGCGGTGGTGGACCGGCTGGCCGCGATCCTGTCGTCCAACGCCGTGGGTCCCGCCACCGGGCTGGGCCGCTACCAGTCGCAGGAGCCGTCGCGGGCCGACGCGCACCAGCGGCACGTGGAGGCGCTGGTGTCCGACGTGGACCTGTCGGACGTGAGCGCGCTGGACGACGAGAAGCTGGACCTGGCGCTGCGGACGTTCGTCGCCGAGGAGGCCTCGGTGTCGGGCAGGCGGCGCGAGGTGCAGGGCGTGGTGGACCGGCTGAACGACGAGATCGGCGGGCGGTACCGGAGCGGCACGGCGTCGGTGGACGAGCTGCTCGCGGTGGAGCGCGGGCTGCACGGCAAGCGTCCCGGCGAGTAGCCGCGACCTGCGGGAACGCCATCAGTCTTCCTAACAGGCGGGAACACACTCCCGCATCCTGAGCAACCGGGCTTAGCGTCGGGGGCGTGATCAGCCGCGCCCCCGTTCCGCACGCCCCGTCCGACCGCGCCCGCCGGGGTGGTGGTCGCCGGTGAGCTACCGCTGGGTGGTGCTGCTGGTCGGCGCGCTCGCGCAGGGGACCAACGCGGCGGTGTTCCTGGGGCTGCCGTCGATCAGCCCGTACCTGCGGGAGCACTTCGGGCTGTCGCTGCCGCAGGTCGGGCTGCTGCTCGGCGCGGCGAACCTGGGCACGATGCTGGCGCTGGTGCCGTGGGGTGCGGTCGCGGACCGGCGCGGCGAGCGGCTGGTGATGGCGGTCGGCGGGTTCGGGGCCGCGGCGTGCCTGGCTCTGGCAGCGCCCTCGGGGGCGGTGCTGGCCGGGGTGGCGCTGTTCGGGGCCGGGCTGTTCGGGGCGAGCGTGAACGCGGCCAGTGGCCGGGCGGTGCTGACCTGGTTCCCGAGGGAGCGGCGCGGGCTGGCGATGGGGGTGCGGCAGACCGCCGTCCCGCTGGGCGCGGCGGTCACGGCGGCGCTGCTGCCCGCCGTGGCGGTCGGGTCCGGGGTGCCGGTGGCGTTCCTGGCGCTGGCGGGCGCGACGGCGCTGGTGGCGGTCGCCGTCGCGGTGTGGGTGCGGGAGCCGCCGGGGGTGGTGCGGGTCGCGCGCGGCGGGCAGGGCCTGGTGCTGGCGGACCGGCGGCTGCTGCGGCTGAGCCTGGCGTCGGGGCTGCTGGTGGTGCCGCAGTTCACGGCGGGCGCGCTGCTGGTGGAGCTGCTGCACGGCCACCTCGGGATCGCGGCGGCGACGGCGGCGGCGCTGTTCGCGGTGGCCCAGGTGCTCGGCGGGGCCGGGCGGCTCGCGGCGGGGATCTGGTCGGACCGGGCGGGCGGCAGGCTGGGGCCGCTGCGGTCGATCGGGGTGGCGGTCGCGCTCGGGTTCGCCGGCTGCGCGGCGCTGCTGGACACGGCGCCCCGGTGGCTGGTGTGCGCGGCCCTGCTGCCGACCGCCGCGCTGGCGATGTCGTGGAACGGGCTGGCGGTGACGGCGGCGGGCGAGCTGGCCCCGCCGGGCCGCGGCGGGACCGCGCTGGGGATGCAGAACAGCGCGAACTACCTGACCGCGACGGTGACGCCCCCGCTCGCCGGGTGGGTGGCGATGGCGCTGGGGTGGACGTGGGCGCTGGTGCTGGCGGCGGTGTGCGCGACGGCGGCGAGGGTGGTGCTGGCGCGCGGGAAGCTGACCGAGGGGCCGGTGGCCGGATGAGGCGTCCCAGCCAGCGCCCCACGGGCCGGGCGGCCGTCTCGGAGGGCGCTGGGGCCGCACGACGGGGTGATTCTGGCGACCACCCGATCGGGGGGCCGGTGGCCCGGTCCGGGCATCCGAGGCCACGACGACCGGGCTTGCGGCGACAGCGGGGTCCACGACGGCCAGGTCCATGACGACCGGGCACACAGCGACCGGGCCCACAGCGGCCGGGGCCGCCGGGGGTCAGCCGTGCCGCTCGCGCCGGGCCAGTTCGCCCCAGAACTCGCGCAGCACCTCGTAGCGCAGCGCGACCTCCTCCGAGTCCCCCTCCTCCAGGGCGTCCACGATGGCGTTGACGTCCTGCGCCGAGGTGTCGTCGGTCAGGTCCTGGTCGTCGACGAGCTGCACGAGGCCGCCGTAGTCCAGCTCGACGGCCGAGCCCGCGTCGAAGTGCTCCAGCCAGCGGCCGGTGTCGGCGAGCACCTTCGTCGGCCCCTCCTCGCCGATCGAGTCCCGGACCACGCGCAGCGCCCGCGCGACCCGCTCGCGCGCGTCCGTCATGGACACCCGCCAGGACACCTCGCGCTCCGGCGCGTCCCTGGTGGCCAGGACGAGCCGCCTGGCCTCCGGGTCGACCAGCGCGAACCAGGGCAGCGGGACGGTCCAGGTGGTGGAGATGACGTGGACCGCGCCGCCGGTCAGCTCGGCCATGACCGAGCCCGCCCGAGCCCGGACCGCGTCGGGGCTCGCGGGCAGCGCCTCGTCCTGGAGCGGGCCCCAGGAGGTGGCCAGGAAGCCCACGAGGGCGGCGGCCGAGCGGGCGCGGAGGTCCAGCGGGCAGACAAGCGGGCCGTCGCCGACCTCGCCGGGGACGTCGGCCGGGTCGAGGGCCATCACGTCGAAGGGGGCGTCGGGCGAGGGTCCCCCGTCGGGGCGTTCTCCGGGGAGCAGGCGCGGGCGCCCGCCCAACTGTGATCGCAACCACAGGTGACGTTCCCGCTCCCCAGCCTCCGCACGGGTCAGCGGGCCCTCTTCCAGGGCTTTTCGCACCCGGTCCGCCAACGGTGCGTCAAGGGATGACAGCGGTTCGTACACCCTGAGGTAGGCGACGAACGGTCGAGGCACCCCCGCATCCTCCCACGGTGAGATTTGGCGGCACGTGTCACGCCTACCGCGTCGCGGACAACCCCATCGACACGGTACGGTAGTTACCAGGAACTAGTTGTCGAGACGAGTGGGGCCGCCGTTCCCCCGGCCGCCCCCGTCCCTGTGCGAGGGGGTCGAGCCATGGGGCGCGGCCGAGCGAAGGCCAAGCAGACGAAGGTGGCGAGGGAGCTGAAGTACAGCTCTCACAACACCGACTTTGACGCCTTGCAACGCGAGTTGTCCGGCGATTCCGACATCGGTCGACGAAGCGATGATCGCGTCGACGACTCGTCGGACGACGATTACGACGACTACCGTCGCTGACGCAATCACACCCATGCAGAGATCGGGCTGCCGGTACCACCGGCAGCCCGATCTTTGACACTGACATCGCCCTGGCGCGCTGCCGAGGCGGAGTCGACCACGAACCCGGACGGAACCGCTCACCGCGGAGCCGTGCGGAGTTCGCGGCACGACTCCCGTCCCCGGCGGCGCCAGGTCGGCCGCAGCACCGGCGGGAAGCCTCCCGTCCCGGTGCCCTTCGGCGAACCGGTTGACCACTCCTCCCCGTTCGTGCCCTGGGCACGGGTGGTGGTGAGCGGCGTCCGGTGAGCAGGCGGCTGCGACCTGGAAGCGCTGGGGTTCACACCGCACCGCCCGCTCGACCCGCGTTGCGCTCCACTTCGGAGCATGGCCGGGGACGCGGGCGGATTTTGTGCTGTCCGGGGGTGGGCGGGCCGAGCCACGAGGATCGGGGCAGGCGGGGCGGAACCGCAGAGGTCAGGGCTGCTGGGCCAGGGGCGCCGAGTCGAGATTTCCCGCATCGGGACTGCCCCGTGGGGCTGCGGGCTCCGGACGACCGGGTCAGAGCCACAGCGCCGGGGGCTACAGCACCGAGGGCCACAGCACCGGAGGCCGCAGCACCGGGGGCCACAGCACCGGGGGCTGAAGGGCTCGCGTCGTCGGGTGGGGACTGCGGGGCTCGGGGTGGGCGGGTTCGGGACCGGGGTTGGCAACTCGGGGCGGGAGCGGGCAGGCTGTGGCCCGGCAGACCCGAGAACTTTTCACGTGCCCCGCGTGCCGCCCCGAGGGCGCGGCGGACGGGCGGGTGGCCCGGCGGCCCGACCACGGGGTCCGCGACCCGCCGAGCGGACGGGTTCAGGTCCTTCGGACATCTCAACAGGTCCAAGGTCCCGGATCGGACAGGTCTTCACCGGTCGGCGCGCCGATGGCGACGCGCGGGAGCAGGGCGATTCCATTTGATTGGGCATTGCGAACGCATTCGCGTGCGATCTTCCGGAGGCCCCCGATGGGCAAAACGCCGAACTGGCTCAGCGCACTTACCCCCCAATCGGGTGTACTGTCCGCAGCACGTTAGGGGAGACCATCACTTGCCGACCGCACCGGGTCGACCCAATTGAGTTCCGCCGGTCACGACAGTAACAGGACCCACATGCTGCCCATGCCGAGCACCGCGCCCCAGGAACAAGTGTGGCCCAGCAACAGCCTGCTGAGCAGGCTCCGCGAGAACACCAGACAGGAGCTGCTCGCGGTCGGCACCGTGGTCCGCTACGCCGCCGACCGGGAGGTCATCGAGCAGGACGCGAAGGACACCCACGTCCTGCTGCTGCTCGAAGGCGTCGTGAAGGTGCAGACCACCGACGAGACCGGTGACACCGCGCTGCTCGCGATCAGGGTCGCGGGCGACCTGGTGGGCGAGATGGCGGCCCTCGACCAGAAACCGCGCTCGGCGACCGTGGTCACCTGCGGGGACGTGGTCGCGAAACTCATCACGAGCGTCGAGCTGATGAGCTTCCTGCACCGCAGGAACGACGTGTTCGTGGAATTGATCGGAATGATCAACGACCGGTTGCGAACTGCCAACCAGCGGCGACGCGATTTCCTCTCGCACCCCGCCGCGGAACGCGTCGCACGCGTTCTTGTGGAATTGATCGAGACTTATGGTCGCGAGGAAGTGCACGGCTGGACGCTCGGAATTCCGCTGACGAAGGTGGAACTCGCTTCCATCGCCGGGATGAAGCCGAGGACCGCCGAGAAGGCCTTCAGCGATCTGCGCAAGGCCGGGGTCGTGGTCAGCCACCTGCGCCGGGACGTGCTGATCCCGGACCTGGACGAGCTGCGGACCTTCGCGGGGATCTGAGCCCCGACCGCACTGGTGCGGGGTGCGGGCGGGGCCGGTGGGCCAGAGTGTCCCGTGGTGGGAGCCGCGGTCCGGGAGCAGCGGTCCGGGAACCCGCCAAAGTGGATCATCGTCACATCCGGCGGGTGGCGTCGAACGGTGGTGGAGCGGGTACCCGTGGGTCGCGCCGGACCTGGTCGGGTGCTCGCGCTCGCCGACACCGGGTCCGCCCCAGGGGGTCTCGCCTCCGGGGCCCGCCCCCTGTCTTCCCGCACCGCCTGATGAGAGGACGCACGACCTTGCCGGAGGCGCTGCTGATGCTGGCCGGGGCCGTGGCGAGCTCGCTCGCCAGGGCGACCGACACCCCGCTGTGGCCCGCGCTGCGGGACGGGGTCGCGGAGGCGGTCGACCCGGTGCGGCCCGGTGTGCCCCGGTTGCGGCTGGAGAAGGGGCGGCGGGCGCTGGTGGCGCAGCACGCGGTGCGGCGGGAGCCCGCGCGCGCCGCGTTCACCGCCGAGTGGCGGGACTCGCTGCACGAGGTGCTGCGCGCCCGACCCGAGGCCGCCATAGGGCTGCGGCGGGCGCTGGCCGAGGTCAGCCCCTCGCTGCCCCGGTGGAGCGGGCAGGACGGGGTCGTGCCGCCCTCGGTGCTGCGCGGGAGCGTCAAGCTCGCGCAGGCCTCGCCCTACCGGTGACCTAGGGCCACCGCTGACCCGGCCCCATCGCCGGCCCAGTCCCACCGCTGACCCGGCCCCACCGCTGACCCGGCCCTACCGGTGCCCCCGCCCCAGGTGCCTGACCTGGCGGCGCTTGCCCTCGACGTGGTCCCGGCGTCCCGCCAGGGACTCGGGCACGCCGACCTCCCACCACGCGCCCGACTGCGTCCACGACGACGGGTGGGTGCGGATCACCACCACGGCGGGCCGCTTCCCGGCCACCGCCGCCCTCCTCGCCTCGCGGTAGGCGTTCGGCAGCGCGACCAGGTCCGGCGCGGGGTGGACCGAGCAGCCCAGCGCGGCGGCGTGGGCCGCGAAGTCGACCGACGGCGGGTCGGCGTGACCGGTGCGGACGTCCGCGTACAGGTTGTGGAACGGCCGCGCGCCTTGGTCGCGCTGGAGGCGGTCGATCACCGCGTAGCCGCCGTTGTCGCACACCACCGCCACGAACCCGTGCCCGGCGAACGCGGCGGAGAACAGGTCGGAGTTCAGCATCAGGTACGAGCCGTCGCCCAGCAGGGTGGTCACCACGCCCCGCTCCCGCGCGATCGCCGCGCCCCACGCGCCCGCCAGCTCGTAGCCCATGCAGGAGAAGCCGTACTCGACGTCCAGCTCCGGCTCGCCGCCGCGCGCCCGCCAGCCGCCGACCAGCTCGCCCGGCAGGCCGCCCGACGCGGTCAGCGCGTAGTCGCCGTCCTCGGACAGGTCGTTGACCACGCCCACGACCTGCGCGTACGTGGGCAGGCCGGGGCTCGGGGCGCGCAGGGCGGTGACGCGGGCGTCCCACACCTCGCGCTCGGCGCGCGCCCTCGTGGTCCACGCGGGGTCCGCGCGCCAGCCCGCCAGCGCCCCGCCCAGCTCGCGCAGGGCCTCCAGGGCGTCCCCGGTGACGGCGGTCGCGCCGTGCTTGACCGCGTCGAAGCGGGCGGTGTTGACGTTGACCAGCGCGGCCGTGAGGGCGAAGGCCGTCCAGGAGGCGGTGGTGAAGTCCTGCAGGCGGGTGCCGACCGCGAGGACGGCGTCGGCGTCGGCGGCCAGCCGGTTCGCGGACGCCGAACCGGTGATGCCCAGCGGACCGGCGTGCAGCGGGTGGTCGTGCGGGACGAGGGTGCGGCCCGCCGTGGTCTCGGTGACCGGGACGCCGTGGCGCTCCGCGAGCGCGAGCGCCTCGGCCGCCGCGCCGGAGTAGCGGACGCCCCCGCCCAGCACCAGCAGCGGGCGGGTGGACCGGGACAGCGCCCCGGCCGCCGAGGCCAGCTCGACGCGGTCGGGGCGCGGGCGGAGCGGGCGGTGCAGGACCGGCTCGAACAGCGGGTCCGGGAAGTCGTGCTCCTCGACCTGCGCGTCCTGCGGCAGCGCCAGGACGGCGGGGCCGCAGTCGGCCGGGTCGGTCAGCGCGCGGGCGAGCTGCGGCAGGGTGGCGATCAGCTGCTCGGGGCGGGTGATCCGGTCGAAGTAGCGGGCGACCGGGCGGAAGGCGTCGTTCGCCGTGGTGGTCGGGTCGTGGAAGTGCTCGACCTGCTGGAGCACCGGGTCGGGGGCGCGGCCGGTGAAGGTGTCGCCGGGGAGCAGCAGCAGCGGGAGGCGGTTGGCGTGGGCCACGCCCGCCGCCGTGACGGCGTTGAGCGCGCCGGGGCCGAGGGAGGTGGTGACCACGCCGACCTGGCGGCGGTGGGTCGCCCTGGCGATCGCGGTGGCGGCCAGCGCCATGCCCTGCTCGGTGTGCCCGCGCCACACCGGCAGGCGGTCCCGGACCTCCTCCAGCGCGGTGCCCAGGCCGAGCGCGTTGCCGTGGCCGAGGATCGCGAAGACGCCGGGGAACAGCGGGGCCTCGGTCCCGTCGAGCAGCTCGGTGCGTTGGGCGAGCAGCCAGCGGACCAGTGCCTGCGCGGTGGTGAGCCTCATCGGGTCCGCCCCTGGGCGCCGGTGACCGGCACGCGCGGGTCGGGCGGCCTGCCGGCCCAGGTGTCGCGGACCCAGGCGTGGGCCGGGTCGTCGTGGAAGTCCATGGCGCGCGGGCCCGGTCCGGCCAGCACGTTCAGGTAGTAGAGCGGGTAGCCGGGGGCCGCCGCGCACGGGCCGTGGTAGCCCTCGGGGATCAGGAACACGTCGCCGTCGCGGACCGGCACGTCGTGCTCGGCGCCCTCGGCGGTGTAGGTGCGGTGCAGCGCGAAGCCCTCGCGGGACGGGGTGACGCCGTCGCGGCCCGCGACGCGGAAGTAGTAGACCTCCTCGTTGGGCACCGGGCAGGTGCGGTCGTGCTTGTGCGGCGGGTAGGAGGACCAGTTGCCGTCCGGGGTGATCAGCTCGCAGGCCATGAGGCGGTCCGCGTGGTCCCACGCGCCGGGGACGCCGAAGTTGGTGACCTGGCGGGTGGCCGGGCCCGCGCCCCTGGTCTCGACGGGCACCCGGTCGGCGGGGCCGTAGGCGGGGGTGAGGCGGCGCTCGCAGCGGGCCAGCGGGACGGCCAGCTCGGTCGCGCGGTCGGCGCGGATCTCGGCGGTGGCGTCCCTGGGCAGGTAGGCGAAGTCGGTGACGCCGGTGAAGACGCTCTCGCGCCCGCGCAGGGTGAACCGCTCGCCGTCGACGTCGACGGTGCAGCCGCCGGACAGGGGGAGCAGGAACGCCTCGTGGTCGCCGGTCTCCAGCAGGCGGGTCTCGCCGGGGGCGAGGACGAGCACGCGCAGGCCGACGCGGTCCCAGCCGGCGTCGGCGGGGGTGAGGACGACGGGGTCGCCCGCGGCGGTGAGGGTGCCCAGGGGGCGGTGGAGGTCGGACACGGGGGCTTCCTTCCCTCTGGGGGTTCTGGCCTCTGGGGGTTCTGGCCTCTGCGGGTTCTGCCTCTCGGGTGGTTCAGCTCCGGGGTCGCTCGGGGGCCTGGTCCAGCAGCGGTTCGATCTCGTCCGGGGTGGGCATGGCGTCGGCGCAGGCCAGGCGGGCGGCGACCAGGGCGCCCGCGGCGTTCGCGTAGCGGGCGGTGCGCTCCGGCGGCCACCCGGCGAGCAGGCCGTGGGCGAGCGCGCCGCCGAACGCGTCGCCCGCGCCGAGCCCGCACACCACGTCCACCGGGCAGGGCGGGACGGTCCAGGCGCCGTCGCGGGTGGCGACCAGCACGCCGTCCGCGCCGAGCTTCACCACGGCTAACCCGACCCCGCGCGCGAGCATCCGCCGCGCGGCCTCGGCGGGGTCGGCGGCGCCCACGGCGATCTCCGCCTCGGCGCGGTTGCCGACGGCGACCGTGACGTGGTCGAGCATCCAGCCGATCTCGCGCCCGGCCCGCTCGGCGCTGTCCCAGAACGCGGGCCGGTGGTCCAGGTCCAGGACGGTGTGCGCGCGGCGGGCCCGGTGCTCCAGCAGGGCGCGCTGGGTGGAGCGGGCCGGTTCGGCGCACACGCCGGTTCCGGTGACCCACAGCAGCGGCACCTCGGCGACCAGGTCCCACGGCACGTCGGCGGGCGCGAGGGTCAGGTCGGGGGCGGTGGGCTGGCGGTAGAACAGCAGCGGCGGGTCGTCCGGCGGGTCGAGCGCGCAGAACACCACGGGGGTGCGCAGGTCGGGGGCGGTGCCGACGTGGTCGGCGCTGACGCCGAAGCCGCGCAGGGTCGCCCGCACGTAGCCGCCGAAGCCGTCCGCGCCGACCTTGGTCAGCACGGCGGCCGAACGCCCCAGGCGGGCGGCGGCGACGGCGACGTTGGTGGCGGTGCCGCCGAGGGACTTCGCGAAGGTGCGCACCTCGGCCAGCGGCACGCCGCTCTGCTCCGGGTACAGGTCGACGCCGACCCGACCCACGGTCAGCACCTCGGGAAGTCCCCCGGCGGCGCTCACCGGTCGGTCCCGCGCAGCTCGTGCTCCAGCTCGGCCAGCTCCGCGCCACCCGCCATGCGCTCGGTCAGCTCGGCGAGGCCGATCTCGGACTTGTCGTGCCAGCCGACCGCGCGCCCCCGCTGGAGCAGCAGGAACCGGTCGCCGACCGGGTGCGCGTGGTGCGGGTTGTGGGTGATCAGGACGACGCCGAGGCCCCGGTCGCGGGCGCGGGCGACGTGCCGCAGGACGAGCCCGGCCTGCTTGACGCCGAGGGCTGCGGTGGGCTCGTCCAGGATGAGCACGCGGGCGCCGAAGTGCACCGCCCGCGCGATGGCCACGCACTGGCGCTCGCCGCCGGACAGGGTGCCGACCGGCTGCTCGACGTCGCGCAGCTCGATCCCCAGCTCCGCCAGCGCCTCCCTGGTGGTCTCGCGGGCGGCGCGGCGGTCCAGGAACGGGCCCCTGCGCGGCTCGGAGCCGAGGAAGAAGTTGCGCCACACGCTCATCAGCGGCACCACCGCGAGGTCCTGGTGGACGGTGGCGATGCCGTGGTCGAGCGCGTCGCGCGGGGAGGAGAAGCGCACCTCGGTGCCGTCGACCAGGAAGCGGCCCCGGTCGTGCCGGTGCACCCCGGACAGGATCTTGATCAGGGTGGACTTGCCCGCGCCGTTGTCGCCGAGGACGCAGGTCACGCTCCCGGCCTCGACGGTCGCGGACACGTCGTGCAGCGCGTCCACGCTGCCGTAGGTCTTGCCGATGCCGTCGACCTCGATGAGCGCCGTCACCGCCGCACCCTCTCCGCCCTGCGCCGCAGCGCGTTGTTGACCAGCACGGCGGCCAGCAGCATCGCGCCGAGGAACAGCTGGAACCAGTCGCTGTTCCAGTTGGCGTAGACGATGCCCTGGCGGGCCATGCCGAAGATGAGCGCGCCGATGGCGGCGCCGATCGCGGAGCCGAAGCCGCCGGTGAGCAGGCAGCCGCCGATGACGGCCGCGATGATGAACTGGAACTCCAGCCCGATGCCCTGGTTGGCCTGGACGCTGGTGAACCGCAGGATGTTGATGCTGCCGACCAGCCAAGCCGCCGCGGCGGTGGTCATGAACAGCAGGATCTTGGTGCGGCGCACCGGCACGCCGACCGCGCGGGCGGCGGTGGCGTTGCCGCCGACGGCGAAGACCCAGTTGCCGAAGCGGGTGCGCAGCAGCACGACGGCGGCGAGCGCGGTCACCCCGAGCCACCACAGGATCGAGACGCGGAAGGCGGTGCCGCCGACGTCGATGGTGGAGGCGAAGAAGTACCCGGCGGAGGCGTAGCCGTCGGCGGAGCGCATCCCGGACACCTGGACGGTGCCGGTGACCAGGCGGGTGACGCCGAGGTTGAGGCCCTGCAGGGCGAGGAACGCGCCGAGGGTGACGATGAAGCTGGGCAGGCCGGTGCGCACGACGAGCCAGCCGTTGAGGGCGCCGACCGCGAGGGCGAAGACCAGCGACACCAGCAGGGCGAGCCAGGTGTTCCAGCCCAGGCGGGTGGCCAGGACCGCGGTGACCAGCGCGGTGGACGCGGTCATGACGCCCGCCGACAGGTCGAACTCGCCGCCGATCATCAGCAGGGCGACGGCGACGGCGGCGATGCCGAGGGTGGAGGCGTCGTCGAGCCAGGTGGCGACGCCCGCCGGGCTGAGGAAGCGCTCGGTGGCCAGGGAGAAGAAGGCGAACACGAGCAGCGCGCCGAGCAGGGCGCCGACCTCGGGGCGGCGGACGAGGCGGTCCACGGCGCGGCCCGCGAGCGGGTCGGCGGGCAAGGGCTTGGCGGTGGTGGTCATGGGGGTCACCTGGTCCCGCGCTCGGCGTACTCGGCGACCCGGTCCACCGTGGAGCGGTCCACGATGCCCGGTCCGGTGAGGACGGGCTTGCCGCCGCCGACGGTGTTGGCGTTGTCCCGGTAGAGCTTGATCAGCACGACCGGGAGGTAGCCCTGCTCGTACTGCTGCTGGTCGACGGCGAACAGCACGTCCCCGGCCTTGATCGCGTCGGTGACGTCGGTGTTGAGGTCGAACGTGACGACCGCGGCCTTAGACCCGGCCGACCTGCCCGCGGTGACGGCGGTCGCGGCGACCTGGGAGTTGAGCGCCAGCACGGCGTCCACCGACGGGTCGGTGCGCAGCGCGCCGGTGATCCGGGCCTCCGCGTCGGTCGGGTTGTTGATGTCGACCTGGAGCGTGGTGGTCTCACCCCCGAAGCCCGCGCGGGCCCCGTCGCAGCGCTGGTTGAGGCCGGTGTTGCCCGCCTCGTGGATCACGCAGAGCAGCTTGGACTTCCCCTCCGCCTTCAGGCGCTTGCCCGCCTCCTCACCGGCGAGGTCCTCCTCTTGGCCGACGTGGGCGATCGCGCCGAACTCGGCGCTGCGGGCCCCGCCGGAGTTGATGGTGACCACCGGGATGCCCGCGCGGACGGCGCCCTCGACGGCGGGGCGCAGCGCGTCCGGGTTGGCCATCGACACGACGATGCCGCCGACGCCCTGCGCGACCGCGTTGTCCACGAGGGTGGCCTGCTTGCCGGGGTCGCCGTCGGAGTTGTAGTCGACGGCGGCGCCGAGCTGCTCGCCCGCGTCGGTGGCGCCGTTCTTGACCACGTTCCAGAAGGCGTCGCCCGCCGTGCCGTGGGTGATGACGGCGATCCGCAGCGGACCGCCGGTCTCGGCGAGCGCGCCGGTGGGGCGGGGGTCCTCCGCGGTGGGGCCGGTGCACGCGGCGAGCAGGGTCAGGAGCGCCGCGCCCCGCCACCACCGGCCGGGTGGACAGTGGGCGCGGGTGCTGCTGCGCGGAACGGGGGTCATCGTCGTCTCTCCTGGCGTGGTGGGGACAGGTCCCCGGCGGGGACCCGGCCCGGCGCGGGGGTCAGCCGAGGTGGGGGTGCAGGAACGCCAGGCCCCGTGCAGTGTCCCCGACCGGGCCCGCCGAGGTCGCGCCCGCGTCGAGCGCGGTGTCCTGCTCCAGGACCAGCCAACCGCCGTAGCCGTTGATCCGCAGCGCGGTGAGGATGCCGGGGACGTCCAGGTCTCCCTCGCCCAGCGGCGGGTACAGGCCGCGCCGGACGGCGGCGGCGTAGCCGGTGCGGCCCTCGCGGACCTCGGTGGCCAGGTCGGCGCGCACGTCCTTGAGGTGCACGTGCCCGATCCGGTCGGGGTGTCGGGAGGCGAGTTCGAGCGGGTCCGCGCCGCCGATCAGCAGGTGGCCGGTGTCCAGGCACAGCGGCACGTCGGACTCGGCGAGCAGGCGGCCGACCTCGGTGGCGCGCTCGACGTGCGTGCCGACGTGCGGGTGCAGGGCGGTGCGCACGCCGTGCGCGGCGGCGGCGTCGCGGGCGGCCTCGGCGGCGCGCAGCAGCGCGGTCCACTGGGCCGGGGTCAGCTCGGGGCGGGCGTCGTAGCCGTCCAGGCCGGTGGCGGCGGCCAGGACGAGGACGTCGCCGCCCGCGCGGGCCAGGCGCTCGGCGGCCCGCTCGGCCTCGGCGACCGCGCCGGGCTCGTGCAGCGGCGTGGCGAGGAAGCCGCCGACGAGCGCGAGGTCGTGCGCGGCGAGCAGGTCGTGCAGCTCGTCCGGGTCGGCGGGCAGGTAGTCGGGCGGGCCGAGCTCGGTGGCGGTCAGGCCGAGCGCGGCCATGTCGGCGAGCACGGTGGCGGGCGGCAGGACCTCGCCCCAGCCGGGGACCTCGCACACGCCCCAGGTGATCGGCGCCCCGGCGAGCCTCACCGCGCGCTCCTCGCGCCGACCGGCTCCTCGACCAGGCGCACGGGCGCGCCGGTGCGGCGGGAGCGCTCGCACGCCTCGGCCAGGCGCAGGCTGACCAGGCTGTCCCTGGGCGGTGACGGGTTGGCGGCGCGGCCCGCGGCCACGTCGACGAAGGTGGCGACCTCGGCGAGGTAGGCGCGGCGGAACCGCTCGGGGAAGCCGGGGTACGGGTCGTCCGGGGCGCGTCCGCCGGGTTCGAGCGAGGTCAGCGGGGTGCGCTCGTCCACGCCGACGGCCAGGCAGTCGCGGCTGCCGAACACCTCGATGCGGTGGTCGTAGCCCGCCGGGTCGTGCCTGCCGCCCGCGAGCAGGGCGTGCGCGCCGCCCGCGAACGTGAGCAGCGCGACGGCGTTGTCCACGTCGTCGGCGGCGGCGAACACCTCGTCCACCAGCACCGAACCCGAGGCGTAGACCTCGGTGACGGGTTCGCCGACCAGCCACGGGACGGCGTCCAGGTCGTGGATGAGCAGGTCGCGGAACAGGCCGCCGGACGCGGGCAGGTAGCCGGGGTCGGGCGGGACGGCGTCGTTGCCGAGCGCGCGGACCAGGTAGACGCGGCCGACCTCGCCCGCGCGCAGGCGGCGGTGCAGCTCGGCGGTGGCCGGGTCGAAGCGGCGCTGGAAGCCGACGACGACCTCGGTGCCGGTGGCCTCGACGTCCGCGACGAGCGCGCGCATCTGCGCCTCCCCGGCGGCGATGGGCTTCTCGCAGAGCGCGGGGACGCCCGCGGCGGTGGTCGCGCGGAGCAGGTCGGGGTGGGTGCTGGTGGGGGTGGCGAGCAGGACTCCGTCACAGGCGGTGAGCAGGTCGGAGAAGCTGTCGACGGCGGTGGTGCGCGGCAGACCTGCGGCCACGGCGGCGGCGCGGCCGGGCAGCGGGTCGTGCAGCAGCACCTGGTCGACCTGCTCCAGCGAGGCCAGGTTCGTGGCGTGCATCGAGCCGATCCGGCCCGCTCCGGCAACTCCGATGCGCATGACGAAGGTCTCCGTCCTGGTGGGAGGGGTCTTCCGTTGGAGCGCTCTACTTCTCGAAGCGCCCCCATGCTGTAACTTGCGTCACACCGGTGTCAAGGGCCGGGCTGCGGACCGGCGTTCCGGCGATGGGGGTTCGGGGTGTCCAGACCGACGATGGAGGACGTCGCGCGGCGCGCGGGCGTGTCCAGGGCGCTCGTGTCGCTGGTCATGCGGGGGTCACCGAGGGTGAGCGAGGTGCGGCGGTCGGCGGTGCTGGTGGCGGCGCGGGAGCTGGGGTACTCGCCGCACGCGATGGCCAGGTCGCTGGCCAGCCGGACCTCGCGGGTGCTGGGCGTGATGGTGTCGGACCTGCACAACGCGTTCTTCGCCGAGGTGGTCGACGGGATCGACGCGGTGGCGCGGGAGCGGGGCTTCGACCTGATCATGAACACCGGCGGGCGGTCACCGGCGCGCGAGCGCGGGGCGGTGCAGAGCCTGCTGTCGTTCCGGCCCGCCGGGCTCGCGCTGCTGTCGCCGGTGGTGCCGTCCGCGACGATCGCGGGCGCGGCGGCGCAGACGCCGGTGGTGCTGGTGGCCCGCTCGTCCCGGCTGTCCGCGGTGGACACCGTGAACGACGACGGGGTGCTCGGCATCGGGCTGGCCGTGGACCACCTGGTGTCGTTGGGGCACAGGGAGATCGCGCACCTGGACGGCGGTCAGGGCGCGCAGGCCGGGCCGCGCAGGCGCGGGTACCTGGCGAGCGTGGCCGCGCACGGGCTGGCGCCGCTGGTGGTGGGCAGCGAGTACACCGACGCGGCGGGCGCGGCGGCGGTGCGGGAGCTGCTGGCGCGCGGGACGGCGCCGACGGCGCTGGTGGCGTGCAACGACGCCAACGCGGTGGGCGCGATCTCCGCGCTGGAGGAGGCCGGACTGCGGGTGCCGCGCGACGTGTCCGTGGTGGGCTACGACAACACCTCGCTGGCGGCGCTGCGGCACGTCTCGCTGACCACGGTGGACCAGCCGCGCAACGAGCTGGGCAGACTGGCGGCGCTGGCGCTGCTGGAGCGGGCGGACGGCGGCCGGGCGGAGCCGGTGCGGCGGCTGCTGCGGCCATCGCTGGTGGTGCGCTCGACGACGGCGCCACCCCGGTGAGGTTCCGCCGGGGCGGGGCTGTACCGGCAGCAGGCACAGGCCGACGAACAGCGACGCGATCAGACTCACACCACCTGCGGCACTTCGACGCCATGGAGGAACGCCTGGAGCGGTTGGGCTCAGCGGGGCAGGCGGACGTGGACGGGGTACTCGGCACCTGCCCGAGAACGGCCACCACGCTCCTGAAAGGACTGACGACGTAGACGACGACACCGGACGACCCAAGCGGCAGCGCGTTCGGTAAGGGCGTTGAGCACGGCCCAAGCTCCAGCATCCTGACGCGCTGACGCACGCGCAGGCCGGTGGGGCGGGTGGGCACAGGCCGGGCGGACCAGGCTGGGCTGGGCTGTGCTGGGTGGGCGGGGCCAGGCCGGGCGGACCTGGCTGGGCTGGGCTGCGCTGGGTGGGCGGGGCCAGGCAGGTTGGGCCGGGCGAGGCGGAGTCGGGCGGGGCCAGGCAGGTTGGGCGGGGCGGGCCGGACTCGTCTGGGCGGGTCAAGGCGGCCTCGGCTGGCCGGGCGGGCCAGGGCGGTTGTAGTTCGCCGGGCGGCGGGCGAACGGTGCGCGGGCAGGCTCAAGCGTTCTGCGGGCGTTCTGCGGGCGTTCTGCGGGCGTTCTGCGGGCGAGCTGCGGGCGAGCTGCGGTGGGCCCACGAGCGGGGCCCTCGGATAAGCCCGCGTGCGGCCCTTGGGTGGGGCCGCGAATGACTGCCGGGTGGACCTGCGGATGACTGCCGGATGGATCTGCGAGCGGCCTTGGGTGGGGGCGTGAGCCCTTGGGTGGGGTGGGGGCGTGGGTGGGTGTGACTGAGTGGGTGTGACTGAGTGGGGTGTGCGTGGGTCAGTCCCAGGCGCCGCCGCCCTTGCGGCCCTGCTTGGTTTGGGCTCGGCGCTTCTTCTCGGCGATGCGGCGTTCCTGCGAGCCCCTCGTCGGCTTGGTGGGGCGGCGGGTGGCGGTTACCTTCACGGCGCTCGACAGGAGCATCACGAGGCGTTTGCGGGCCGCCACTCGGTTCTGCAGCTGGGCGCGGTGCTCGCTCGCGGCCACCGTCAGGACGCCGTTGACCAAGCGGTTCTCCAGGCGGCGCAGGAGCAGGGGGCGCAGGTGTTCCGGCACGGCCGGGGAAGTGCCCACGTCGTACGACAGCTCCACCCGGCTGTCCGCCGTGTTCACGCCCTGCCCCCCAGGGCCCGAGGACCTGGAGAAGCGCTCGCTCAGCTCGCTCGCGGGGATGACGAACGAGCGCAGCACCACCAGGTCTTCGTCCACCCGACCAGGCTAGGACTTACGACCGCCGAAAGCGCACCCATTTCCCCGCTGACGACAGCACCGCCCAGACCAGCGCCACCGAGGCCGCCGCCAGGAGGACCGGGGTCTCCCAGCCCACCTGGATCGGGACCGGCAGCACCCCGAGCGCCAGCAGCAGCCAGCCCAGGAGCAGCACCCGGCACAGCAGCAGCGCCCAGCGGACCACGCCGCCGGAACCGTGCTCGAACACGTCCCTCCCGAGTGCCTCCTTCCAGCCCCCCTCGCGCTTGCGCTCCTTCCTCCGGGACTGCTTCCGCTCGGACTGCTCCCGTTCGAGCTCCTCCTTCCTGAACCTCTCGCGCCTGAGCTCCTTCTTCCGGAACTTCTCCCGCCCCAGCACCGCACGCCCGAGCTCACCCCGGCTGAGCGCCGCACGTTCGAGCTCACCCCGCCCCAGCGCCGCACGCCCGAGCTCACCCCGCCCCAGCGCCGCACGCCCGAGCGTCGTCCGCTCGAACTCCCCTCGCTCGAGCTCACCCCGCCCAGGCGCCTCCCACTTGACCCCCTCCCTCACAGCTCCGCGCGCAGGCCCACCAGGAAGTCCTTCGTCGCCGCCGGGTCGAGCGACAGGTGCCGCAGGTGGTTCATCGCCTGCCCGTAGTCCTCCACCGCGTCGACCGCGTCGTAGTAGTAGCCGCACCTCCTCGTCTCCTCGTACGCCACGCGCCAGTGGTCGTCGAAGCGCAGCAGGAAGATCGGCCCCTGCAGCGACGGGTGCAGCCCCACCTCCTCGCGCAGCACCTGCAAGGTGACGTTGTCCAGCTCCGCCAGCTCCAGCAGGTGCTCCACCTGCCCCCGCACCACCCCCGCCCCGCCGACCGGCCGCCGCAGGACCCGCTCCTCCAGCACCGCCCACAACCGCACCGGCGCGGTGGCGCGCGTCAGCGGGGCCTGCCCGGTGAGCGCCTCCGCGACCTCCGGCTCCCCGCCGCCCCGGTGCTCGATCACCGCCCTGGTGTACGGCTCGCTGCGCAGCAGCGCGTTGACCAGCATCGGGTCGTACGCCTCGATGCTCGTCGCCACCGACACCAGCACCGGCCCCGGCTCGTGCGGCGTCACCAGCTCGACCACCCGGTCCGGCCTCGCCTTCGCCGCGGACAGCAGCTCCAGCAGCAGCGGCAGGTGCTCCGGGCGCGCGAAGTAGGACACCAGCACCTCCAGCACCGGCCTGCTCGGCAGGGTCCGTCCACGCAGGAACTGGGTGAACCCGCTGCGCGTCATGCCCAGCCGCTCCCCCACCTGCGCGTGCGTCCTCCCGGACTCCCCGCACAACCGCTCCAACTCGCACCGCAGCAGCCGCCTGGCGACCTTCGGCCCGAACGCGCACCGCACCACACCAACCTCCCGTGAGAACCGGCCCCGGATTCGGGGCACGACAACGTGACCACCACGACGGAGGGCTCGACCGAGCCCGAAGACCGGGAGCTCCCGGACAGGGGAGGTCCCGTAACCGTGCGGCGGACCGGTGGGCGGCGATGAGGCCTTGCGGCACCGATGAAGTCCGCGGTGTCCGAGAACCGGACGGGAACCAGCTCGCGGCTGGTAGTGATCACCTTACCGAGCGTGGTGGCCGGTGCGAAGCTCTGGAGCGGGCCACGATCGGGTGTAAATCGGGGGCCAATGCGAAGGGGCGCCGCCGGTGGTCCCGGCGACGCCCCTCGCGGAGGAAAACCCAGCGGAGATCAGAACCTGGGGTGGTCCCCGGCCAGCACGGCCCCGGTCTCCCCGGCCGTCACCTCGCCCAGCACCCACGCGGGCACGTGGCGGGCGGTCAGCACCGCCAGGGAGCGGTCGACGTCCTCGGGCGACACCACGGCGACCATGCCGATGCCCATGTTGAACGTCTTCTCCATCTCCTCGCGCTCCACCCGCCCGCGCTGCGCGATCAGCGCGAACACCGGCGCGGGCGTCCAGGTCCCCCGGTCGAGCCGCGCGTGCAGCCCCTCCGGCAGGACGCGGGCCAGGTTCGCCGCGAGCCCGCCGCCGGTGATGTGCGCGAACGTGCGCACCTCGGCCTCGGCGGCCAGCGCCAGGCAGTCCTTGGCGTAGATCCGGGTCGGCTCCAGCATCTCCTCGCCGAGGGTCCGCCCGAACTCCTCGACGTGCCCCTCCAGCGGCATCCGCGCGATCTCCAGCAGCACGTGCCGCGCGAGCGAGTACCCGTTGGAGTGCAGCCCGGAGGAGCCCATGGCGATGACGACGTCGCCGTCGCGCACCCGGTCCGGCCCGAGCATGGCGGAGGCCTCGACCACGCCCACGCCGGTGCCGGAGATGTCGTAGTCGCCGTCGGCCATCAGGCCGGGGTGCTCGGCGGTCTCGCCGCCCAGCAGGGCGCACCCGGCCTGCACGCAGCCCTCGGCGATGCCCTTCACGAGCGCCGCGATCCGGTCCGGCACGACCCGCCCGACGGCGATGTAGTCCTGCAGGAACAGCGGCTCCGCGCCGCACACGACCAGGTCGTCCACGACCATCGCGACCAGGTCGATGCCGACCGTGTCGTGCTTGTCGAGCGCCTGCGCTACCGCGATCTTGGTTCCCACGCCGTCGGTGGAGGAGGCCAGCACGGGCTCCTTCCAGCGGTCCAGCTTCAGCTGGAACAGGCCGGCGAAGCCGCCGATCCCGCCGAGCACCTCGGGGCGGTGCGCCTTGGCCGCCCACGGCTTGAGCTTCTCCACCGCCTCGTCACCGGCTTCGATGCTCACTCCGGCTGCGGCGTAGGTCGCCTTGGCGCTGTCCGTCACGTCTACAAGCTCCATCTTCAGGGCCTCTGGAGGGCGTCCTCGGCACCGTACCCGTTCGGCAGGACCGGGGTCGCCGAGCCCGCGACGCCGCGACCGCCGTCCCCGCGAACGCCTTCGAGCAGGTGCTTGCCGATGAGCGCGTCCTCGGGCAGGGGGATCGGGTACTCGCCGTCGAAGCAGGCCGCGCACAGCCGCGACTTGGGCTGCTCGGTGGCCGAGACGAGCTCCTCCAGCGAGACGTAGCCGAGCGAGTCCGAGCCGATCGAGCGGCGGATGCCGTCGTCGTCGAGGCCGTTCGCGATCAGCTCGGCGCGCGAGGCGAAGTCGATGCCGTAGAAGCACGGCCACTTCACGGGCGGCGACGCGATCCGGACGTGCACCTCCAGCGCGCCGGCCTCGCGGAGCATCCGCACGAGCGCGCGCTGGGTGTTGCCGCGCACGATCGAGTCGTCCACGACGACCAGGCGCTTGCCGCGGATGACGTCGCGCAGCGGGTTGAGCTTGAGCCGGATGCCGAGCTGGCGGATGGTCTGCGACGGCTGGATGAACGTGCGGCCGACGTAGGCGTTCTTGACCAGGCCGGACCCGTAGGGGATGCCGGAGGCCTGGGCGTAGCCGATGGCGGCGGGCGTGCCGGACTCGGGCACCGGGATGACCAGGTCGGCCTCGACCGGGTGCTCCTTGGCGAGCCTGCGGCCGATCTCGACGCGGGTGGCGTGCACGCCGCGCCCGGCGATCGAGGTGTCCGGGCGGGCCAGGTACACGTACTCGAAGATGCAGCCCTTGGGCTCGGGGTTGGCGAACCGGCTGGACCGCAGGCCGTTCTCGTCGATGGCGATCAGCTCGCCGGGCTCGACCTCGCGGACGTACGAGGCGCCGACGATGTCGAGCGCGGCGGTCTCGCTGGCCACGACCCAGCCGCGCTCAAGGCGGCCGAGGACGAGCGGGTGCACGCCGTGCGAGTCGCGGGCCGCGTACAGCGTCGACTCGTCCGAGAAGACCAGGCAGAACGCGCCGCGCAGGGTCGGCAGCAGCTTCATGGCCGACTGCTCGATGCCCAGGTCGGCGGCGTCGGCGGCGAGCAGGCCGCACACCAGGTCGGAGTCGGTGGTCGCGCCGTGACCGGTGTCGAGGCCGGCGGCGACGGCCCGCTCGCGCAGCTCGGCGGTGTTGACCAGGTTGCCGTTGTGGCCGAGCGAGAGGGCCGAGCCGGTCGCGGTGTGCCGGAACGTCGGCTGCGCGTTCTCCCACGTCGTGGAGCCCGTGGTGGAGTAGCGGCAGTGGCCGACGGCGACGTGGCCGCGCAGCGAGGAGAGCACCTGCTCGTCGAACACCTGGGAGACCAGGCCGAGGTCCTTGAAGACCACGACCTGGGACCCGTCGCCGACCGAGATGCCCGCGGCCTCCTGGCCGCGGTGCTGGAGCGCGTAGAGGCCGTAGTAAGTGAGCTTGGAGACTTCCTCACCCGGCGCCCACACGCCGAAGACACCGCATTCCTCGCGGGGTTCTCGATCGGGGTGGTCGGGTTCGGTGCGGCCGGTTGCTGACTGGTCGGTGACCACCGAGTGCTCCCTAGCGACGATGTCGGGCTGCACTCCGAGTGTAAGGCGAACGGGGGGTGAACCACCCCCATCAGCACCCCCGGTACGTGACCAAACGCACCTCAGTCGAGCCGGAGCGCCCGCACCAGGGCGGGATCGCCCTCGGCGCGGAGCGGCAACCTGCCCCACAGCCCGTAGTGGACCAGCTGCGCCTCGCCCGAGACGGTGACGTCGGCCTGCTCACCCGGTTGGGGGGCGCGGACGTCGGGGACCTCGCCGGGGGTGAAGGTGACCAGCCAGGACTCGGGCAGGTCGGTGAGGGCCACCAGCGCCGTCCCGCGCGCGGTCGGCGGGGAGTCGGTGGCGTGCTTGGCGGCGAGCAGGGTGCCGAGGGACTCGTCGATGCCGTCGGCGGCGAAGTCGGCCGCGAGGCCGGGGGCGCCGGGCACGAGGGTGCGCAGCGCGGCCTGGGCGTCCCAGCGGCGCAGGTCGACCTCGTGGGCGACGCGGCGGTGCCACACCCAGGCCAGGTCGGGCGCGGCGGGGGAGAACGTCCAGGTGGCGCGGTTCGCCGGGACCTGCGGCAGGACCTCGGCGGCGCGGGCGAGCTGCGCGTCGAGGTAGTCGAGCGGCAGGCGGGCGTCCGGCGCGGGCAGCGGGTCCAGGCGGACCTGGCTGCCGGTGCGCAGGTGCTCCACCGAGGTCTCCAGGAAGCGCGCGACGTGCAGGGTCAGCTCGGTGAACGTCCAGCCGGGGCAGGACGGCACCGGAGCCGCCGGGTCGGCGCCGCCGACCGCTTCCCGGAACATCGCCGCCTGCTCGGTGAACACCGCGGTCCACCGCTGCGCGGTCCATCCTCGTGCCACTGTCCGCCTCCCTCGAAGGTCGTGTGCCATCGTGCCCCACCCGGCCTCGCCGGGTGGCGGGAACCGGGGCGGTTCCCGGCGCGTCGCACCCGTGCGGTGCGCTGCTCTCCAGGCCCGACCGGTCGGTTCACCGGCTGGTGGGGCCCGGTGTCGGTCTGGTCCGTCCGGTCGGTTCGTCAGCCGCTCAGCGGGTGAAGGGTGGGGAAGTCGTGTTCGGTGTGCAGCCAGAGTCGTTGCGCTCGGCGTCGAAGCAGTTCCAGGTGGGGGCTGACGCCGCGGGCGACGGCGCCGAGATGGTCTCCATGCTCACCCTCGACGCGGGGGCGCTCGGCGAGGTTCCGGCGGCGGGCGAGTTCGCGGCGGCCGTGGCGGAGTTCGCCTCGGAGCAGGGCGAGGACCTGCGGCGGGGCAGCGCCTGGTACCGGGACGCGGGTGAGGGCCTGGTGGAGAACGCGGAGACCTACGAGCGGGTCGACGACCAGTGGACGGCGAGCTTCAGGAACATCGGCGGAGGGCTGTCGTGATCGATCCCGAGGTGCTCTACGGGAAGTTGGCGTCCGGGAGCGCGAGCGCGGTGGCCGCCGCGGGCGACCCGCTGACCGGCGCGTCGAGCGCGCTGTCGCGGGCGGGCGACGCGGTGCGGTCGGGCGGGTCGACGGCCACGTCGGCGTGGCGCGGCACGTCGGCGACCGGGTTCGGCAAGCGGGCGGACCTGTCGGCGCGGGCGGCCGGGGTCGCGCGGGAGCGGCTCGGAACGGGCGTCGAGGTGATCCGGGCGGCTGCCGAGGCGTACTCGCAGATGCGCGTCGGGGCGGACCAGGTGATCGCGCAGTGGCGCGCCCGGTCGCCCCTGATGACGCCCGCCGAGATGCTCAACCTCGCCGGTCAGGTGAACCAGGCGCTCGACGGGGTGAAGAACGGTTACGAGAAGGTGCTGCGCGAGTACGCGAGCGCCCTCGGGAAGGTGAAGCCGGGCTTCGGCGAGGTGGCTTCCGGTGACGCCGGGTGGGGGACGGCCGTGGCGGCCGTGCGCTCGCCTCAGGTGCCCGCGCCGGGCAGCGACCCGAAGCAGGTGGCGGCCTGGTGGAAGGGGCTGTCGCAGGAGCAGCGGGACGAGCTGCTGCGGACGAGGTTCCAGGAGCTGGGGCAGCTGCGCGGACTGCCGTCCGAGGTGCTGGACCAGGCCAACCGGTCGCGCATCGCCGACGACGCGCAGCGGTTCGGCGCGGAGCGCGACCGGCTCGACACCGCGATGGAGCAGCGGGCGCGGGAGCTGGGGATCGACCCGTCGACGTCGGACGGGCTGACCAGGCTGCTGAACGACCCCGAGTACGCGCGGATGATGGACGAGCGGCGGGTCGCGGCGCAGAAGGCGGACAACGCGGCGGCGGTGCAGGAGAGCCTGACCAAGGCCGAGGACCTGGCCAAGAAGAACGGCTGGTTCAACGAGCAGGGCAAGGCCGACGTGCGCGTGCTCGCCTGGGACCCGTACGGCCCGCGCGGTGACGGCGCCACCGCGTTCGCGTACGGCAACCCGGACACGGCCAAGAACCTGGCGGTGGCCGTGCCGGGCACCGGGTCGACGCTCGACGGCTTCTCCGTGGAGCAGGCGGGGAACCTGCGCCAGGCGATGGGCGCGGACGGCAACGCCACGATCCAGTGGCTCGGCTACGACGCGCCCGGCTGGGCGATCGGCGAGGTCGACAACCCGGCCCAGGCGCGCGAGGGCGGGCTGAACCTGGTCGCGGACGTGGACGGCTACCGCGCCGCCGCCGAGGCCGCGGGCAACAAGCAGCACCTGACGGTGATCGGGCACTCCTACGGCTCCACCACGGTCGGCCACGCGGGCATGAACGGGCTGAAGGCGGACGACATCGCGTTCGTCGGCTCGCCCGGCGTGGGCGCGTCGAACGCGAACCAGCTCTCGGTGGGCCCCGGCCACGTCTACGCGGGCGCGACCGAGCACGACCCGGTGGTCCAGGGCACGAGCTCGACGTGGTTCACCGAGGACGGCTCGTCCACCGGCCCCTACGACAAGGGCTTCGGTGCCACGATCTTCGGCACCAGCGACTCCAAGAACCTGGTCGGCGCGCACACCCAGTACTACGACCAGGGCTCGGAGTCGATCCAGAACCTGGCGCGGATCGCCAACGGCGACGGCGGTTCGGTGACCTCGCAGAAGTGGCACGACAACCCGCTCGGCCCGTCGCTACCCGGCTCGGACCTGCCGGTCGTGGGGCCCGTGGTGGACGCGGTCGGCAACACGGCCGTGGGCGCGGCGGACCTGGTGATCGACGCGGGCAGCGGCCTGTGGGACGCCGGGAGCGCCGCCGTGGACGGCCGCTGGGGCGACGCGGGCCGGGGCGTGCTGGACACGGCGGGCGAGGTGCTCAACGACGCGGGCGACATCGTGGTCAACGGGGTCGGCGACGCCGTCGAGCTCGGCAAGGACGTCTGGGACAACACCCTGGGCGCCTTGTTCTAGGACCTGGTCCGGGGCCCCTGGGCAGGGGCCCCGGACGGTTCAGGCCGCCGTGCAGGGGCCGACCGTGACCTCGGTGCCCTTGCCGTCGTAGCTGTTCTCGTCGTGCTGGCGCACCGGGCACACGACGACGTCGCCCACGGCCACGCCCTCGGGGAGCTTGTCCAGGTCCGCGACGGCGGGGCTGACGGGCTCCACAGTGCCCCGGGGTTCCGCGCCGTCGATCTCCAGGCGCGCGTAGGCCGGTTTCACCGAACCGGGGATGCTCTCGTAGCTCTCGTGCAGCGACAGGACCTTGTAGCGGACCTCGCCCTGCCACTCGCTCGAACAGCCCGTCAGCAGGAAACCCAGCGCCAGCAACGCGATACCCAGCCGCCTCATGGCGTCGAACCTAACCGGCGCGGTGAGCGCTCGCCCCCCGTTTTCACGACATCACGCCGCGCGGCAGGAGCTGATCGTCACCTTGGGGCCGACGTCGTCGAACGCGTTGTCGTCGTGGCTGCGCACCTGGCACAGCACGGCGTCGCCGGCCTTCACGTCGGCGGGGAACTGGTCCAGGTCGGCCCCCTCCTTCGCCAGGGCGGGCTCGTCCTTCGACATCTCCTGGTCGAGCGTGATCAGCACGTGGGGCTTGAGCAGCTGACCCGACTTGTTCTCGCGCTCGGGGAGCACCTCGGTCACCTTGAAGCGGACCTCGCCCTCCCAGCCGCTCGAACAGCCCGTCAGCAGGAAACCCAGCGCCAGCAACGCGATACCCAGCCGCCTCATGGCGTCGAACCTAACCGCGCCGGTCGTCCGCCACCCTCAGAACCGCAGAAGTGGCAGGTGCTCCGACAGGTCCGCGCGCGTTCCCGACGCCGTCACCCGCGACGCCGCCAGGGCTGCCTCCCAGGTGAGCCTGCCGGTCGCCAGCTCCAGCCAGGTGCGGGGGTCGGTCTCGATCACGTTCGGCGGGGTGCCCCTGGTGTGCCTCGGGCCCGCCACGCACTGCACGGCCGCGAACGGCGGGACCCTGACCTCCACGGTGTGGCCCGGCGCGGCGTGCTCCAGGGTGCGCAGGCTGAGCCTGACCGCCGCCGCCAGCGCCGGGCGGGCGGGGGTGGTCGACCCGTCCTCCAGCCACGGCAGCACGGCCTGGACGGCGGCCCTGGTCTCGGTCGGGTCGGGTGGTCTCCTCGGCACGGGCCAACCCTATCCGCGGACTTCCTGCCCCGCGGCCAGCATCGCCTCGGTCAGCAGCTCGTCGACCTGGTGGGCGAGCCTGCGGTTGTCGGTCGGGGTGAACGTGCTCCACGCCTCGGCGCCCTGCGAGGTGCGGCGCTGCTGGAGGAAGCGGCCCTCCTCGTTGTCGAAGAACCCCACCACGCGGTCCGGGCGGCAGCGCTTGCCGTAGCGGTCGCGGGCCGCCGCGCCGAAGTTGCCGGTGCCGACCGGGTTGGTGAGCATCTTGGCCAGCGCGGTCGCGTCGGCCTCGCGCAGGCCCTTGCCGCGCAGCGCGCTCTCGATGCCCTTGGTGGTGTTGTCGGAGCCCTCGACGGCGGCTTCCAGGTCGGCGCTGGGCAGGGTCACCGAGTGGCCCGTGCCCGCCGGGTGCCTGGGCAGCGCGGCCACGACGGCGGCGGGCAGCCCGGTCCCGGCGGTCCTGCGGAACGTCAGGTGGCCGTCGACCAGGGTGGCCAGCGAGCCGTGGTCGCCGTTGGCGGCGGCCAGGACCCGCACGCTCCGGCCCAGCCACAGCCTGG
Source organism: Actinosynnema mirum DSM 43827 (assembly GCF_000023245.1). Taxonomy (GTDB): domain Bacteria; phylum Actinomycetota; class Actinomycetes; order Mycobacteriales; family Pseudonocardiaceae; genus Actinosynnema; species Actinosynnema mirum. Next base: position 8,002,247 of record NC_013093.1, read on the forward strand.
CGTCGACCTCGCGCTCGGGCCGGATGAGCGTGCGCAGCAGGAAGTCCAGCTCGGGGTGCAGGCCCCTCGGCCCGCCGAGGCCGCGCGCGCCGATCGACCGCCACACGCGGTCCTCCAGCTGCGCCCGCTCCGAGTAGGTCTTGCCCGGCGACGGGACCTTGATCACCAGCGGCATCGGACCCGCGTCGAAGCGCTCCCAGAGCACGTCGAACTCCTCGGCCGACAGCGTGATCGGCTCCTGCTCCTCGGCTCCCCCGAAGTAGTCCACCGGTCGTCTCCCCCAAGAGAAAAGTGGTCCTGAGCTGGAAGAGCGGCCCGCGCGAGGACATCGCGCGGGCCGCTCCCCCACTGGCTACTCGCCGCCGATGACCGGGGGCGCGACCATGCGGTCGTCGCCGAAGACGTCCGCGGTCTCCACGAGGTAGTCGGCGAGCTTGTGCTCGACGTCGTCCTCGTCGCGCGCCGCGCCGGGGGCGCCTGCGCCGCCCGCCATGCCCGCGCCACCCGCCGCGCCGCGACCACCCGAGGCAGCCGCGCCCGCCGCGCCGGGGCCGAAGCCCTGGACGCCCGCCGCGCCGCCGCGCCCGAGGCCGGGCTGGCCGTTGCCCGCGACACCGGCCGCGCCGGTCCCGCTGGGCATCCCCGCGCCGCCACCGGCCGCGCCGAAGCCGCCCGTGCCGAAGCCGCCCGCGCCGGGCATCCCCGGCATTCCGGGACGACCGCCGCCGAGCCCACCGGGCATCCCCGTCCCCGGACGCCCGAAGGCGTTCGGGGCGCCGGGAACGCCGGGGCCCTTGGGCAGGGCGCCGACCTGGGGGCCTGCGCCGGTCTTCGGCGGGGTGACGCCGGGGCCGGGGTTGGTCCTGGGCGGGACGACACCGGGGTTGGGGGTGGTCCTGGGCGGGGTGTTGCCGGCGTTCCCGCTGCCGTTGCCGGTCGGGTTCGGCGGCGCCCAGCCGCCACCGCCGCCGCCACCGCCGGGGTTGCCGGACGGGTTGGTGACGCCGAGGCCGGGCGGGGCCACGGGGGGCGCGACCGGCGTGCCGACCGGGGTCGGGGTGGCCAGCGACGGGTTCGTGGTGCCGCCGGGGCCGACCGGGGTGTAGCCGCCCGTGCTGACCGGCGGGGCGGTCGGGGTGGGCGTGTAGGAGCTGGTGCCGGTGGCGCCGCCGGTGCTCGTGACGCTCCAGTCGGACCGCGAGGCGTACCCGGCCGACGCGGTGCTCTGGATGCCGCTGGCGCCCGAGGGCGCGGGCGCGTCGATGACGACCTGCGGCGGCGGCACGAACTCGCCCAGCGTGTTCCGGTTCCACTCGCTGTTGGACTCGTAGGCGTTCATGACCGCGATGGCCTTCTGCTGCGCGTTCTCCTGCGCGGCCTCCTGGGCCTCGTGGTCGCGCTGCTGGCGGATCACGTCGGCGGAGCTGCCCGCGAGGCCGAGCGTCACGCCGTCGGTGAAGCCCGCCTTGAACTTGTCCCAGCCGGAGGGCGCCTCGGTGGTGACCGGGACCGGCTCCGGCATCTCCTTGCGGGCGTCGGCGATGTAGTCGGCCTGGAGGCCGGCCGAGGTCTTCATCGTCCTCGCGCTCTGCTGCGCGTCCTCGGCCCACTGCGCGAGCGGGGACACCGCGGTCTGGGTCGAGTCGGCGGTGTCGCCCTCCCAGCTCGCGTTGAGGCCCGCCAGGCCGTCGCGGAGGTCCGCGTCGATGGCCTGGAGGGCGGTGCCCAGCTTCTGCCACCCGTCCTCGACGACGTAGGAGGCGGAGGGGCCGGGGCCGGAGTTGATCATGTTGTAGAGCTCGGGGTGGTCGTAGCCCCGCCAGCGGTGGTTGCCCATGTCGCGCTCGTCCCCCTCAGGCGTTCGCGGTGCGGTTGAAGGAGGCCTGGTTGCCGGTCTCGACACCCGTGTAGGTGGCCTCGATCTGAGCCAGCTGGTCGATCACGCCCTGGATCTGCTTGCGGTAGGCGACCAGCGCCTGCATCGCGGCGTTGTCGCCTGCGTCGAAGGTGTCGTGGTTGAACTTCTCCGCGGTCTCCTTGCTGACCGGGTCGCCTCCCCACGGCTTCGCCTTCACGCTGGGCTCGACCACCTGGAACTGGTCGTCGAAGTCCGCCAGCGCTTTGGTGAACAGCTCCCGGGCCTTGGGGATGGAACCCGCGTCGAGCTTCAACCTCCGCTGCGCACCGCTGTAAGCGGGCAGCTGGCTCTGCGCGGACCCCCCGGCACCGCCATCCGCGATGAACACGACACACCCTCCTCGAAAGTCAATTCCCCTGCGCGCCTGCCTGGACGACTGTAACTCCGACGCGATGCGGGTGTCTCCAGTTCCACCGGCAAGTCGAGTAGAACTACTTGACCATGAACTACCTGCTCATGAGCGCTTGCAGCGAGTAGCTCGCCGCTTTCTCGAGCCTCGTGTGCAGCTCTTCCGAGGCCGGGGCCTCGACGCGCTCGAAGTCCATCCGGAAATAGGAGATGTCGAGAGCGAGGGCCTGCCCGTCCGCGACGTCCACCAGAAGTTCCCAGTACACCTGGAGCGTGTCGCTCCGGTCGACGAGGTAGGTGGGGAAACCGTCGACCTGACCGGGTTCCATCCTGTCGCCCGCGTTCATCCGCTCCCGGTAGTCGTCGACGCCCGCGGCCTTGGAGACGGTGTACCCCAGCGACCAGCCGGGGTGCTCCCTCCAGATCATGCTGCAGGCGTAGAGGCCGTTGGCGGCGATGGGGGCGGGCTTGTTCTCCGACGGCGGCCTGACCCCCAGCTCCGCGAGCTGGGCGTTGGTCAGCAGGACGTCGCACGTCTCCATGCCCCTGAGGTCCAGCTCCTTCGGCCTGCTCACCGCGGGCTTCGCCGACGAGGGGCCTGCCGAGGACGGCGACTCCGCCTTCGGCGTGCCCTCAGTGGTCCCCCCGCACGCCGACAGCGCCAGCGCGGCGGCCAGGACGGGCGCGGCGAGGCTCGGCAGTCTTCTCCCCATGCCGGTCAACGTAGCCGACCGGCGGCCCGCGAGTGTCCCGTTCGGGAGTGCCGCTCACAACGCCCGTTCGGCCCAACGGGCCCGGCGGCGCCACGCCTGGGGACGTAGCCTCCGGGCGTGGCTGACGGGGTGCGGGCGGCGTGGGCGGTTCCCGGTGAGCCCGACCGGTGCGCGGTGGTCGGGCTGGACGCGGTCGAGCGGGTCGGCGAGGTGCTGGTGGCCGGGCGCTTGGCCGGGGTGTGCGCGACCGACGTGGAGATCGTGCGGGACGGGTTCGGGTGGCTCCCGCCCGGTCGGGACGGGCTGGTGCTGTTCCACGAGTCGCTCGGCGAGGTGCTGAGCGCGCCCGACGGCTCCGGGTTCGCGCCCGGCGACCTGGTGGCCGGGGTGGTGCGGCGGCCGGACCCCGAGCCGTGCGCGGCGTGCGCGGCCGACGCGTGGGACTTCTGCCGCAACGGGCGCTACCGCGAGCGCGGCATCAAGGAGCTGGACGGGTACGGGGCGCAGCGCTGGAGCGTGCCGCCCCGGTTCGCCGTCAAGCTCGACCCGGCGCTCGGCGACGCGGGCGTGCTGCTGGAACCGGCGTCGGTGGTGGCGAAGGCGTGGGCGCAGGCGGAGCTGCTGTGCTCCCGCGCGTTCGTGCCCGCCCGCACCGCGCTCGTGGTCGGCGCGGGTCCCATCGGGCTGCTGGCGGCGCTGCTGGGCGTGCAGCGCGGGTACGACGTGCACGTGGTGGACCGGGTGGCCGACGGGGTGAAGCCGGACCTGGTGCGGGCGCTCGGCGCGACCTACCACCGCTCGGTCCCGGACCGGGAGGTCGACGTGGCGATCGAGTGCACCGGGGTCGCCGAGCTGGCCTGGGAGTGCGCGCGGCGGGCGGCGGTGGTGGTGCTGGCGGGCATCTCCGGGGAGCACGGCCCGGCGGCGCTGGACCGGTCCGTGCTGGACGCCGCCGTGCTCGGCAACCGGGCCTTGATCGGCACGGTCAACGCGGGCCCCGACGACTACCGCGAGGCCGCCGCCGCGCTCGCAGGCGCCGACCTCGGCTGGTTGCGCGGCCTGATCACCCGCCGGGTGCCGCTGGAGCGGTTCACCGAGGCGTTCGACCGGGCCGACGGCGACGTGAAGGTGGTCGTCGACCTGGCCTGAGCGTGGGACCGACCGCTCAGCGCCGCAGCATCTCGTCGATGCCCTCCGGGGCCATCGGCTTGGCGTAGAACCACCCCTGCCCGGTGTCGCAGCCGATCCGGTGCAGCCGCTTGGCCTGCGACGGCGTCTCCACGCCCTCCGCCGTCACGCCGAGGCCGAGCGCGTGCGCGAGCTGCACCAGCGTGGACACGATCTGCGCGTCCACCGGGTCCTCCTCGTCGGCGGCCCGCAGCCCCTCCATGAACGACCCGGCGATCTTCAGCTCGTGCACCGGGAGGTGCTTGAGGTACGCCAGGTTCGAGTAGCCGGTGCCGAAGTCGTCGATCGCTATGCGCACGCCCATGTCCGACAGCGCCCGCAGCGCTTCGAGGGGCTCGTCGGCGGTGCCCATGATCGCGCTCTCGGTCAGCTCCAGCTGCAGGTGCCGGGGCGGCAGGCCGGTCTCGTCCAGGATGCGCTTGACGTCGCGCACCAGCTCGGGGTCGCGGGACTGCCGCACCGCCAGGTTCACGCTCACGTACGGCGCCAGCTCGGCGAACTCGTCCAGCCACCGCCGCCCCTGCTCGCACGCCTTGCGCAGCACCCACCGGCCCAGCGGGACGATCAGCCCGGTCTCCTCGGCCAGCTCGATGAACCGGTCCGGCGCGAGCCGCCCGAACTCCGGGTGCTGCCAGCGCACCAGCGCCTCCACGCCGACCACCCGCGCGTTCTCCAACCGCACCAGCGGCTGGTAGTCCACGTAGAACTCGTCGCGCTCCAGCGCGGCGGGCATGGTGGCGGACAGGGTGAACCGGGCGATCTCCTTGGCGTTGCGGTCCGGGTCGTACAGCGCCCAGCGGGACTTGCCGTCCGCCTTGGCCCAGTACAGCGTGATGTCGGCGTCGCGCACCAGGTCGGGCGCGCTGGTGCCCTCCAGCCCGCGCTCGACGATGCCGATGGACGCGGACACGGTCAGCTCGTGCCCGCCGATGCGGATCGGGGACTCCAGCTCGCGCAGCACCCGGTCCGCGACGGCGACGATGTCGTCGGTGCGGGTGGAGTCCTCGACCAGGATCACGAACTCGTCGCCGCCCATGCGCGCCACGAGCTTGCCGTCGCCGGACACCGAGCGGTCCAGCCGCCTGCCGACCTCGACGAGCAGCTGGTCGCCGATGTCGTGGCCGAGGCTGTCGTTGATCACCTTGAACCCGTCGAGGTCCAGGTAGCACAGGCCCGCGCGGTGCTTGTCGGGGTTGCCGAAGACCCGGCTGAGCCGGTCGAGGAACAGCGCCCGGTTCGGCAGGCCGGTGAGCGGGTCGTGCAGCGCCTGGTAGCGCAGCCGGTTCTGCAGCAGGTGCCGGTCGGTGACGTCCTCGATCATGGCGACCTGGTACTGCGGGTCGCCGTGGTCGTCGCGCACCAGCGACAGCGTCAGGTGCGTCCACACCTGCTCGCCGTCGGCCCGCCGGAACCGCTTCTCCGCGCGGTAGTGGTCGCGCTCGCCCGCCGTGAGCTGGTCGTAGAGCCGCCACACCGACGGCCCGTCCTCCGGGTGCATCAGGTCGCGGATGTTGTGCTGCCGCATCTCCTCGACGCCGAACCCGAGCATGTCCTGCAGCGCCTGGTTGACGTCCAGGATGCGGCCCTCGACGTCGGCGATGCCGATGCCGATGGCGGCCTCGGTGAACATGGCGCGGAACCGGGCCTCGGAGGCGCGCAGCGCGGCCTCGGCCTGGTCGCGGGCGTCCAGCACGGCGGCGCGGATCGCCTCCTGCTCGGCGAGGGTGCGCTCGCGCAGGGCGCGCGCGTAGCCCGCCGCGAGCGCGCCTTGCAGGGCGGCGAGGCGGGTGCGGGTGGAGTCGTCGGCGGGGATGCCCAGCTCGGCGCACAGGTCGTCGCCCATGAGCTGCACGGTGCGGCCGAGCGTGTCGGTGCCGGTGAAGTGCGCCTCGACCAGCCGGGCGCCGATCTCGTGGCCGGGCGCCGGGCGGAACGGGGTGGCGAGCAGCGCGGTCACCAGGACCTCGGTGAGGGCGCGCAGGTGCTCGACCACCTCGGACCGGGTCATGGGCACGTAGCTGCTGCCTATGACGGCCGTCGCCCAGGTGCGCGCGAACGACTCGGCCCCGGCCCGCAGCGCCGGGTCGGTGTTGTGGGAACGCCCCGAGGGAGCCACCAGGTGTCCAGCCCGTTCCGTCATGTCCGTTCCGCGCCGCGCGGCAGTGCGGGACCGGGAACCGCCGCACGGGGGCCCGTGCCGCCGCCCGGCGTGGCCCGCCGTCCGCCCAGCACCCCACCGTAACCCAGCGCGGGCCGCGCGTCCCCGCCCGCTTCGGCCCCCTGGCGCGACCTCCGGGCGCGGGCGGCCGGTTCCGGCTCGCCGGGCGCGGTGCTCGGCCCCTGCTGCACTTGGTCTCCGTTCGCGCGTGGTTACCCGCACATCATGGGCCACTGCGCCGGGTGACCGCACCGGCCCGTCCCGCCGGTTCCCGGTTCTGATCACCGGGGGCGCGGCGGACGGGCAGAATCGCCCGCGTGGAGCACGTGTGGTGGATCGCGGGCGCGGTGGTGTCGCTGGTGGCGCTCGCGCTGGCGCTGGTGGAGCTGCGGAGCAAGCGGAAGCGGATGCTGGCCGCGACGCTGCTGGGGTCGGCGGGGGCCTTCCTGCTGGTGGCCGGGTGGTTGCTGGCGATCGACCCCGGCGCGCCCAAGCACGAGACGATCAAGACCGGCGGTCTGGCGGGCGGCGCGGTGGTGGCCCTGTACGCGCTGTGGCTCAACGACCGGCGGCGGCGCGTCGACGAGGCCAAGCACGAGCTGGAGAGCCAGCGGGCCGAGCACGACCGGTCGCGGGTGGCGGACGAGCGGTTCGCGAAGTCCGTCGAGCTGCTCGGGCACGACGCCGACCAGGTGCGGGTGGGCGCGATGCACGCGATGGCGGGGCTGGCGCGGTCCCGGCCGGAGTACGCGCAGACCGTGCTGGACGTGCTGTGCGCGTACCTGCGGCGCAAGCCCGAGGTCTTCGAGGGCGAGCAGCGGGAGGGCCAGCGGCGGGAGGGGGACCGCGAGCAGGAGGTCAGGCTGACCGCGCAGCGCGTCGTCGCCGACCTGCTGCCCGCCGCCGACGCGCAGGACCCGCCGCGGTACCGGTTGGACCTGACCGACGCGCACCTGCGGTACTTCGACCTGTCGCACCGGGCGATCGGCTCGCTGGTGATGCGCGGCGCGGTGCTGACCGGGTCGAACTCGCTGCACCACGCGGTGTTCCACGGCGACGTCTGGCTCACCGGGACGGGCAGCGCGGGCGAGCTGCACCTGCACGACGCGGTGTTCCGGGAGCGGGCCTGGTTCAGCGGGTTCCGCTGCGACGGACCGGCCTCGTTCGAGCGCTCGAAGTTCCTCGGGCCCACCAAGTTCGCCGACGCCCGGTTCACCGGGACGGTCACCTTCGACGGCGCCCGGTTCACCGGGGACGCCGACTTCCGGGGCGCGCGGTTCACCGGCGGGGTGGTGCTGCCGACGGCGTTGACGGCGCAGGCGCAGGGGGTGCGGGTGTCCGAGGAGCACGCGAACCGGCTGCCCGAGGGCTGGAAGGTCGGACCGCGCGGGGAGGTCAGGTCGTGAAGCGGGTGAACAAGGGGCTGGTCGCCGCGATCGCGCTGTCGGTGCTGGCGACGGTGGGCGCGGCGCTGGGGCTGGGGCTGCTCGACCCCGGCCAGCCCAAGGGCGAGGCGATCAAGACCGGCGGGCTCGTCGGCGCGTCGGTCGTGGCGCTGTACGCGCTGTGGCTCAACGACCGGCGGCGGCGCGTCGACGAGGCCAAGCACGAGCTGGAGAGCGACAAGGTCGCCGACGAGCGGTTCGCGCGGGCCGTCGAGCTGCTCGGGCACGACGCCGACCAGGTGCGGGTGGGCGCGCTGCACGCGCTGGCCGGGCTGGCCCGCGCCACGCCGCGCTACCGGCAGACCGTGCTCGACGTGCTGTGCGCGTACCTGCGCAGGCCCTTCCGCCACCCCGCGTACGAGGAGAACCCCGACGACCCGGCGCGGTGGGGCGCCGCGCGGGGCACGGACGAGCAGGAGCTGGAGCGGACGGTCCGGCTGACCGCGCAGGGGCTGATCACCGACCTGCTGCCGTGGGGGGGTGGACGACCCGGAGCAGCGCTTCAACCTGAACCTGTCCGGGGCGAACGTGGAGTACCTGCGCCTGGAGGGCCGCCGGGTCGGCCGGTGCGTGATGCGCCGGACCCGGTTCCACGGGGTCAGCCGGTTCGCCGAGGCCTCGTTCAGCAAGCCCGCGCTGTTCTCCGGGGCGGCGTTCCTGGGCCGGGTGGAGCTGCGGGACTGCGACTTCGCGGGTGGGCTCTCCCTGCAGGAGGTCGAGTTCCGGGCCGGGGTGGACGCGCGCGGGGCGCGGGTGGCCCGGTTCGCGCACCTGGCCGACGCGCCACCGCCCGAGCTGCGCGGCGGGTTGCGGGTCGTCGGGGAGGTGTCGCTGCGCGGCGGGCCGCGCGAGGGCTGGAACCTGGAGGGCGACGTGCCCGAGGAGGGCCCCGCCTCCCCGGCGTGAGCCGGCCCGCCTGCCCCCGTCCAGGCGGGGTCCCCGACCCCCGCGCCGCGCAGCGGTGCGAGACCGCGGACCGCTGCGCCGCGCCCCTGCGTGCGGCTTCCCGAAGTCGGCCCTTCCCCCTAAACCCTGAACCGCCTTCGGTCACGGTGCGTCTTTCCGGGTGACACACCGGATGCGTCGTAAGCCGTTCGGGCGGACCATCGGTGTGCCGGAAGCACCAGCACCGCAGACCGATCGGGGGCTTCGATGACGCCGGAGGGCCGAACACGCAGGTGGGCGACCCGGTGGGGCCTGCCAACCACGGCGGCGGCGGTGCTGCTCGCCGTGGCGCACACCACCGCGCTGAACGCCGAGCCGCTGCCCGACGAGGGGGCGCCGGAGGGCTCGGACCAGCACTACGCGGGCTCGGAGATCGCCAAGCGCGAGGGCTGGGCGGGCGCCCGGTCCTCGGCGGCGCCCGACCCGACGGGCAAGGTGCCCGGCATGGACGTGAGCAGCCACCAGGGCGACGTGGACTGGGGGCGGCCGTGGGGCGACGGGGCGCGGTTCGCCTACGTCAAGGCGACCGAGGGCACCGGGTACACCAACCCGCACTTCCAGCAGCAGTACGAGGGGTCGCGCGGCGTCGGCATGGTGCGCGGGGCGTACCACTTCGCACTGCCCGACCGCTCGGACGGCGGGACCCAGGCCGACTACTTCGTGGACCACGGCGGCGGCTGGGCGGGCGACGGGATGACGCTGCCCGGCGCGCTGGACGTGGAGTACAACCCGTACGGGGACACCTGCTACGGCAAGGACCAGGACTCGATGGCCGAGTGGGTGCGGCAGTTCAGCGGCAGGCTCGCCGAGCGCACCGGGCGGCACGCGACGATCTACACGTCGACCAACTGGTGGAACCAGTGCGTGGGCGACAAGCTGCGGCTGGGCGAGTCGAACCCGCTGTGGGTCGCGCACTACACCGACCAGCTGGGGCAGCTGCCGAGCGGCTGGGACTACCAGACGTTCTGGCAGTGGCAGGCCGCCGGGCAGTTCCCCGGCGACCAGAACCTGTTCAACGGCGACGCGGGCCAGCTGACCAGGCTGGCATCGGGCTGATCACCCGAATGCGCGCGCTGCTCCGTTTTCGTGAGCTATTAACAATCAGTCTGGTCATCTTGTTGGAAGTGCCACACACTGCGGTCGAGTCACTCCCTGCAGGCTCGACCACAAGGAGTCGAACGATGAGGCCACTCGTCCGACGCGCGGTCGCCGCGCTCGCCTGCGCCGCCGCCGCGCTGTCCACATCGGCGTCACCGGCACTGGCCCTGCCCGAGGGCGACCACGCCATGGGGTCCCAGATCGCCAAGCACGAGGGCGCCGCCGCGCGCCACGTCGAGCCGCGCGGGCCTTCCGCCGCCGCGGCCGTCTACGGCATAGACGTCAGCAGCTACCAGGGCAACGTGGACTGGGGAGGTCAGTGGAACGCCGGGCGGCGGTTCGCCTACGTCAAGGCGACCGAGGGGACCACGTACAAGAACCCCTACTTCGCCCAGCAGTACGACGGCTCCTACGGCGTCGGCATGATCCGGGGCGCATACCACTTCGCGCTGCCCGCGAACTCCAGCGGCGCCGCCCAGGCCAACCACTTCGCGAGCAACGGAGGGGGCTGGTCCAGGGACGGGCGGACGCTGCCCGGCGCGCTGGACATGGAGTACAACCCGTACGGCAGCACCTGCTACGGCCTGTCCCCGTCCGCGATGACCAACTGGATCAAGGACTTCAGCGACACCTACCGGGCGCGCACCGGGGTCTACCCGGTGATCTACACGTCCACGAGCTGGTGGAACCAGTGCGTGAGCGGGGACTTCAGCGGCACCAACCCGCTCTGGGTCGCGCGGTACGCGTCCACGGTCGGGACGCTGCCGCGCGGGTGGAGCGTCTACACGATGTGGCAGTACTCGTCGTCGCCGATCGACCAGAACGAGTTCAACGGCGGCTACGACCGGCTGCAGGCGCTCGCGTACAGCTGACCCGCCGCGCGAGCGGGGCCCGCCGGACCGAAGTCCGACGGGCCCCGCTCCCCGCGCGGCTCGCTCAGTCGAACAGCGCCGGGAGGGTGCCCTCCCACGCCTCGCGCAGCTCGGCGAGGCCCAGCACGCCGAGGCCCTGGAACTCGATGCCGTCCGAGTCCGGGTCCACCACGCCGACCTTGCGCCACGGCAGGCCGCGCGCGGTGCACATGTCGGTGAACCGCAGCTCCTCGGAGCGCGGAACGGCCACCAGCACGCGACCGGCGGACTCGCTGAACAGGTCGGTGAACTCGTCCTCGGCCAGGAAGACGCGCGCGCCGGTCTCGCCGATCAGGCAGGTCTCGACCAGCGCCTGCGCCAGGCCGCCCTCGGCCAGGTCGTGCGCGGCCGACACCATGCCGTCGCGGGAACCGGCGACCAGCACCTCGCCGAGCAGCTTCTCCCGCGCCAGGTCCACCTTCGGCGGCAGGCCGCCCAGGTGGCCGTGCACGACGTGCGCCCACTCGGAGCCGCCGAACTCGGGACGGGTGTCGCCGAGCAGCAGCAGCGTCTCGCCGGCCTCCGCGCCGATCCCGGTGGGGATGCGGCGGCGGACGTCGTCGATGACGCCGAGCACGCCCACGACCGGCGTCGGCAGGATCGCCGTGGAACCGGTCTGGTTGTAGAAGCTGACGTTGCCGCCGGTCACCGGGATGCCCAGCTCGGCGCAGCCGTCCGCGAGGCCCTTCACGGCCTGCTCGAACTGCCACATGACCGCCGGGTCCTCGGGCGAGCCGAAGTTCAGGCAGTTGGTGACCGCGACCGGGGTCGCGCCGGAGGTGGCGACGTTGCGGTACGCCTCGGCCAGCGCCAGCTGCGCGCCCGCGTACGGGTCGAGCTTGGTGTAGCGGCCGTTGCAGTCGGTGGACAGCGCCACGCCCCGGTTCGTGCTCTCGTCGATCCGGATCATGCCGGAGTCGGAGGGCTGGGCGAGCACCGTGCCGCCGCGCACGTAGCGGTCGTACTGCTGGGTGATCCAGCGCTTCGACGCCAGGTTCGGCGACGCGGCCTGGCTCTTGACCAGCTCCAGCAGCTCGCCGCGGGTCGGGCGGGGCAGCGAGTCGGGCGTGTTGGCCTGGAGCTCGTCCTGGTCGGCCGGGCGCTCGATCGGCCGGTTGTACACCGGGCCCTCGTGCGCGACGGTGCGCGGCGGGACGTCCACCACGACCTCGTCGTTCCAGGTGATGACCAGGCGGTCCCCGTCGGTGACCTCGCCGATCTCGGTGGCGATGACGTCCCACTTGGCGCAGACGGCCATGAAGGCGTCGACGTCCTCGGGCCGCACGACCGCGCACATGCGCTCCTGCGACTCGCTGGAGAGCACCTCGGCGGGCGTCATGCCGGTGGCGCGCAGCGGGACGCGGTCGAGGTAGACGTGCATCCCGCCGTCACCGGCCGAGGCCAGCTCGGAGGTCGCGCAGGACAGGCCCGCGCCGCCGAGGTCCTGGATGCCGACGACGATGCGCTCGGCGAACAGCTCCAGGCAGCACTCGATCAGGACCTTCTCGGTGAACGGGTCGCCGACCTGCACGGCGGGCAGCTTCTTGCGCTTGCCCGCGGAGTCGTCGAACGTCTCGCTCGCCAGCACGGACACGCCGCCGATGCCGTCGAGGCCGGTGCGCGCGCCGAACAGGATGATCTTGTTGCCCGCGCCGGACGCGTGCGCCAGGTGCAGGTCCTCCACGCGCATCGCGCCGACGCACAGGGCGTTCAGCAGCGGGTTGCCCTGGTAGGACTCGTCGAACACGACCTCGCCGCCGATGTTCGGCAGGCCCAGGCAGTTGCCGTAGCCGCCGACGCCCGCGACGATCCCGTGCACGACGCGGCGGGTGTCCTCCGCGTCGGGCGCGCCGAAGCGCAGCGGGTCCATCACGGCCAGCGGGCGGGCGCCCATCGCGAGGATGTCGCGCACGATGCCGCCCACGCCCGTCGCGGCGCCCTGGTAGGGCTCCACGTAGGACGGGTGGTTGTGGCTCTCCGCCTTGAACGTGATGGCCCAGCCGTCGCCGATGTCGACGACGCCGGCGTTCTCGCCGATGCCCGCGAGCATCTTCGAGCGCATCTCGTCCGTGGTGGTCTCGCCGAAGTACTTCAGGTGCACCTTGGACGACTTGTAGGAGCAGTGCTCGCTCCACATGACCGAGTACATCGCCAGCTCGGCGTCCGTGGGCCTGCGGCCCAGGATCTCCTTGATGCGGGCGTACTCGTCGTCCTTGAGGCCCAGCTCCTTGTAGGGCTGGTCCTGGTCGGGGGTCGCGAGCGCGGTGTCGACGGTGTCGGTCACGCCTTCACCACCGAGTCGATCAGGGAGAAGAACATGCCCAGTCCGTCGTCCGTGGGGCCGGTGAGCGCGTCGATGGCGTGCTCGGGGTGCGGCATGAGGCCGACCACGCGACCGTTCGCGCTGGTGATGCCCGCGATGTTGTTGCGGGAGCCGTTGGGGTTGTCGCCGACGTAGCGGAACACCACGCGGCCCTCGCCCTCCAGCTCGTCCAGGGTGGCCTGGTCGGCCTGGTAGCCGCCCTCGCCGGACTTGAGCGGCACGAGGATCTCGGCGCCGTCGTCGTAGCGGGTGGTCCAGGCGGTCGAGGTGTTCTCCACCTTGAGCCACTGGTCGCGGCACACGAAGTGCAGCTTGTCGTTGCGGGTCAGCGCGCCGGGGAGCAGGTGCGCCTCGCAGAGGATCTGGAAGCCGTTGCAGATGCCCAGAACCGGCATCCCGCCCTTCGCGGCGGTGACGACCTCCTGCATGACCGGGGCGAACCGGGCGATCGCGCCGCAGCGCAGGTAGTCGCCGTAGGAGAACCCACCCGGCACGATGACCGCGTCGACGCCCTTGAGGTCGGCGTCGGCGTGCCAGAGGCTGACCGCCTCCCCGCCCGCGTAGGTGACGGCGCGGGCCGCGTCGACGTCGTCGAGCGTGCCGGGGAAGGTGATGACGCCGACCCTCATGCCTCGACCCGCCGGACGACCCAGTCCTCGATCACGGGGTTCGCCAGGAAGGTCTCGGCGATCTTGGCGAGCGTGGCGTCGTCGACGTCGTCGGCGACCTCCAGCTCGAAGTGCTTGCCCTGGCGGACACTGGTGACGCCCTCGAACCCGAGACGGGGCAGCGCGTTGGCCACCGCCTGTCCTTGCGGGTCGAGGATCTCGGGCTTCGGCATGACGTCGACGACGACTCGGGCCACGACAGGCTGCTCCCTGATGGAGGGCGTGCGGTACCGCGCAACCGTACCTGAGCTGGGTGTTCATCGAGTTCACAGGTGGCGTGGGGCACAGGTTCACCTGATCGTGGGGGTGGAAAGGCACTGCCAGGGGCCGTTCGGCTTGCTATCGTTGACCTCGCCAAGGCCCCGTAGGCCGAGGAAGTGAGCACGGTCCCCGTCCGGACGGTCGGCGGCCGTGCTTCGCGCTTTTCAGGGCCAATCGGGCAGCACGACGGTCTTCGCGATCAGAGGTCGCACCCTGCGCGCCCAATCACCGCCCGCTCCGGCGCACCACGCGGCGACGTCCGCGATCCACAGCAGCTGCTCCTGCGTGCTGACCATGTGCTCGTAGACGACCTCGGAGTGGCTGGGCCGCTTGCCCAGCGCGGCCCGGATCGTCTGGGCGTCGTGCAGGTTCCGCTCCTCCCTGCTGTCCAGGACCAGGCGGCGCAACCGCATGTCCAGCAGGTCGTCGAGCATCCTGACCAGGCAAGCCTGCCTGGCCCGCTCCTCGCTGTCCGCGCAGTCCCGCTGGTAGACGTGGACGACGGGGCCGCACTCGACCAGCTTCGAGAGCACGGCCTTGCGCCGCTCCGGCTTCTCCTTCTTGAAGTGCAGTTCCCGCTGTCCCGCGAACAGCAGTCCCCTGAGCAGCTTGCGCAGGACGGCGACCTCACCGGGGTCGATCACTGCGGCGGCCAGGAAGTAGGTGTCGCGCCGACGGCTCTCGTCGACAAAAGCGTGCAAGCTCACCGGAGCGTTATCGGCACTATCGAGTGAGTCCTCGATCAAGCCCACCCGAACGTGTGTTCGTCCGTTCGCCGTCGGCGGAGTCGCTGGCCCGTGCGGCTCGGGCGCGAGCAAGGTGGCCCCATGCGGATACTGGTGCTCGGGGGGACGGTGTTCCTCGGTCGCGCGGTCGCGGCCGAAGCCGTGCGGCGGCGGCACGAGGTGGTGTGCGCGGCGCGCGGGGTTTCCGGGGGTGTGCCCGGCGGGGCCTCGCTCGTCGAGGTCGACCGGGCGGTCGGGCTCGGGGGGCTTGCGGGCGAGCGGTTCGACGCGGTGGTGGACGTCGCGCGGTCCGTGGGGTGGGTGCGGGAGGCCTTGCGGGTGCTCGGGGACGCCGCCGGGCACTGGACCTTCGTCTCCACCGGGTCCGTCTACGCCGACCCGTCGTCGTCCACGAGCACCGAGCTGCTGGAGCCCGTCGAGGACGACCCGGACGCGCCCGTGACGCCCGAGCGGTACGGGGCGTTGAAGGTCGCCGCCGAGAACGCCGTGCGCGACGCGCTGGAGGACCGGGCGTTCGTGGTGCGCGCGGGCCTGATCACCGGGCCAGGCGACCTCAGCGACCGGTTCGGCTACTGGCCCGCCCGGATGTCCGCGGGCGGCCGGGTGGTCGTGCCCGACGCGCCGGAGCAGCCCGTGCAGCACGTGGACGTGCGCGACCTCGCCACCTGGGTCGTGGACGCGGCCGAGCAGCGGATCACCGGCACCCACGACGGGGTCGGCCCGGCCGAGCCGCTGAGCCTGCTGCTCGGCGAGGTCGCGGGCGCCGTGGCGCCCTCGGGGACCGAGCTGGTCCGGGCGCCGGTGGACGTGCTCGACCGGCACGGCGTGCAGCCGTGGGCCGGACCGCGCTCGCTGCCGCTGTGGCTGCCCGAGGGGTTCGAGGCGATGATGTTCCGCAACCCCCGGCCCGCCCTCGAAGCCGGGCTGCGGGTGCGGCCGGTGTCCGAGACGGCCGTGGACGCGCTGGCGCACGAGCGGGAGCTCGGGCTCGACCGGCCGCGCCGGGCCGGGCTGGACGCCGCCACCGAGCAGGCGCTGCTCGACGAGCTGGGGTGACCGACGCGCCGGGCTGACCGACGCGCCGGGCTGACCGACGCGCCGGGCTGCCGACGAGAGCCGGGACGGCCGCGCGGTCCTGGGGGTAGAACGGGAACCAGGGGGCACCGACCTAGGAGAACCGCGTGAGGATCACCCACTTCGGCCAGTCCTGCCTGCTCGTGGAGGCGGGCGGGGCTCGCCTGCTGTTCGACCCCGGCGCCTACTCGGCCGGGTTCGAGCAGCTCACCGGGCTGGACGCGGTGCTGGTCACCCACCAGCACCCCGACCACCTCGACCCGGCGCGGCTGCCCGCGCTGCTCGCGGCCAACCCCGGCGCGACCCTGGTGCTCGACCCCGGTTCCGCGGCGCGGCACCCGGACCTCGGCGCGACGACCGCCGAACCGGGCGCGGAGCTGGAGCTGGGCGGCGCGCGCGTCCGGGTGCTGGCCGCGCCGCACGAGGAGGTCCACCCCGCGATCCCGCTGCCGCCGAACGTCGGCTACCTGGTCGACGGCTTCTACCACCCCGGCGACTCGCTCGCCCCGCCCGGCGAGCCCGTGGACGTGCTGGGCCTGCCCGCCGCCGCCCCGTGGCTGAAGCTGTCCGAGGCGGCCGACTTCCTGGCCGCGATCGCCCCGCGCGTCGCGGTGCCGATCCACCAGGCCGTGCTCGCGGACCCGACCCTGCACCACACCGTGCTCACGTCCACGGCCCCCGCCGGGACGTCCGTGGTGGTGCTAGCGCCGGGTGAGCCGACCGAGGTCTGACCCGGTCATCAGGTCGGCGTAGGTCGTCGGGTCGGCGCCGTGGGCCAGCACGACGTCCACGGCGCCGAGCACCGCGCCGCGCAGCCCCGGCAGGTCGGCCGCGTCGACGCCGATCCGCACCACCCCGCCCCGGCGCAGCGCGGCGGCCAGCCCCTTGGGGCCACCACCGCGCACCCGGCTCTCCACGTACCGGTCGGTGCGCAGGTCCCGCACGCCCGCGAGGTCGGCGCACACCGCGAACCGGTGCCTGGCCAGCGCGAGGAGCGCGCCGGGCGAGACCACCCAGGACGGCGGCGCGAACACGTCGGTGGCCAGGCCGTGGCGGGCGAACGCGGCGCGGGCGGCCACCAGCCGCAGCCCGGCCTCGTGCGCGGGCAGCACCGCGAACTCGGCGCGCCTGCGCAGCGCGAACGGGTCGTCGCGGTGGTCGAACCCGTGCTGCACGAGCGCGTCGCCCCCGTCCAGCCGCGACCGCACCCAGTCCAGCGCCTCGCCCCGCCGGACGTGCGCGGGCGCGAGCAACAACGACAGCGGAACACCCCGGCGACCCAGCTCACCGGCCAGTTCCGAGCTCGGCCCCACCGGTGCGGAGCCGATCCCCGACAGCGACACCACCAGGCGCGCGACCATGCCCACCAGTGCGCCGCACGGGCGTGTACTGCGCGCCACGGCGGGGTGAAGGCGGGATGCGGATTCCGCGAAAACCGGGGGGAGGCGGCCGGGAGCAGCTCCGGCGCGGTCCACGGGAGATCGGGACCGCGCCGGAGCGCTCAGAGGGGGAGGATCAGGCCGAGGGCCAGTCCGCGAAGGACAGCCCGGTGATCCGCTCGTACGCCTCGACGTACCGGGCGCGGGTCGCGGCCACGACCTCGGCGGGCAGCGCGGGCGGCGGCGCGTCCGACTTGCGGTCCCAGCCGGACTCGGCCGAGGTCAGCCAGTCGCGCACGTACTGCTTGTCGAACGAGGGCTGCACCCGGCCTGCCTGGTAGGAGTCGGCGGGCCAGTAGCGGGACGAGTCCGGGGTGAGCACCTCGTCGGCCAGCACCAGCGTCCCGGCCCGGTCGACGCCGAACTCGAACTTGGTGTCCGCCAGGACCACGCCCCGGCTGCGCGCGTGCTCGCGGGCCGCCGAGTACACCTGGAGGGTCCGCGCGCGCAGCTCCTCGGCCAGCGCGCCGCCGACCACCGACTCGACGTGCGCGAAGCTCACGTTCTCGTCGTGCGCGCCGAGCTCGGCCTTGGTGGCCGGCGTGAAGATCGGCTCGGCCAGCTCGGAGGCCTCGACCAGCCCCTCGGGCAGCGGCACGCCGCACACCGACCCGGTCTCCCGGTACTCGACCATGCCGGAGCCGGTGAGGTAGCCGCGCGCGACGCACTCGACCTGCACCATGTCCAGCCGCCTCACCAGCAGCGCCCGGCCCCTGACCTCGGCCGGGATGCGCGGGTCGTCCCAGGCGACGAGGTGGTTGGGCGCCAGGTCGGCGAGCTTGTCGAACCAGAACACGCTCATCGCCGTGAGCACCCGGCCCTTGTCGGGGATGGGCGTGCTCAGGACGTGGTCGTAGGCGGAGATCCGGTCGGACGCGACGAACAGCAGGAGTTCGTCGTCCACGGCGTGGACCGAGCGGACCTTGCCGGTGGCGATCACGGGGTAGTCGGCGAGCTGCGGCACGCGGAGCAGCGTACTTGTCCCAGCAGGTGAGCGATCCGCCCGGTACGGGGGATGATGACCGCCATGCGCTCCCCCGCCCTGCTGATCGCCGCCGCCGCGATCGCCGCCGCCTCCGCGTGCGCCCCCGTCGACGAGACCTCCTCCGCGCCGTCGGGCTCCGCGTCCGCCGCCTCCTGCGAGAAGGGGGCGCTGCCGACGCTGACCTCGGGCAAGCTGACCCTGGGCACCGACCAGCCCGCCTACGCGCCGTGGTTCGTCGACGACGACCCGGCCAGCGGCAAGGGCTTCGAGTCCGCCGTGGCCTACGCGCTGGCCGAGGAGCTGGGCTACGCCAAGGCCGACGTCGAGTGGGTGCGGGTGCAGTTCAACGCGGCCGTCCAGCCCGGCCCGAAGACCTTCGACCTCGACCTGAACCAGTTCTCGATCACCGACGAGCGCAAGCAGTCCGTCGACATGTCCGCGCCCTACTACGACGTGGCGCAGGCCGTGATCGCGCTCCAGGACTCGCCCGCGGCGGCGGTGACGTCGCTGGAGGCGCTGCGCGGCGTGAAGATCGGCGCGCAGGTCGGCACGACCAGCTACGACGCGGCGGAGCGGCTCCAGCCGTCGCAGGAGGTGTCGGTCTACAACACCAACGACGACGCCAAGGCCGCGCTGCGGGCGGGCCAGGTGCAGGCGCTGGTGCTCGACCTGCAGACCGCGCTCTACGTCACCTCCGCCGAGCTGGAGGACGCGAAGATCGTCGGGCAGATCCCCGCGGGTGACGGCAAGCCGGAGCAGTTCGGCGCCGTGCTGGACAAGGGCAGCCCGCTGACGAACTGCGTGTCCCAGGCGGTCGAGGCGCTGCGCTCCAGGGGCGTCCTGGCCGCCCTCGAGCAGGAGTGGATGTCCGCTTCGGGCTCCGCGCCCGTCCTGAAGTGAGCGGTTCCGCGGCGCGGGCGCCGCTCCCGGTCAGCGAGCTGCACCGGGAGCGGCTGGCCTACCGGCGCTCGCGGGCCCGCCGGTCCACGGCCGTGGCGCTGGTGTCGACCCTGGTGTTCGCCGCGGCGGCCTGGTTCACGGTGACCGGGGCGCCCGGCTGGCCCAGGGTGAAGGCGTCGTTCTTCGACTCGGAGGTGGCGTGGGACGCGCTGCCCGCCGTGCTGGACGGGCTGTGGCTGAACCTGCGCGTGCTGCTGGTGTGCGCGGCGTGCGTGCTGGTGCTGGCGGTGCTGCTGGCCGGGCTGCGCACGCTGCGCGGGCCGGTGTGGTTCCCGCTGCGGGCGCTGGCCACCGGGTACGTGGACCTGTTCCGGGGGCTGCCGCTGATCATCCTGCTGTACCTGGTCGGGTTCGGGCTGCCCGCGCTGCGGCTGGGCGGGGTGCCGACGGACCCGGTGGTGCTGGGCGGGATCGCGCTGGTGCTGACCTACAGCGCGTACGTGGCCGAGGTGTTCCGCGCGGGCATCGAGTCGATCCACCCGTCGCAGATCGCGGCGGCCCGCTCGCTGGGGCTGGACCACCGCAGGACGCTGCGGCTGGTGGTGCTGCCGCAGGCGGTGCGGCGGGTGACGCCCGCGCTGCTCAACGACTTCGTGGCGCTGCAGAAGGACTGCGGGCTGATCTCGGTGCTCGGCGCGGTGGACGCGGTGCGGGCGGCGCAGATCGTGCAGGCCAAGACGTTCAACTTCACCCCGTACGTGGTCGCGGCGCTGCTGTTCGTGCTGCTGGCGATCCCGTCGGGGCGGCTGGCCGACGCGGTGGCGCGGCGGGCGGCCGAGCGGCAGGGGGCGCGATGAGCGGGCCGGTGGCCGGGCAGCCCGTGCTGGGGCTGCGGAACGTGGTGAAGGAGTACGGCGGGCGCCGGGTGCTCGACGGGATCGACCTGGACGTGGCCGAGCACGAGGTCGTGGTGCTGATCGGCTCGTCCGGCTCGGGCAAGTCGACGCTGCTGCGCTGCGCGAACCTGCTGGAGGACCTGGACGACGGGCAGGTGCTGCTCGACGGCGAGGACGTCTCCGACCCGAGGGTCGACGCGGACGTGGCGCGGCGGCGGATGGGCGTGGTGTTCCAGTCCTACAACCTGTTCCCGCACATGTCGGTGCTGGACAACGTGACGCTCGCGTCGCGGGTGGTGCACCGGGCGCCGCGCGCGCAGGCCGAGGAGCGCGCCCGCGAGCTGCTGGCGCGGGTCGGGCTGGCCGACCGGGCGGGGGCCTACCCGGACCGGTTGTCGGGCGGGCAGCAGCAGCGGGTGGCGATCGCCAGGGCGCTGGCGCACGGGCCGAGGTTGCTGCTGCTGGACGAGATCACCAGCGCGCTGGACCCGGAGCTGGTGGGCGAGGTGCTCGGGCTGGTGCGGGAGCTGGCGGCGCGGGGCACGACGATCCTGATGGCCACGCACGAGATGGGCTTCGCCAGGCAGGTCGCCGACCGGGTGTGCTTCCTGGACGGCGGCAGGCTGCTGGAGTCGGGGCCGCCCGCGCAGGTGCTCGGCGAGCCGGAGCACGAGCGGACCAGGTTGTTCCTGCGGCGGATCGTGGACGCGGGGCGGCTGTAGCGCGGGTGGTGGGACGCGCCGGGAGCGCGTCCCGCCCTCCGGCGCGACACGCCGCCGTTAGACCGATCGGGATACGCCGCTTGGAGCAGCGGTCCGCCGCCCCTAGTGTGCTCGTCGTGGTGGACCGGAAAGCACTCCCGCGCGCCGCGGCGCTGACCGGCGCCGCGCTGCTCGCGCTGCTCACCGCCTGCGGTTCGCCGCAGGCCGCGCCCGCGCCGACGCCCGCCGCGCCCACGACGACGGCCAAGCGGGCGCCGACGACGGTGCTGGTGCCGCAGGTGGACATCTCGGTGCGGCCCGCGCCGACCACGGCGAGGCCGACCGTGGCGGGCACGACCGCCCCGCCGCCACCGCCCGCGCCGACCACGACGGCGCCGCCGCCTGCCAGCGCGCCCGCGCCCACGACGACGACCAGCGCGCGCGAGGACACCCGGCGGTACGACCAGATCGCGCTGGGCGGGTTCCCGTGCGCGGAGGTCGGGACGACGGCGGTGGACCCGACCGGCCGCAGGCTGGTGTGCCGGTCCGGTCAGCGCGGCTGGCTGCGCTGGGAGGGCTGAGCGCGGGACCGCCCGACCGGGGAGGTCCCCGGCCGGGCGGTGTCAGGTCGTGCGGGCGCTCAGGCGCTCAGAGGATCGGCGCGGGCGCGTAGTCGGCGGCGCCGGGGTGCTTCTCCAGCAGCGCGGCCACCGCCTCGGCGACCTTGGCCACCTGCTCCTCGGCCACCCCGGTGAACGAGAGCCGGTCGGCCAGCAGCGCGTCCAGCCCGGCCCGGTCCAGCGGGACCCGCTCGTCGGCGGCCAGCCGGTCCAGCAGGTCGTTCTCGGCCAGCCCCCGCTCGCGCATGGCCAGCGCGACCGCGACCGCGTTCTCCTTGATCGCCTCGTGGGCGGTCTCCCGGCCGACGCCCGCGCGCACCGACGCCATCAGCACCTTCGTGGTGGCCAGGAACGGCAGGTAGCGGTCCAGCTCGCGCTGCACCACCGCCGGGTAGGCGCCGAACTCGTCCAGCACGGTCAGGAACGTCTCCAGCAGGCCGTCCAGCGCGAAGAACGCGTCCGGCAGCGCGACGCGGCGCACCACCGAGCACGACACGTCGCCCTCGTTCCACTGGTCGCCCGCCAGCTCGCCGACCATGGACAGGTAGCCGCGCAGCACCACGGCCAGGCCGTTGACGCGCTCGCACGAGCGGGTGTTCATCTTGTGCGGCATGGCGCTGGAGCCGACCTGGCCGGGCTTGAAGCCCTCGGTGACCAGCTCGTGGCCCGCCATCAGCCGGATGGTCTTGGCCAGCGACGACGGGGCGGCGGCCACCTGCACGAGGCTGGAGAGCACGTCGAAGTCGAGCGAGCGCGGGTAGACCTGGCCGACGCTGGTGAGCAGCCGCTCGAACCCGAGGTGCCGGGCGACGGCGCTCTCCAGGTCGGCGAGCCGCTCGCGGTCGCCGCCGAGCAGGTCGAGCATGTCCTGGGCGGTGCCGACCGGGCCCTTGACGCCGCGCAGCGGGTAGCGGGCGATCAGCTCGTCGACCCGCTGGAACGCGACGAGCAGCTCGTCGGCGGCGGTGGCGAAGCGCTTGCCGAGGGTGGTGGCCTGGGCGGCCACGTTGTGCGAGCGGCCCGCCATGACCAGGCCGGTGTGCTCGGCGGCGAGCCCGGCGAGGCGCGCCAGCACGGCGGCCACCCGGCCCCGCACGTGCTCCAGGGAGCGCAGCACCTGGAGCTGCTCGACGTTCTCGGTCAGGTCGCGCGAGGTCATGCCCTTGTGCACGTGCTCGTGGCCGGCGAGGGCGTTGAACTCCTCGATGCGGGCCTTCACGTCGTGCCTGGTCACGCGCTCGCGGTCGGCGATGGAGGCCAGGTCGACCTGCTCCAGCACGCGCTCGTAGTCGGCGACGGCGCCCTCGGGCACCTCGACGCCCAGCTCGGCCTGGGCCCGGAGCACGGCCAGCCACAGCTGCCGTTCCAGGACGATCTTGTGCTCGGCCGACCAGAGCCGGACCAGGTCCGCTGACGCGTAGCGACCTGCGAGGACGTTCGAGATGCGGGGCTTGCTCACGCGGTCAGGATAGTCAGCCCGCGGCGAGCGCGAGGTTCCTGTCCGTGGCGAGGCCGAGGATGGCGTCGTAGCTGTTCAGGTCGAGCTGCACGTCGGGGTCGGACGGGTCGGTGTGGTAGCTGACGACGCGCACGACGAGGCCGTCCGGCCGGTGGTGCACGACCTCCAGCCCACCGGGCTCCTCCACGCGACCGGGGTAGCTGGCCACCTGGACGCGGCTGCCGTCCGGCTGCTGGTCCTCGGAGTGGCAGTACCTCTTGTCGGGGCACATGGAGCCCAGTCCCGAGTCCTCGCCGCCGACCTCCAGGCGCAGCATCCCCCTGGTGGCGCCCTTGGTGTAGCGGACGAGGTAGCCGAGGGAGCCCTCGTGCGGCCCCAGCTCCGGGAAGGTGTTCGCGACGAGCTGGGGTTCGCCGAGCGCCAGCACCCCGTAGTTGGGGTAGATCTCGTTCAGGTAGTAGTGGACCCAGCCCGACTCGCTGCTCTCCAGCGTCGCCTCGCCCGCGGGCCGGGGCGACTCGGTGGCGGGGTCGGGCTCGCCGGACCCCGGAGCCCGCTCCCCGGTGATCGTGATCAGGCCCGACCCCGCCGAGTCCACGGCGCCGGAGCGCAGCCCGTCGAGCACCAGCGGCACCGACAGCGCCGTCACCAGCAGCAGCGCCGTCGTCGTGCCGACGGCGGTCAGCGCGCGCTTGCGCTTGCGCCGCTGCCTGCCCTTCCTGATCAGCGCGTCGGCGTCGAAGTCCAGCGGGGGCTCGTCGCCCAGCGCGGCGAGCATCCCCTCCCGCAGTTCAGCCTCGCTCATGACGCAACCACCCGCCCTTCCAACGCCTCCACGGCCGCGCGCAGCGCGACCAGCCCACGAGCCGTCTGGCTCTTGACCGTCCCCTCGGTGCACCCCATCGCCAGGGCCACCTCGCTCACCGGCAGGTCCTCGAAGTACCTCAGCACGAGAACCGCCCGCTGTCTCGGCGGCACGCGCAGCAGGCCGGCGTGCACCAGGTCCCTCGCCCACAGCCGCTCCCCCGCCACGTCCGGGTCGGAGCCCGAGTCCGCGACCTCCGGCAGCTCGCCGTCCCGCTGCTCGGCCCTGCGCCACGGTCTGCGCCGCTCGTCCAGCCAGGTGCGCAGCAGGACCTTGCGGGCGTAGGCGTTGGCGTTGTCGCGCCACTCGACCCGGTGCCACGCCTGGTAGAGCTTGAGCAGGGTGGCCTGCATCAGGTCCTCCGCCGTGTGCCAGTCGCCGCAGAACAGGTAGGCGGTGCGCCGCAGCGCGCCTGCCTGCCGCTCGGCGAAGTCGCGGAACGCCTGCTCGTCCGCCTTGCCCATCAGAAGTCCCCTTCCGCCCCTCCCCTGGGACTACACGCGCGAGGGGTCAGCGGGGTTGCAGGGCGCGGGAGAGCATCTTCCTGGCGACGCCCCTGGGGTCCGGGTTCACCTCGATGAGGGCGTTGACGACGGCCCCGTCGACGAGGGCGATCAGCTCCTCGACGCGCTCGGGCCCGACCCGCCTGCCCGCTCGGGCGAAGATGTCGAGGATGAGGCCGTGCAGCGCGCTCTTCTGCCGGTGCATGAGCGGGCGCAGGTAGGGGCGGCGGCCGGTGGCGATGAGGCGCTCGTAGCGCAGCACGACGGCCTCGGCGTCCTGCTCGCCGCCCGGCGGGCCGAGCAGGAGCTCCAGGACGAGGTCGGTGACGGTCTCGCCGTCGCAGTCGTCGGGGTCGAGCTCGTCCAGCCGGGCCTTGCCGCGCGCCAGCTCCAGGTCGCCGTGGTGCTCCAGCGCGGCGGTGACCAGGTCGTCGATCGAGTCGAAGTAGTAGGTGGTGGAGGCCAGCGGCAGGCCGGCGCGCTCGGCGACGGCCCGGTGGCGCAGCGCGGCGAACCCGCCCTCCACGAGCAGCTCCGCGGCGGCCTCCACCAGCGCCTGGCGGCGGCGGAC
Organism: Actinosynnema mirum DSM 43827; assembly: GCF_000023245.1. Classification (GTDB taxonomy): domain Bacteria; phylum Actinomycetota; class Actinomycetes; order Mycobacteriales; family Pseudonocardiaceae; genus Actinosynnema; species Actinosynnema mirum. The sequence continues at coordinate 8,026,982 of NC_013093.1, forward strand.
GCCCTTGGGTGTCGCGGCGGCTGTCATTCGGGGGAAGGTACCCGGAGGCGGGGCGCCGGTCGGACGCGCCCGCCGCGCCGGTTCACCGCCCGGCCGCGATCGCCTGGGCCAGCCGGGGCAGGTCGGCGGCGTAGGGGGCGGTGGTGGCGCCCGCGGCGGGTTCGCTCAGGACGTGGACGCCCTCCCCGGAGGCGGTGGTGGCCACGGCCTCGCGGCGCAGGTCGGTGGCCAGGCTCGCGCGCACCCCGGCGGGGACCAGCACGACGGACACCGTGGCGTAGTCGGCGCCCGCCCTGACCAGGTAGCTCGCGCCGCGCGCCCCCACCGGGCAGCCGGTGACCCCGGTGGGCACGAGGTCGCGGGCGACCGGGAGTTCGCCGGCGAGGGCGACAGCGAGCTCCCGGTCGGCCGCTTCGCACCCGCTGGGGGTGCCGCCGACCGTGGGGTCGGCGCTCCCCGGTGGTTCGTCCCCCTGCTCGGACGGGTCACCGGGGATGCTCTTGGGGGGTTGGCCGCCGGTGGGTTCCCCCGGTTCGCCGCGCGGGCCGTCCTCGGTGCCCAGCACGCGCGGTTCGGCGGTGGCGGCCTCCATGTCCAGGGTCGCGGGCGCCTGGCTCTCCAGCGCCGACGACGCCTGCTCGGGGCCGCCGACCGGCAGCAGCCCGCCCGCCGCGACGCCGCCCGCGAGCAGCACGACGGCCAGCGTCGACCCGGCGGCGAGCGCGGAGCGCCTGCGCAGGGTGGCCCGCTTGGACGCCGAGCGCACCGAGTCCAGGTCGAACGCGGGCGCCGGGGCCCCGTCAGCCGCGTCGCGGAACGCCTCCGCGAGCTTCCGCTCGTCCACTACCCCCACCTCCCGTTCCCGTTCATGCCGCTCCCGTTCAGGACGCCGACCTCAGGTCGTCGAGCGCGTCGCCCAGCGCTTCGCGCAGTGCCGCGAGGCCCCGCGCGGTCTGGCTCTTGACGGTGCCCTCGGTGCAGCCCAGCGCCTCGGCGGCGGCCGTGACGTCCAGGCCCTCCAGGAACCGCAGCACGAGCACCGCCCGCTGCCTCGGCGGCACCCGCTTGAGCCCCACGACGAGCGCCTCCCTGGTGACCACCGACTCGGCGACCTCGTCGGCGGAGGGCCGCTCGGGGACCGCGTCCACGAACCGCTCCCGCCGCCACGGCCGCCTGGACTCGTCGATCACCGCGCGCACCACGCAGCGGCGGACGTAGGCGTCGAGCGCGCCCCTGTCCCGGATCTTGCGCCACTTGCGGTGCAGCGCGACGAACGCGGTCTGGGCGAGGTCGTCCGCCCGGTGCCAGTCACCGCACAGCAGGAACGCCGTTCGGCGCACGGCCTCCCGGCGAGCCGCGAAGTACTCCGCGAACTCCTGCTCGTCGTGCTGGTCCACGCGGACGCTCTCCGCTCGTCGTGCTTGCACCTACCGGACGGAACCGGGGCACCTGGTGGTTGCACGGCTCCTGCGGGAGACGTGCGTCACCTCCATCGTGGTACGGAGGAGGCCGTCAGGACAGGGCTTGCCCGGTGTGATGTGATCCTTTCGTGACCCAGCTCGCACCGATCGACCTCCGCTCGGACACCGTGACGCAGCCCGACGAGAAGATGCGCCTGGCCATGTCGGTCGCCGAAGTGGGCGACGACGTGCTCGACCAGGACCCCACGATGCGCAGACTGGAGGAGCGGGTCGCGGACCTGCTCGGCGTGGACGCGGCGCTGTGGGTGCCGTCCGGGTCCATGGGGAACCTGATCGCGCTGATGGCGCACCTGCGGCGGGGCGACCGGTTCCTGGCCGCGCGGGGCGCGCACGTGCTGGACGCCGAGCTGGGCACCGCGGCGTGGCTCGCGGGCGGGATGCCCCACCCGTTGGAGTGGGACGTCGCCCCCGGACGGGTCACGGCCGAGTCGGTGCGCGCCGCCGCCGGAGCGCCCGGCCCCTACTACACGCTGACCTCGCGGCTGCTGTGCCTGGAGAACACGCACAACGCGGCGGGCGGGACCGTGACGCCGCCGGACGAGCACGCGCTGCTGGTGTCGGCGGCCCGCGACATCGGCCTGCGGGTCCACCTGGACGGGGCGCGGCTGTGGAACGCGGCGGTGGGGCTGGGGCTGCCGCCCGCGGCGCTGACCGTGGGCGTGGACACCGTGCAGGTGTGCCTGAGCAAGGGCCTGGGCGCGCCGGTCGGGTCGGTGGTCGGCGGGACCGCCACGTTCGTGCAGGAGGCGCGGCGGCTGCGCAAGATGCTCGGCGGCGGGGTGCGGCAGGGCGGGGTGCTGGCCGCGGCCGGGCTGATCGGGCTGGACCGGATCGACGACCTGGAGGCCGACCACGTGAACGCGGCGACGCTCGCGGACGGGCTGGTCGAGCTGGGCTGGGACGTGGTGCGGCCGGAGACCAACATCGTGCTCGCCGAGGTGCCCGACCTGGAGGTGACCCTCAGCGGCCTGCGGCACCTCGGGGTGCACGCCAGCACGATGTCGGGCAAGGTCCGGTTCGTGACGCACCGCGACGTGGGCGCCGAGGCCATCGCGGAGGCCCTGCGCCGCATCTCCTCGGCGAGCTGACCCCGTGCGCTGGATCGTGTTCGACTACGGCGAGGTCATCAGCCACCCGAGCGAGGAGCTGCCCCGGCTGGCCGCGCTGCTCGGCGTCGCCGACGTGGGCGAGGCGTACTGGCGGCACCGGGACGCCTACGACCGGGGGCTGTCCGACGAGGCGTACTGGGCGCTCGTGGGGGCCGAGCACGGCCTGGACGTGGGGCCGGAGCTGGCCGGGCGGCTGGCCGAGGTGGACCGGGACGGGTGGATGCGGCCGTCCGGGGAGAGCGTGGCGCTGATCGGGGAGCTGGCCTCGGCCGGGGTCCCGCTGGCGCTGCTGTCCAACGCGGCGTCGTCGTTTGGGCGGGCCGTGGAGCGGCAGGCGTGGACCCGGCACTTCCGGCACCTGGTGTTCTCCGGGGACCTGGGCGTGATCAAGCCGGACCCGGAGGTGTGGCGGCTGCTCGCGGAGCGGCTGGGGGTCGAGCCTGGGGACTGCGTGTTCCTGGACGACCGGCAGGTCAACGTGGACGGCGCGGTGGCGGCCGGGATGTCGGGGCTGCTGTGGCGCGGGGTGGCCGACGCCAGGGAGCGGCTGGTGGGGCTGGGCGTGCTGTAGGCGCGGGCGGCGACGTGGTCGTGGTCGCGCCCGGCGGCGTGGTCGTGGTCGCGCGGAAGGACCTGCGGAAGCTCGTTTCCGCAGGTCGGCTCACGTCGGCGCGGCGCGCTACCGGCTGTTGGACTTGATCGCCCCGTAGGCGGCGAGGCCGAGGAAGACCGTGCCGCCGATCAGCACGAGCCAGAACACGCCCTTGAGCAGGGCGCCGAGCACGGCGAGCACCAGCCAGAGGGCCAGCAGCACCGCGATGATCCTGAGCATGTCCGTTCAACGCGCGGGCGGGCCGAGGGGTTCCAGCCAGTTCCCGATCCGGCGCAGCGCCTCCTCGACGTCCTCGCGGGACGAGGCGAACGAGAAGCGCACGTGCTCGTGGCCGAGCACGGGGTCGAAGTCCGCGCCGGGCACGATCGCCACGCCGGTGTCGTCGAGCAGCCTGCGGCAGAACGCCGTCGAGTCGTCGGTGAGGTGGCTGACGTCGGCGTAGGCGTAGAACGCGCCGTCCGCCGGGGCCACGCGGGTGATGCCCAGGTCGGCCAGGCCCTTGAGCAGCAGGTCGCGGTTCACCCGGTAGCCCTCGACCAGGGCCGCCATCTCGGCGCGGGACTCGGGGGTGAACGCGGCGACGGCGGCGTGCTGCGGCAGCGCGGGCGGGCACAGGGTGAAGTTGCCGGTCAGCCGGTCGGCGGCGGCCCGCAGGTCCGGCGGCATGAGCGCCCAGCCCAGGCGCCAGCCGGTCATCGCGAACGCCTTGGAGAACGAGTTCACCACGACCGCGTCGCGGGAGGTCTCCCAGGCCGAGCTGAGCGGCGCGCCGAAGCTGATGCCGTGGTAGATCTCGTCGCTGACCAGCCGCACGCCGCGCTCGGCGCACCAGCCGGTGAGGGCGGCCAGCTCCGGCGCGGCCAGCACCGTGCCGGTGGGGTTCGCGGGGCTGGCCAGCACCAGGCCCTTCACGTCCAGGCCCTCCAGCATGTCGGCGGTGGGCTGGAAGCGGGTGTCCGGGCCGCACTGGAGCTCCACGACCTCGCAGCCGAGGGCACGCAGGATGTTGCGGTAGGCCGGGTAGCCGGGGCGGGCCAGCGCGACCCGGTCGCCGGGGTCGAACGCGGCCAGGAACGCCAGCAGGAACGCGCCCGAGGAGCCGGTGGTGACGACCACGTCGTCCGGGGAGACGGCCAGGCCGTGCTCGTGGTCGTAGTGGCCCGCGATGGCCTCGCGCAGCTCCGGGATGCCCAGCTGCTCGGTGTAGCCGAGGGGCTGCTCGACCAGGGCGCGGTGCGCGGCCTCCAGCACCGGGCTCGGGGCGCGGCCCGACGGCTGGCCCGCCGCGAGGGAGACCACGTCCCCCTTGGCGCGCTGCCGCTCGGCCGCGGCGGACAGCACCTCCATCACGCGGAACGGGGGGACGTCCGATCTGGTGGAGACACCGGGCATGGCGACAACCTACGCGAGGCCGCTGAGCAGCGCGGTCGCGCGGGCGAGCAGCACGTCGGCGTGGACGGGGCCGTGGAAGTCGACGACGTCCCCGGCGCGGCGCCTGCGGCCGTCCGGGTCGAGCGCGGCGGCCCCGATCCGGCCGCTCAGGCCGGGGGCGCCGACCCGTCCGGGGTCGTGCGCGGGGAGCAGGTCGACCAGCGCGGCGGGCAGGTCGGGGGAGGGCAGCTCGACGAGGGTGACCGAGCGGTCGGCGAGGACGGCGCGGAGCGCGCCGGGGCCGGACGGGGCGGCGAGGGCGCGCACGGCGGTGCTGCCGTAGCCCAGGCGCAGGTCGACCGAGCGGGGCGGGGCGGCGAGCAGCGCGCAGGCGCCCGCCAGCCACGGGTCGAGGGCGGTGGCGCGGGCCAGGCCTGCCGCGACCAGGTCGGACCAGGGGGCCGGGGGTCCCGGCACGTGCAGGACGAGCGGCATCGCGCCGAGGTCCAGGCGGCGCCAGGCGGTCAGGAAGGCCGGGGCCGCGAGCGTCGCCGCGGTCACCGGTGGGTGGATCGACACGACGGAGGACGCGGTGGGGCCGGGCGGGGTTCCACGCGGCGGGGCCCGGACGCGCCCGAGGCCGCCCGCGCGGGTGCGGGGGCGGCCTCGGGGCGTGCCGGTCAGACCTCCTGGAGCAGCTCCCAGACGCACCCGGCGAGGCGGGTGTTGTCGATCGGGGTGATCGTGCTCCAGTCGCGGCCGTCCGAGCTGGGGCGCACCAGGTGCAGGTAGCGGCCGGACGGGGTGTCGTGCCAGGCGACGACGCGCTTGGCCCTGGTCGTGGGCTCGCCGCGCTTGGCGGCGCGCTCGGCGCCGAACTGGCCGCGCGTGCCCATGCCCTCGCACATGGCGGCCAGCTCCTGCGCCTCGTGCAGCGGGACGCCCTGCCGCTCCAGCTCGGTGATGAGCCGCTCGGCGCTGGGGCCCGCCTTGGTGGAGGCGGTGCGGAGCACGTCGTTGGGCAGGCTGATGGAACGGCCGCGCCCGGCGGGCATCTCGCCCGCCACCGACACGGCCGCCTCGGCCAGCGCGGTGGCGCGGGACGGGATCAGCCACACCTCGTCGCCGTCGACCACGCCCAGCACCGCGTCGTCCCCGGCGGACGCGGCGAGGCCCTTGATCTTGCGGCCGTCGACCCAGATCCAGATGTCCACGCAGGCCTGCGGGTTGGCCAGCAGCGAGAACGCGTCGGCCAGCTCGGGGCTGACCCGCTGCCGGGACGCGAGGTCGCGCCGCTCCAGCGACTCCCACGCCGAGCGCACGAGCTCGGCGCGCTCGGTGTGGGTGATCCCGGGGCTGGGGACGTCGAGCGCGACGTTGCGCCTGGGGAGCTTCTCGGCCTCCCAGGCGACGTCGAACTCCAGGGTGGACAGCACCGCGGTGCCGGGAGCGGTCACCTCGCCTCGGGTTCGTCGCCGATGACGGACTGCACGACCATGCGCTCGTCGCCGAAGACGTCGTCCGAGTCCACCCCGTACTTGCGGATGTGCTCGCCGTCCTCCTCGTCGGGGCCGCCCTTGGCGGAGGCTGCGGGCTGCATCATCGACGCCGCCCCGGCCTTGCCCGCGAGGGCGCCCCTGCCCGCCGCGCCTCCGCGCCCGAGGCGCTCGTCGCCGTCGATGGCGCCGATCGTGGCGGACACGCCCGCGGACTTGCCGGTGACCGGGCCGGAGTTCTTGACGCCCGCGGCCTTGGCGGCGTCCCCGGTGAGCGCGCCCGCGCCACCGGCCCCGCCGGCCCCGCCGCGCACGACCTGCCCGCCGCGGGCGGTGCTGGCCGCGACCCCGAGCCCGGCGGCGCCTGCCAGCCCGAGACCGAGCCCGAGCCCGAAGTTGGACCCGCCGGGCAGCTTGCCGAGCAGCGAGCCGCCACCCCCGCCGGGCGTGCCGAGTCCGGGGAGCACCGGCGCGATGCCGGTCGACCCACCACCGGGCAGCTGCGGCGAGAGCCCGCCACCGCCACCCCCGCCGGGCGTGCCGACGAGCCCGCCGCCGGGCAGACCGGGGAACCCGGTGACCGAGCCGCCGCCGACGGCGCCGGGCGCCCCGACCAGCCCGCCGGGCGCCGAACCACCGACGGCGAGACCGCCGGGGGTGCCGGAGAACTGCTGCACGGAGGGCATGGCGGTGGCGGCGCTGGAGACGGCGGTGACGTCGTAGGTGGGGGGCTTGTTCATGGACTGGTACTGCCCGAGCGCGTCCTGGCTCGCCGACTGGTACTGCTCGAACCCGCGAATGGCGGTCTCACGCGCGGCCTGGGTGGCCTTGACCTCGGCGGCGTGATCGGTCTCGTACCCGAAGAACCCGGCGGCGTTGTCGAGGAACCCGTTCTCGGTGGCGCCTCGGAGGGTCTGGGACTCGGGGAGGTTGTTGCGGGTGTCGCTGTAGCTGTTCCCCTGCGCCGCCGTGGCCTCGGAGTTCTGCGCGGCGGCCTCACTGCCCTGACCCGCCCCCTGGGCTTGGACGGAGAAGGCGGTGCCCGCGTTCTCGCCTGCCAGTCCCTTCCAACCGGTGCCGAGCCCCGCCAACTCCTGGCGCAGTGCGACGTCGGCCTCGTCGAGGCTCTTGGCGAGGTCGCGCAACGCCTGCGAAGCGGTGGAGAAGTGCTGCGCCAGGCTCCCACCCCTGAAGTCGTCGACCAGAGTGGCGAGCGCGTTGTTGTCGTACCCCTGGAAGCGGTGGTCGCCCACCGCCGCGTCCGCGGCCATGCTCTCTTCCCCTCAGCTCAAGGACGGCAGTGTGGCGAGCGCCATCTCGGTGGCCGTCGTCGCCTTCTGGCAAAGCTCTTCCTGCGTGCCCTTCTCGCCGATGGGCATGTAGTTCACGTAGAGGTGCTCACCGTCCGCGACGTCGACGGCGAGGGTGCACGAGTCCGGCGTGTCCCCCTTGAACTTGATCCACACCGCGTCGTAACCGCTCACCGCCATCGGGCTGACGTCGAGGTTGCCCCCGCTGTTCCAGGCCTCGTAACCCGCCGTGCTGTTGAAGCCGATCGTGTAGCTGAACGACGGGCCCCTGAGGCTGGAGTAGTAGCAGTTCGGCACGTTCTCGAACCGCCCCAGCTTGGGATCTCCCGGCTCCGACTCGGGCACGCCCAACTGCTTCGCCTGGTCCGCGGTGAGCACCTTGCACGGGTCCAGCCCGTCGAGCTTCAACTCGCGCGGACGGTTCGACGCCTTGGAGGTGCTGGTCGGGGCGGTCGCGGAGGTTCCGGCGCCTTGCTGCTCGGGCACCGCCGCGCCCCCCTGGGTGTCGGAGCAGCTCACGACCAGGAGTCCGAGCAGGGGGAGCAGGACCCGGACGGCGCGGGAACTAGAGCGCACTCTGGCCTCGCATGGCGGAGTCGACCTCTTCATCGGTGTAGTCGTACTCCTTGGCAGCCGCGCACAACTGGTCCAGCAGGCCGCCCAGGCTCGCGACGTACTGGTCGACGCGCTCGGCGTAGGAGTCGTCGTTCAGCACGAGGTTCTTGTTCCACGCCTCGACGACGCTGCTGTTGATGACGTCCTCGCTGCCCGCCAGCGGGATCATGAGGTCGTTCTTCGCGTTGGCGTGCTGCTTCTGGAGCACGCGGCGCTGGTGGCTGATCGCCTTGATGGCTTTGAGGACCGTCTCCTTGCTGACCTCGAACTTCTGAGACCCCGCGCTCGCGGCGACGTCCATGATCTCTCCCAGGCGCTTGTTGGCGGCAAAGAACGCCGTAGCAGCACCACCAGCAACCCCACCTGCGGCTGCCACGACTCCCAGCAGGGATTTCTCCTCCACCACACCCTCCCCGGCACGGTTGGTAACAGGACGGTCCCAACTGGCAGGCTACCAACGCGGGCCTGAGCTGAGCCTGGGATTCGACGCGGCCGGGTACGTCGTGGTTCCGGCGCTCGCCCGAACGGCGCACCGTGAGGCCCCTGACCTGCGGAGCCGCCACCCGCCGCCGGAAAAGAACGGGGCCGCGCCCTCAAGGACGCGGCCCCGCCGAAACCCCTGCGCCACCGCCTACGACGGGACGATGATCCCGCCCTCCACCGCCCGCTGGGCGATGTCCGTGCGGTGGTGCGAGCCGGTCAGGTGGACCAGCTCCACCCGCTCGTACGCCGCCGCCCGCGCGTCCGCCAGGGTCTTCCCCGTGCCGACCACCGACAGCACCCGCCCGCCCGACGACACCACGGCCCTGTCGTCCCTGCGCCTCGTGCCCGCGTGCAGCACGCCCTCCGCGTCCGCCCCGCCGATCACGTCGCCGGTGCGCGGCCTGCCGGGGTAGCCCTCCGCCGCGACCACGACGGTCACCGCGTAGCCGTCCTCCCAGTCCAGCTCGGGCTGCTCGCCGAGCCCACCGGTCGCCGCCGCCAGGAACAGCCCGGCGAGCGGGGTGCGCAGCAGCGGCAGGACGACCTGGGTCTCGGGGTCGCCGAAGCGGCAGTTGAACTCGATCACCTGGGGGCCGGTGGAGGTCAGGGCGAGGCCCGCGTAGAGCAGGCCGGTGAACGGCGCGCCCCTGCGGGCCAGCTCGTCCACGACCGGCTGCACGCAGGTGCGCACGATCGTGTCCACCAGGCCCTCCGGGGCCCACGGCAGCGGCGAGTAGGCGCCCATGCCGCCGGTGTTGGGGCCGGCGTCGCCGTCTCCGACGCGCTTGAAGTCCTGCGCGGGCTGGAGCGGCACCACGGTGGCGCCGTCGACCAGGCAGAACAGGGACACCTCGGGGCCGTCGAGGAAGCTCTCCAGCAGGACCGGGTGGCCGCCGTCGAGGAGGGTCATCGCGTGGGCTCGGGCCACCGCGCGGTCCGAGGTGACGACCACGCCCTTGCCCGCGGCCAGGCCGTCGTCCTTCACCACCCAGCGGGGGCCGAAGCGGGTCAGGGCCGCGTCGAGGCGGGCCGGGTTGTCGACCACCTCGGAGGTCGCCGTCGGCACCCCCGCGGCGGCCATGACGTCCTTCGCGAAGGCCTTGGACCCCTCGATCCGGGCCGCCGACGCGGACGGGCCGAAGCAGGGCACGCCGAGCGCGCGGACGGCGTCCGCGGCACCCCCGACGAGCGGCTGCTCGGGCCCGACCACGACGAGGTCGGCGTTCCACTCCTGCACCAGGGCGGTGACCGCACCGGTGTCGGACACGTCGAGCCCGAGGATCTCCGCCGCTCCCGCGATCCCGGCGTTGCCGGGGGCGCAGGCCAGCGCGCTGACCTGCGGGTCGCGCGACAGGGCGAGGACTAGGGCATGTTCACGGGCGCCAGACCCGATGACCAGGACACGCACGGTGGGCCAGCCTAGATGACGGCGGCGCTCACCCGCCCAGTGCGTCCCGCGATCCGGGGTGCAGCGGCACCGGGTCCGTCTGCGCGGCGAGAGCGCGGTCGATGCCGCGGGCCGCCGGGTGGGCGGCTTCCAGCTGCGGCTTCCCCGAGAAGATCAACTCGGTGAGGGCGCACGCGTCGCCCCTCGGGAAGTCCTCGCGGACCAGCAGCACGTTCGGCACGACCACCGCGCCGACGTCGGCGGGCTGCTTGTACGTGGCCGCCGGGATGACCCCCCGGTCGTACACCGGGCTGACCTGCTTCAGCTCGTCCAGCAGGTCGGTGACGTCGAGCACCTTCACCCGGTCGCCGAGCGAGGTGGTGATGTCGGTGATCTGCGCGGTGGGCAGCCCCCCGGACCACACCAGCCCGTCCAGGTTCCCGTCCTTCATCCCGTCGGCGGTCTTGGCCAGGTCGAGCCGCTGCGCCTGCACGTCGGCGTCCGGGTCGAGGCCCGCCGCCTCCAGCAGCCGGTGCGCGATGACCTCGGTGCCGGAACCGGGCGACCCGGTGGAGATCCGCTTGCCGCGCATGTCCGCGATCGACGAGATGCCGCTGTCCGCGCGCACCAGCACCTGCGTGTAGTTCGGGTACAGCCTGGTCAGCGCGCTCACCTTCTGCGGCTGCCCCTCGAAGCCCCCGGTTCCCCGGACGGCGTCGGCGGCGGTGTCGGCGAGCGAGAACGCCACGTCGTAGTCGCCCGCGACGAGCTGCTTCACGTTCTGCACCGACGCGCCCGTCTCGGCCGCGGTGGCCTTGAGCGGCGTGCTGTCGCTGACCAGCTTCGCCAGCGCGCCGCCGACCACGTAGTACACGCCGCCGGAGTTGCCGGTGGCGATGGTGATCCGCCCGGCCGACGCCTCGCACGCCCCGGTCTCGCCGGACGCGCCCCCGGTCGGCGTGCGCTTGCCCCCGCACCCCGACGCCAGCAGTCCCACCGCGAGCACCCCGACGGCGGCCCGCACGACCCAGCTACGCATGACTCCTCCTCAGCAGGTGGACGGCCACCGCGAGCGCGAGCAGGCCGACGCCCACCGCCACGACGACCGGTTCCAGGTACAGCAGGGCGAGCGCGGCCAGCGCGCACAGCGCGCGCTCCACCGGTCCCGCCTCGCGGAAGATCCAGCCGCCGGTGGTGGCGGCGAGCGCGGCCACCCCGAGGGCGGACGCGGCGAACACCCACAGCACCTCGCCGACCGGCGCGCGCAGCAGCAGCGCGGACCCGTGGTCGGTGAGCACGAACGCCAGCGGCACCAGGAACGCGGGCAGCGTGTACTTCCAGGTGCGCCACATGGTCCTCACGACGTCGCCGCCGGTGATGGCCGCCGCGGCGACGGCGGCGAGCGCCGTCGGCGGGGTCACCTCGGACAGCACCGCGTAGTAGAAGATGAACATCGCCGTCTCCGGCCGGTCCACGCCCAGCTCGACCAGCGCGGGCCCGATGACGACCCACGAGATGATGAACGACGCGGTCACCGGCACGGCCAGCCCGAGCACGCTCACCGCGACGGCCGCGAGCACGGCGGTGAGCGCCAGCACGGCGGTCGGGTGCGACACGAGCGCGGACGCCAGGTCGACCAGCGCGGACGCCAGCGCCTGCCCGAGCCCGGTCTTGGTGATGGTGGAGGTGATCACGCCCGCCGCCGCGCACACCGCGATCACCGGCAGGGCCGCGCGCACCCCGGTGGCCAGCGAGTCGACCAGCGACCGGGCCCAGCCGCGCACGTCGTGCCGCTGGCCGACCAGCGCGAACAGCGCGGCGATGGCGGTGGCGTAGACGACGGCCGGCTGAACCGGGACGTCCAGCGCCAGGAACGCCACGATCACGAACAGCGACAGCAGGTGGTGCCCGCCGCGCCGCAGCACGGCCCACGCGCCGGGCGTGCCGACCTCGACGGGCCTGGCCCCGAACCGGCGGGCGTCGATCTCCACGGCCAGCGCGATGCCGAGGTAGTAGAGCAGCGTCGGCAGCGTCGCCCAGAGCAGGACCTCCAGGTAGGTGGCCTCCAGGTACTCGGCGATGATGAACGCGGCGGCGCCGAGGGTGGGCGGGGACAGGATGGCGCCGATGCCGGACGCGGCGAGCAGGCCGCCCGCGCTCTCCCTGGGGTAGCCGGCCTTCTCCAGCACCGGCCAGGTGACCGCGCCGAGGCTGACTGTGGTCGCGGTGCCGGAGCCGGAGACCGTGCCGAGCAGGAACCCGGCGGTGGCCGCGGTGCGGCCGGGCGCGGTGCGGGAGCGGCGGAACGCGGCGAAGCTCAGGTCCACGAAGAACGCGCCCGCGCCGGAGGTGTTGAGCACCGCGCCGTAGAGGGTGAACAGCACGATGTAGGTCGCGGCGACGTCGAGCGGGGTGCCGTAGAAGCCGGTGGCGTCGTTGTAGAAGCCGTTGATGATCTGGCTGAAGTCCACGCCGGCGTGCGAGATCGCCCAGTCGGGTGGCAGGTAGCCGCCGTAGTAGGCGAAGGCGATGAAGGCGACGCACACCGAGGGCAGCACCCAGCCGGTGGTGCGGCGGGCGGCCTCCAGCACGAGCAGCAGCAGGGCGGCGCCCGCGACGACGTCGGGGGTGGTGAGCTGGCCCTGGCGGTCGAGGAACGAGTCGAAGCCGCCGAGCAGCGGGTAGAGGCCGACCAGCAGGGCCAGCAGCGACAGCGCCCAGTCCAGGGGGGCGGGGTCGTCGCGCTCGGCGCGGGACGCGGCGGGCCTTCCCGGCCGGTAGCAGAGGAACACCAGCGGCAGGGTCACGCCGAGGAACAGCACGAGGTAGAACTGGTTGCCCTTGCTGAACGGCAGGAACACCTGCTTGAGCACGAGCAGCGCGGTGGCCAGGCAGACCAGCCAGACCGCGCGGTCCCAGCGGCGGGACAGGGAGCGGGCGGGTAACTCCTCGTCGTGCTCGGCGATGAGGTCCGCGACGTCCGGGGGCCGTTCGGGGGTCGGGTCGGGGGCCGGGTCGGGGGCGGCCGTCTTGTGGCGATTGCCGGTCGACTCGTCGTGACGATTGGTTGAGCCGCTCACGAACACCTCCTCGTGCCGCGCCTGCCGTGCACGGGAACGCTAGTTGTGCTCCCGGTCACAGCGACAGGGCGACCGCCTCAAGGGACTGTTAATCCCGCTCCGCGCGGGCGAGGGGAGCGTTCACCGGTCCGCCGCCCCCGGTTGGCCGTTCCGTGACGGGATCGTCGCGGAGCGCGACGATGCTGCCCTGCGCGTTGTGCTCACTCACCGAGGAGGCCTCGATGGTGCGGAGTCGGTTGGCAGGGGTGGCGCTGGTGGCGCTCGCGGTGGTGGGCCTGGTGCCCTCGGCCGCGGCGGCGCCGGAGGCGGCGCCCGAGCGGCGTGGTGGCGAGCGGGTGGTCGTGATCGGGCACCGGGGGGCGTCCGGGTACCGGCCGGAGCACACGCTGGCCGCGTACGAGCTGGCCGCGCGGATGGGCGCCGACTACGTCGAGCCGGACCTGGTGCCCACGAAGGACGGGCAGCTCGTCGCCAGGCACGAGAACGAGATCGGCGGCACCACGGACGTGGCCGCGCGCCCGGAGTTCGCCGGTCGGCGGACCACCAAGTCCGTGGACGGGGTCGCGGTCACCGGCTGGTTCACCGAGGACTTCACCCTGGCCGAGCTGAAGGTGCTGCGGGCGAAGGAGCGCATCCCGGAGGTGCGACCGCGCAACACCCTCTACGACGGCCGGTACGAGATCCCGACCTTCCAGGAGGTCGTGGACCTGACCCGGCGGCTGAGCCGCGAGCTGGGCCGGGAGATCGGGATCTACCCGGAGACCAAGCACCCCACCCACTTCCGGGACATCGGGCTGCCGCTGGAGCCCGCGCTGGTGCGGGCGCTGGAGCGCAACGGGCTGAACAGGCGCGGCGCGAAGGTGTTCGTGCAGTCGTTCGAGGTGGCGAACCTGAAGGCGCTCAGCCGGTCGCTGCGGGTGCCGCTGGTGCAGCTGGTGAACGCGTCGGGCGCGCCGTACGACTTCGTGAAGGCCGGTGACCCGCGCACCTACCGCGACCTGGTGACCCCCGACGGGCTGGAGGAGGTCGCCCGGTACGCGTCCGGGGTGGGGCTGGCCAAGGACGTGGTGCTGCCCAGGGACGCGGGCGGGTTCCTGCTGCCGGGGACGCCGGTGGTGCGGGACGCGCACGCGCGCGGGCTGCTCGTGCACGTGTGGACGTTCCGCAACGAGAACGCGTTCCTGCCCGCCGACCACCGCTCGTCGACCGACCCGGCCGCGTACGGGCGGGCGTTCGAGGAGTACGCGCGGTTCCTGGTGACCGGGGTCGACGGGGTGTTCGCCGACAACCCGGACACCGCGGTGGAGGCCGTGCGCGGGCGCTGAGCGCCGGGCGCTGAGGACTGGGCACTGAGGACTGGGCGCTGAGAGCCGGAAGCCGGGTGCTGCGTTCGAGCAGAAGGGCCCGCCGACGGGAACGCGTCGGCGGGCCCCCTCCCTGCACCGGGACCGGTCCCCTGCGAACCGGCCCCGAGGTCAGCTCGCCGGGGTGAGCACCCCGGCCTGCGGCGCGGTGGTCATCGGCGCGAGCAGCCCGCGCCGCCGCAGCAGCGGGCGCACGCCCTCGCCGAACCAGTACGCCTCTTCGAGGTGCGGGTAGCCGGACAGCACGAACTCGTCCACCCCGACCGCGTGGTACTCCTCGATGAGGTCGGCCACGTCCGAGTGGCTGCCCACCATGGCCGTGCCCGCGCCGCCGCGCACCAGCCCGACGCCCGCCCACAGGCCGGGGTGCACCTCCAGCCCGCGCACCCCCCGGCCGAGGTCGCCGCCGTGCAGCGCGAGCATCCGCTGCTGCCCCACGGACTGGCTGGTCCGCAGCTGCTCCTGGGCCCGCCGCACCTGCTCGGGGTCGAGCGCGTCGAGCAGCCGCCCGGCCTCGGCCCACGCCTCGGCTGCGGTGTCCCGGCTGATCGTGTGCAGCCGCACCCCGAACCGGATCGGCCGCCCGCCCGCCAGCGCGCGCACCCGCTCGATCTTCTCGGCGACCTGAGCGGGCGGCTCCCCCCAGGTCAGGTACACGTCGGCGTGCTCGGCCGCGACCGGCAGCGCCGCCTCGGACGAGCCGCCGAAGTACACCGGGGGCAGCGGGTCCGGCGGGGCGATCGCGGTCGCGCCCTCCAGCCGGTAGTGCTCGCCCTCGAAGGTGAACGGCGTCCCGGACCACACCCCGCGCAGCACCCGCAGGAACTCGGCGGTGCGCGCGTACCGCCGGTCGTGGTCGAGCCAGTCGCCGAACCGGCGCTGCTCGACCTCGTCTCCGCCGGTGACGACGTTGAGCAGCAGCCTGCCCCGCGAGATCCGCTGGTAGGTGCCCGCCATCTGGGCGGCGAGCGTCGGGGACAGCACGCCGGGGCGGAACGCGACCAGGAACTTGAGGGTGCTGGTGCGGGCGAGCAGGGCGGCGGTGGTCAGCCAGGCGTCCTCGCACCAGGTGCCGGTGGGGGTGAGCACCCCCTCGAACCCGTTGCTCTCGGCGGCCTGCGCGACGGCGGCGAGGTAGTCGACGTCGGGCTGCCGCTGGGCGGCGCCGCCGAGGGTGCGGTTGGCGTGGAACCGCTCGACGATCGTCCGACCGTCCCCGGTGGTCGGCAGGAACCAGTGCAGTGCGACGGACATGCCGGGTCTCCCCTGGATCAGGTCGGCGGCACCGCGTGGAGGTGGGCGCGGGTGGGAGCGGCGCGAATTCTCCAGCGGTCGCCGGGAAAGGGCGGGCGGGCGCGTCAGCGCGCGGGACAGAGCGCGCTCGCCTGCCGCCGGAGATCGACGTGCAGGCGGCCGACGAGAATTTCGCGACCGCTCATGGCACTGGAGTCTCACGACGCGCCGGGGAGCGCGTCAACCTTTCCCGGATAGTAGAAGAGCCTCGGTTTCCCGAGGCTCTTCCAGGTGGTGCGGAAATGCCCGATCAGGCGAGCATGTCGTGGCGCACGATCGTCTGGTCGCGGCCGGGGCCGACGCCGATGGCCGAGATCCGGGCACCGGAGATCGACTCCAGGTGCTCGACGTAGGCGCGGGCGTTGGCGGGCAGCTCCTCGAAGGTGCGGCAGCCGCTGATGTCCTCGGACCAGCCGGGCAGCTCCTCGTACACCGGGACGGCGTGGTGCACGTCGGTCTGCGTCATCGGCATGTCCTCGACGCGGGTGCCGTCCACGTCGTAGCCGACGCAGACCGGGATCGTCTCCAGGCCGGAGAGCACGTCCAGCTTGGTGAGGAAGAAGTCGGTGATGCCGTTGACGCGGGTGGCGTAGCGGGCGATCACGGCGTCGAACCAGCCGGTGCGGCGGGAGCGGCCGGTGGTGACGCCGAACTCGCCGCCGTTCTTGCGCAGCAGCTCGCCCATGTCGTCGTTCAGCTCGGTCGGGAACGGGCCGGAGCCGACGCGGGTGGTGTACGCCTTCAGGATGCCGATCACGGTGGTGATCCGGCTGGGCCCGATGCCCGAGCCCGCGCTCGCGCCGCCCGAGGTCGGGTTCGACGAGGTCACGAACGGGTAGGTGCCGTGGTCGACGTCGAGCAGGGTGCCCTGCGAGCCCTCCAGCAGCACGATCTCGTCGCGCTCCAGCGCCTGGTTGAGCAGCAGGCGGGTGTCCGCGATGCGGCCCGCGAACTTGCTGCCGTGCTCCAGCACCGAGTCGACGACCTGGTCGGGGTCGAGCGCCTTGCGGTTGTAGACCTTGACCAGCACCTGGTTCTTGAAGTCCAGGGCGGCCTCGACCTTCTGCCGCAGGATCTTCTCGTCCAGCAGGTCCTGCGCGCGCACGCCGACGCGGGCGATCTTGTCCTGGTAGCAGGGGCCGATGCCCCGGCCGGTGGTGCCGATCTTGGCCTTGCCCAGGTAGCGCTCGGTGACCTTATCGATGGCCACGTGGTACGGCATGATCAGGTGCGCGTCGGCGGAGACCAGCAGCTTGCTGGTGTCCACGCCGCGCTCGTCGAGGCCGCCCAGCTCCTCCAGCAGCACGGCGGGGTCGACCACGACGCCGTTGCCGATCACGCTGGTCACGCCGGGCGTGAGGATGCCGGACGGGATCAGGTGCAGGGCGAACTTCTTGCCGTCGGGCAGCACCACGGTGTGGCCCGCGTTGTTGCCGCCCTGGTAGCGCACGACCCACTGGACGCGCTCGCCGAGCAGGTCGGTCGCCTTGCCCTTGCCCTCATCGCCCCACTGGGCACCGATCAGCACTACGGCCGGCATGTGAAACTCCAAGCGGTTGCAACGGGCAAGGACGGCGGCCTGCGGCGGCGTGGCCGTCGACGGACGGTCGTTGAGCGTAGACCAGGAGATGAAGGTGCGCGGAATCGTGCTGGCCTGCGGAAACACGCAGTCGCCATTGATCACGGACGGTGACGGTTTTGAGGTGCGGCGGGTCTCCGAGCGGCCGGGGAAGGCCGAGGTGGACCCGCTGCTCGCTGACCTGGGCGACCGCCGTCTCGTGGTCGTGGGCACGGACGGCGACCTGAACGCCGTGGCGTTGCGCCTTCTGCGCACCGAACGGCTGACCGAAGTGGTCGTCGGGTACGTCCCGGTGTCGCCGAAGTCACAGGTCGCGGAGCTGTGGGGGCTGCCGACGGACCTCGGGCGGGCGCTCGACCTCGCCCGCACCGGTGACGCCGACCGGGTGCCGCTGGTGCGCGACGACGTCGGCGGGGTGCTGGTCGGGCTCGGCTCGCTCGGGCCGGTGCGCGGGGTCGGCTACTGCGACGACACGGTGGTGCTGCGCGGGCCCGCGTCGCGGCTGGAGGTCACGCCCGACCCGGACGGCGGAGCCGGGCTGGTGGTGCGGGTGGTGCAGCGGCGGCTGCTGGGGAGGAAGACGACCACGACCACCGGGCGGGCGTTCCAGCTCGGTTGCGTGCCCGCGCACGTGGAATCGGACGGGCACGCGCACCCGAGGCCGATGTCGAAGTGGACCTGGTACCGCCACACGGAGGACCTGAGGCTTGTCCGGGGAATGCGCTGAGTGATTTTCGGGCATTTCCGTGAATTGGTAAACCCACGGGCAACCCGGAATGCGTTGAAAGGCCAGGAGCGGCACGCCAGAGTGATTCCGAGTGCTTCCCACCAGGAAGGTCGGAATTATGTCAACGGTCAATCGAACCGCACGGCTGTCGACTCGCCTGCTCCTGGCCGGGGCGCTGGCGCTCGGCCTCGCGCCCACGGCCCAGGCCGCCCCTCCGGGGATTCCGGGCACCAGCACGGCCCTGTCCGAGCTGGCCGGGCTCGCGGTCGCGGCGGAGGGCACCTCCAGCGGGTACTCGCGGGAGCTGTTCCCGCACTGGGCCACCGTGTCCGGCGCCTGCAACACGCGCGAGACGGTGCTCAAGCGCGACGGGGTGAACGTGGTCACCGACTCGGCCTGCGCGGCCACCTCGGGGACCTGGGCCAGCCCGTACGACGGGGCGAGCTGGAGCGCGGCCTCGGACGTGGACATCGACCACGTGGTGCCGCTGGCCGAGGCGTGGCGGTCGGGGGCGCGGACCTGGACCACCGCCCGGCGGCAGTCGTTCGCCAACGACCTGTCGGGGCCGCAGCTGATCGCGGTGACCGACAACGTGAACCAGTCGAAGGGCGACAAGGACCCGGCGCAGTGGAAGCCGCCGTTGAGCTCGTACTGGTGCACGTACGCCAAGATGTGGACCAGGGTGAAGCACACCTGGGGTTTGACGGTGGACTCGGCGGAGAAGTCTGCGTTGCAGACGATGCTCGGGAGGTGTTGATGGCTGACCACTCTTCCCCCTTCGTGGCCGGGCCGGGCGGGGTGATGACCGACGAGGTCGGGGTCGTCACCGGTGACCTGGAGCTGCGGACGACCGTCGGCGCGGACGGGAAGTTCAAGGCGGAGGTGCGGTACGAGGGAGCGGACGAGTGGTACGGGGTGACCGGCGGCTCGGTGGCCGGGGTCGACCCCAAGAGCCATGAGGCGGTGCACGCCCTGCTGGTGGGGGTGCTGAACCGGCCTGAGGGGTGAGGCAGGGGCGCGTGGGAGTGAGGCGCGAGGACGCCCGGATGTGGAATAGGGGGCGTGAGCAGCTCCGAAAGTGGTCACGAACGGATAACCTCGGAGCGCCGCGCCTTCCCTGACCCCGGCGCGGTGACCCTGCACGAGGAGCACCACGTGATCACCAAGCGCGCGGCCGGACGGGCTGCCGTCCTCGGCGCCGTCCTCTCGGCCGGCCTGTTCGTCGTCGCCACGTCCACAGCCGCGCCCGTCGGGCAGCGGGAGAACTGGACCGCGACCACCTCGCCGATCTTCCACAAGACCACCTCGCTCAACGCCATCGGGTCCGTCGCCGACAGCGGCGCGGGCGACGGGCGGGCGCTGCGGTTGACCCTGAAGTCCGGGGCCAACCCCAGTCCGGGCGGTGGCGTGGAGATCGCCAGCAACCAGCAGTTCAAGTACGGGACGTTCAGCACCCGGATGAAGTCGGCGGACTGCGCCTCCCAGCCGCGCGCGGGCGTGGTGACCGGGGCGTTCACGTACAGCAGCGACCACGCCGACCGGAACGGGAACGGGCTCCCGGACAACGACGAGATCGACTTCGAGTGGCTGTGCGCGCAGCCCGAGGTCG
Organism: Actinosynnema mirum DSM 43827; assembly: GCF_000023245.1. Taxonomy (GTDB): domain Bacteria; phylum Actinomycetota; class Actinomycetes; order Mycobacteriales; family Pseudonocardiaceae; genus Actinosynnema; species Actinosynnema mirum. The sequence continues at coordinate 8,046,499 of NC_013093.1, forward strand.
TGTACCTGACGATCTGGACGGACTACAACGCGAGCAACGACCAGCTGCGGAAGGTCTCGCGGGTCATCGACCTGCGGGCGGGGAAGATCATCTCTACTTGTTTCTCGACGACCTTCGGCGACTGCGTGCAGCTGAGCGGGGCGGAGAACCAGCCTGCTTCGGTGCCCGCGATTCCGGGGTACAACAGCACGACGCAGTACTACGAGTACGGGTTCGACTGGACTGCCGGTGGGGTGAACTTCTACCTGGTCAACGCGCAGGGCGCGCGGGTGACGCTGTGGGACTACAAGGGGCCTGCTTCGCGGGTTCCGAACAAGCCGAGCACGTATCTGCAGAATGTTTGGCACACGAACAACTGGGACCCGTACGGGTTCCAGGCTCGGGAGCGGCCGAACCGGGATCTGCACGCGAACGTGGACTGGACCCAGCTGCCTTCGTGAGTGGGTGAGTTGAGGGTTTCCGGACGACGCCGTCCCGCGATTTCGCGGGGCGGCGTTCGTGTTGTGCGGGGGGTTCGTGTTGTGCGGGGGGTTCGTGTTGTGCGGGGGGTTCGTGTTGTGCGGGGGGTTCGTGTTGTGCGGGGGGTTCGTGTTGTGCGGGGGTTATCGGGCGGGGACGGCTTGGAGCAGGGTCGGGCGGAGGGTGGAGCCGGAACGGGTGTAGGCGGGGACGGCCTGTTCGGTGGAGTGCACCGTGACGCGTTCGAGGTTCAGCTCTGCTGCCAGGTGTAGTGCTGCGGTGACCAGTTCTCCGCCTAGACCGGTATTGCGCTCCTCAGGTGTCACGTAGACGCACTGGAGGTCGCCGGAGGCGCGGTCGGGGGCGAAGGGGTGGGGAGCTCTCGGCAGCACGGCCGGCCAGGCCATGCCGATGATCCGGTCGTCGCGCGGGAGGACTAAGCAGTGGTGCGAGTGGGAGTGGACTTGTGCCCAGGTGGTGAAGTGGGTGGTGAACGCTTCTTGTGGGGACGAGGGGGCTCGCCTCTCGATTCCAGAGTCCAGTGCCACCTCGGTGCGGCTACGGCGGGCAGGTCTTCGGGGGTGGCTGGGCGGATGACGGGAGTGGTCATCTGGCCATTTTGGTGGGGGTGGGGCGGGTTTGTGAGTGGAGAGCGGAGAGCGGAGAGCGGAGAGCGGAGAGCGGAAAGTCAAAGGCTGAAGAGCTCGCCTCGCCGGCGGGGCAGGCCTCCAAAAACGAGGGGACGAGCTCTGCCGGCCGGTGGCGCTTCCGCTGGTGGTCCCGTTTACCCCTGCGGTGGTCCGGGTCCCTCGTCTCCGTTTGGCCTCCTTTCAGGCAAGCACACTCGTCAAGACGCCGGATGGCTTTGTTGGTCTGCCGTGGCAGTGCGGCGGCATCTTGACGAGCGTGCTCGGGCTTCGCCAGGCCAAACGGAGACGAGGGACGCGGGAGTGGAGCTGCGTGGGCTCGCTGCGCTCGCCCCGCAGCCCGCGAGGCGGTCGGGTGCGGGTGCGGGTTGTGGTGGGTCAGGGCTTTCGCAGTGGTGGTAGCGATTCCATCGCCTCCACCCTCGTCAGGCCGGTTGCCTGGAGCAGGTCTACCGCCACCGAGCGGGCCTGGGCCAGGACTACCTGGGTTGAGAAGCCCTCGCCCACGGCCAGGTCCGCCGTCATGACGCCTGCCGCCGCGCGGATCGCCGCTCTGGACTTCACCGGGTCCTCGTTGGACGCCAGTTCCGCGCGCAGGACGTCCACGGCGTCCGCGAAGCGCTCCAGGGCTGACGGGAGGACGTCCGGGACGTGTTCGTCGTCGCGCAGGGCGGCCAGGGCCCTTCTGGTGAGGACCCTGGTGTTGCGCAGGGCGTAGTCGACCGGGGTGGCGATGCTGCCGTAGCGGCGCAGGGCGTTCTTGCGGCGCCAGCGGATCGGGGCGATCGTGGCGATCTCGCCGCCGGTCTTGAGGGCGGAGCGGTACTCGTCGACGGCCTCCTGGCTGTCGCGGAGTCTTGCCAGGACGTCGGCTGCGGCGCCTGCGTCGCTTTTGGCCACGGCCGCGGCGACGCCGCGCAGGGCGATGGCCAGTTCGCCCAGGACGACCTTCGCCTGGCGGTCTGCCACGGTCAGGGGGTTCGCGGGGATGAGGGCGGTGACCGCCAGGCCGACCACGCCGCCCACCAGGGCGTCGACCATGCGGTCGAAGCCGCCGCCCGCGCTGGGTGGGAGCAAGGTGGCCACCAGGACCGCGGAGTTGGCGGACTGGAGGGCGATGACCGCGCCGCCGTCCAGGAGGACGGCGGCGGACATCGCCAGGACCACGGCCACCGCGATCTGCCACGTGCCGGAGCCGATGTGGGAGATCAGGACGTCGCCGATGCCGACGCCCACGGACACGCCGACGACCAGCTCGGCGACCCGCCGGGGGCGCTGCCCCAGCGAGACGCCGAGGCAGACGACGGCGGCGATGGGCGCGAAGAACGGGTGCGGGTGGCCGACGACCTTCGTCGCCACGAACCAGGACAGGCCCGCGGCCACCGCTGCCTGGAGGATCGGCAGGGCCGTCATCCGCCACCGGCGCAGCCTGCGCGCCAGTTCGTCGCGCACAGCCATGTGCGGTCCCGGCCTACAGGCCGAGCTGGGCGGGGGCCGTGGGGTCGCTGTCGGCCAGGAACTTCGCGCAGCGGTCCTGCTCGGCCACCTCGCCGATGCCGCCCGCCGCGCGGGAGAGCGCGGCCAGCGAGCGCAGGAAGCCCTGGTTCGGGCGGTGCGCGAAGGGCACCGGGCCGAAGCCCTTCCAGCCGGCGCGGCGGAGCTGGTCCAGGCCGCGGTGGTAGCCGGTGCGGGCGTAGGCGTACGCGGCCACCGGGTCGTCATTGTCCAGCGCCGTCTCGGCGAGCAGCGCCCACGCCTCGCTGAGGTCCGGGTAGGCCCGGACGACCTCGACCGGGGCGATCCCGGAGTCCACGGCGGCCTGCGCCTCGGGGCGCTCGGGCAGCAGCGTCGGCTCGGGGCCGAGCAGGTTCTCGTTCAGGCTCATGGTCGCCTAGCTTAGGAACATCCCTGCCGCGGCGGCGACCGCCGCCAACACCATGGCGGACACCAGCACCCCGGCGACGATCTTCACGCGCATGCCCAGCACCCCACTCCTCGAACGGGCCGGGTCGCTCCCGGCGGGGCAACCCTGCCGGTCCGCGCCACGCGGGGCAACGTCCGCCACCCCATCGTGCGATGTGCGGAAAGGCCCGGAACAGGGGTGAGGCCCCTCCGGTCGCGTCGGACCGTGAGGGGCCTCACTCTTCTGCCCGGTCTTCGGCCTCCCCCGGTGTCGGGGGGAGCCGCGACCGTCCGATCGGGACGGTCAGCCCGCGATCATCCGGCCGGAGGACTTGAGGTGCTCGCACGCCTGGGCGATGCGGGCGGCCATGCCCTGCTCGGCGGCCTTGAGGTAGCTGCGCGGGTCGTACGCCTTCTTGTTGCCGACCTCGCCGTCCACCTTGAGCACGCCGTCGTAGTTGCCGAACATGTGGCCGACGATCGGGCGGGTGAACGCGTACTGGGTGTCGGTGTCGATGTTCATCTTGATGACGCCGTAGGACACCGCCTCGTGGATCTCCTCCAGCAGCGAGCCGGAGCCGCCGTGGAACACGAGGTCGAACGGCTTGGAGCCGGCCGGGAGGCCCAGCTTCTCGGCCACCACGTCCTGGCCCTGCTTGAGGATCTCGGGGCGCAGCTTGACGTTGCCCGGCTTGTAGACGCCGTGCACGTTGCCGAAGGTCGCCGCCACGAGGTAGCGGCCCTTCTCACCGGCGCCGAGGGCGGCGACGGTCTTCAGGTAGTCCTCGGGCGTGGTGTACAGCTTGTCGTTGATCTCGTTGTCGACGCCGTCCTCCTCGCCGCCGACCACGCCGACCTCGATCTCGAGGATGATGCGGGCCTTGGCGGAGAGGTCGAGCAGGTCGGCCGCGATCTCCAGGTTCTCGTCGAGCGGCACCGCGGAGCCGTCCCACATGTGGGACTGGAACAGCGGGTTGAGGCCCTTGTCGACGCGCTCCTGGCTGATCGCGATCAGCGGGCGGACGTAGCCGTCCAGCTTGTCCTTGGGGCAGTGGTCGGTGTGCAGCGCGACGTTCACCGGGTACTTGTCGGCGACCACGTGCGCGAACTCCGCCAGCGCGACGGCGCCGGTGACCATGTCCTTGACCTTGGTGCCCGAGGCGAACTCGGCCCCTCCTGTCGAGACCTGGATGATCCCGTCGCTCTCGGCCTCCGCGAAACCGCGCAGGGCCGCGTTCAGGGTCTCGGACGAGGTCACGTTGATCGCGGGGTAGGCGAAGGAGTTCGCCTTGGCGCGGTCAAGCATCTCGGCGTAGACCTCGGGAGTTGCGATGGGCATCGGTAGGTCCTCCTCAGAGCCCGAACACCGTTGTCGCGACTGATCCTACGGCCACCGCTCAGCGGAAGATGATGATCACCGGCATAGTGGGTCCATGGCGATCGCACGGTGGAACGGCGAGATCATCGCCGAGAGCGACCAGACCCAGGTGGTGGAGGGAAACCACTACTTCCCGGTCGATTCGGTGCACGCCCTGTTCCTGCGGCCCTCGGACACCACGTCCGCGTGCCACTGGAAGGGGACTGCCAACTACTACACGCTCCACGTCAACGGCGAGGACAACGTGGACGCCGCCTGGTACTACGCGGAACCGCTGGAGGCGGCGGCGAACATCAAGAACCACGTGGCCTTCTGGAAGGGCGTCGAGGTCACGCCATGACGCCCTGAGGGAAGGCGGGCGGGTCCCCGGCCGGTGGTCCGGTCGGGGAGCCCTGCGGCTATTCCCGCCTCCCGCGCTCTGTTCGGAACGTCGCACCGGGCCGCCGCCGCCGGGCGTGTCACCGCCGGGCGGGGTTAGCGTCGGGCCCATGACGAAACTGGGCACCACCGACCTCGACGTCTCGCGCCTCAACCTGGGCGGCAACGTGTTCGGGTGGAGCGCGGACGAGGCGGCCTCCCACGCCGTGCTGGACGCGTTCACCGAGGCGGGCGGCAACTTCGTGGACACCGCCGACGTCTACTCGTCCTGGGCGCCCGGCCACTCCGGTGGCGAGTCCGAGACCGTGCTGGGCTCCTGGCTGGCCAAGCGCGGTCGCCGCGACGACGTGGTGATCGCCACGAAGGTCGGGATGCTGGAGGGCCTGGACAACCAGCGGGCGGACACCGTCGAGAAGGCCGTCGAGGGTTCGCTGCGCAGGCTCGGCGTCGACCGGATCGACCTGTACTACGCGCACCGGGACGACCCGGAGACCCCGCTGGTGGAGACGCTGGCCGCCTACGACCGGCTGGTCAAGGCGGGCAAGATCCGGCACGCCGCCGCGTCGAACTTCTCCGGCGACCGGCTGCGCGAGGCCGCCGCGATCGCCGAGCGGGAGGGCTTCGCCGGGTTCGTCGCGCTCCAGCCGAAGTACAACCTGGTGGAGCGGGGCGAGTACGAGCGCGACCTGGCGCCCGCGCTGACCGAGCTGGGGCTGCCGTCGCTGCCGTACTCCTCGCTGGCGTCGGGCTTCCTGTCCGGCAAGTACCGGCCGGGCGTCGAGGTGGAGAGCGTGCGCGCGGCGGGCGCGTCCCGGTACCTGGACGAGCGCGGGCTCGCGGTGCTGGCGGCGCTGGACGAGGTCGCGGGGGCGCGCGGGGTGTCGCAGTCGGCGGTGGCGCTGGCGTGGCTGGCCGCGCAGCCGACGGTGGCCGCGCCGATCGCGAGCGCCCGCACGGTGGAGCAGTTGGAGCAGCTGCTGCCCGCCCTGACCCTGGACCTGACGGCCGAGGAGGTCGCGCGGCTGAGCGCGGCCAGCGATGTTGTTTAACTCGCCAGTAGCTAACGGCGGTTGAACCGGGCTACGGTGGCCTCCTCGTTCACCTGTTCGAGGAGGTCGCCGTGGTCGTCTCCGGGAACGTCTCGGGTCGGGGAAGCGCAGGTCGCAGAGGCGCAGGTCGGGGAAGGTCCGGCAAGGGCGTCACCGACCAGGTCGTGCTGATCACCGGCGCGGCCAGGGGGATCGGCGCCGACACAGCGAGGCGGCTCGCCGCGCGCGGGGCGCGGGTCGCACTGGTGGGCCTGGAGGGGGAGCTGCTGCGCGAGGTCGCCCGCGAGTGCGGCGGCCAGGCGTGGGAGGCGGACGTGACCGACGCCGAGGCGCTGCGGGCGGCCGTGGACGCCGCGGTGGCGCACTACGGGCGGTTGGACGCGGTGATCGCCAACGCCGGGGTCGCGGCGGCCGGGTTCGCCCGGTCGATGGACCCCGAGGTGTTCGAGCGGGTGATCGAGGTGAACCTGCTCGGGGTGTGGCGCACCGTCCGGGCCTGCCTGCCGCACCTGGTGGAGAGCCGGGGCTACTGCCTGGTGGTGTCCTCGCTCGCGGCGATCGCGCACGTGCCGGGCAACGCGGCGTACTCGGCGGCCAAGGCGGGCTGCGAGGCGTTCGCGGACAGCCTGCGCGCGGAGGTGCGGCACCTCGGCGTGGACGTCGGGGTCGCGTACTTCTCCTGGGTGTCGACCGACATGGTGAACGGGGTGCACGAGCACCCGGTGGTGGGGCCGCTGCGCCGCTCGCTGCCCGGTCCGGCCGGGCGGGTGCACTCGGTGGAGGCGGCGGGGAAGGCGCTGGTGCGCGCGGTGGCCGGGCGGTCGACGTCGGCGCACGCGCCGCGCTGGGTCGCGCTGGCGAAGCTGGTCAGGGGCGTGCTGCCGGGGCTGGTGACGCGCCGCTCGGCGGGGCGGATGGCCGAGGCCGACCGGCTGATGGCCGAGGCGGACAGCTCGGGCCTGGTGGGGCCGGGCGGGGCCGCGGCGGGCGCTCGGGAGTGACGCGCCCGCCGGGGGCGCGGGCTCAGGCGTCGGTGACCCAGCTGCCCAGGAGCGCCTTCCACTCGTGCACGCGGATCTCGGCGACCACGCCCGCGGGGGCGTACGGGTCGGCGTCGAGCAGCGCGCGCAGCTCGTCCTCGTCGGCGGCCTCGTAGACCAGCAGCGCGCCGGTCTCGTCCGCGTAGGGGCCTGCCGCGAGCAGCACCCCGCGCTCCTGGAGCTCCCGCAGGTGGACGCGGTGCGCCGGGCGCACCTCGAGCCGCTTGGCCTCGTCGTCGCCGTACACCAGCTCGACCGCGAACCTCGCCATTCCGCCCTCCGCATGTTCCGTACGCCCGCCGAAGCTACCCCGGCACGGGGTAACGTCTGCGCCGTGGTCGGTCCCGGACAGAACAGCGGCGGTGTCGCGCGCGTACAGGACACTCTGACGAACCTGCGCATCCAGGACGGGATCGCGCCCGCGCCAACAGGCCCGCTGACACTGGAGGACCTGTACCGCCAGCACCGGATGCGGCTCATCCGGCTGGCGCTGCTGCTGGTCGACGAGCCCGCCACGGCGGAGGACGTGGTGCAGGAGGCGTTCACCGGCCTGCACCGCAACTGGTCGAACCTGCGCGACGCCCAGGCGGCGGTCGGCTACCTGCGCACCGCCGTGGTGAACGGCTCGCGCAGCGTCCTGCGCCGGCGCAAGACCGCGCGCGACTACACCCCGCCGCACGTGGCGAACGCCCGCTCGGCGGAGAGCCTGGCGATGCTGACGGCGGAGCACCAGGCGGTCGTGGCCGCCCTGTCGCAGCTGCCGCCGAGGCAGCGCGAGGTGCTGGTGCTGCGGTACTACGGCGACCTGTCGGAGGCCGAGATCGCGGAGGCCACCGGCATCTCCAAGGGCACGGTGAAGTCCACCGCCAGCCGGGCGCTGGACGCGCTGCAGAAGATCATGGCCAGCAACTAGGCAGGCCGCACGGACACCGGGCCCCCGCGCACCAGCGCGGGGGCCTTTTGCCGCGCGGAGGTCGGCGCGGGGGCGGTCGGGGCCGCCACCCGTTCGGCCGTTCCGTCCCAGTGGGCGCGACCGTGCTCCCAAAACGGAACTTGGTATAGACCAATGACGGGTGCATGGCGCAGTATCGGTCCCCGTGGCGCGAACCCAGCACGTGATCGCCGTCGACGTCGGCGGCACCGAGACGAAAGCCGCGCTGGTCGAGGCCTCCCCCGAGGGAGCCCGACCGGTGCGCGAGCTGCGCGTCCCCACACCGCGCCGCGACACCGGCGAGGCGACCGCGCGTGCCGTCGTGGCCGAGGTCGTCGAGCTGGGCAAGCGCTTGCGCGGCGCCGCGGAGCCCGCCGCGATCGGCCTGGTCGTCCCCGGTCTGGTGGACGAGGCGAGCGGCACGGGCGTCTACTCCGCCAACCTCGGCTGGCGCGACTTCCCCTTCGCCGCGGAGGTCGCCTCGGCCGCAGGCCTCCCGGTCGCCTTCGGCCACGACGTGCGCGCCGGCGGTCTCGCCGAGCTGCGCCTGGGCGCGGCCAGGGGCTCGCGCAACGCCGTCGTGCTGCCCATCGGCACCGGCATCGCCGCCGCGCTGGTCGTGGACGGCCGGGTGCGGGCCCTGCCCGGCGAGGTCGGGCACGTGGACGTCGGCCACGGCGACCCGTGCGGCTGCGGGCAGACCGGGTGCGTCGAGGCGCGGGCGTCGTCGGCGGCGATCGCCAGGCGGTACTCCTCTCTGACCGGGCGCGCGGTCGCGGGGGCCGCCGACGTGGCCGCGCTCCTCCGGGCGGGCGATCCCGCCGCGGCGGCGGTGTGGCGCGAGGCGGTGGACGCCCTGGCCAGGGGCATCCTGCTGGTGGCCGCGCTGCTCGGCCCTGAGCTGGTGGTGCTGGGCGGCGGGCTGGCGCTGGCCGGTCCGCTGCTCACCGACCCCCTGCGGGGGCGGCTGGACGAGCTGGCCTCGTTCCAGCGGCTCCCGGAACTGCGGCTGGCGGAGCTGGGCGACGGGGCGGGACGCCTCGGGGCCGCGCTGCTGGCCATCGACATGCTGGAGGAGACATGAGCACGTGGGGTGGACCGGTGGACGTGACCCTGGCCGGAGGTCGGGTCGTCACGCCGGACGGGGTGCTCGACGACGGGTGGGTGGCGGTCCGGGACGGCCGGATCGCGGCGGTGGGCTCCGGGGCCGCTCCCGAGGGCCCGGTGACCGACCTCGGCGGGGCGCTGCTGGTGCCCGGCTTCATCGACATCCACTGCCACGGGGGCGGCGGTGAGGCGTTCACCAGCGGAGACCCCGAGAAGGTGCGCAAGGCCGCCGACGCGCACCGCAGGCGCGGCACGACGACGATGCTCGCCAGCCTGGTGTCCCGGCCGGTGCCGGAGCTGGCCGGGCAGGTCGCCGCGCTGGCCGAGCTGGTGGACGACGGCGTGGTCGCGGGCGTGCACCTGGAGGGGCCGTTCCTGTCGGCGGCGCGCTGCGGCGCGCACGACCCGGCGATCCTGTGCCCCCCGGACCGGGGCTCGCTGGACGCGCTGCTGCGCGCGGGCAGGGGCGCGGTGCGGATGGTGACGGTGGCGCCGGAGCTGGAGCACGCCGTGGACGCGGTGCGGCACCTGGTGGAGAACGGCGCGATCGCCGCGATCGGGCACACCGACGCCACCGAGGCGCAGGTGCGGCCCGCCGTGGACGCGGGCGCGACGGTCGCGACGCACCTGTTCAACGGGATGCGCCCGCTGCACCACCGCGAGCCGGGACCGATCGGCGCGCTGCTGGACGACGAGCGGGTGACCGTCGAGCTGATCTGCGACCTGGTGCACCTGCACCCGACGACCGTGCGGCTGGCCGCGCGGCACGCCGGGGCGGGGCGGACGGTGCTGGTCACGGACGCGATCGCGGCGGCGGGCGTCGGCGACGGCGTGTACGACATCGGCGGGCTGGAGGTGCGCGTGGTGGACGGCGTGCCGACGCTGGCGGGCGGCGGTTCGCTCGCGGGCAGCACGCTGACCATGGACGCGGCGTTCCGCAACGCGGTCACCGGCTGCGGGCTGGACGTGGTGGAGGCGGTGCGCGCCACGTCGGCCAGGCCCGCCGAGCTGCTGGGGCTGGCCGGGGAGACGGGCCGGATCGCCGAGGGCCTGGCCGCCGACCTGGTGGTGCTGGACGCCGACCTGCGGCCCCGCGAGGTGATGAGCCGGGGCGCCTGGGTGAAAGACTGACCCCGTGCCCGATGAGCAGGAGGAGCCGGTGGCCGAGGCGTCGCGCGCCGAGGCCACCGGCGGTGGTCTGCCCGCCGCCGAGGCCGCGGACCACACCACCGCACCCGCCCGCGACCGGCTGACAGCCGGGAAGACGGGGGCGGAGGCGGAGGCGGCCGACCCCGAGGTGACGACGACCGCCCCCGAACAGGCCGAACCGGAGACAGCGGCCGAACCGGAGGGCGGGGCCAAGCCGGAGAGCGAGGCCGAACCGGCAGCGGAGACCGCCGAGGCCGCCCCGGAACCCGAGAAGGCGACCGGGGACGCCGCCGAGGCGGAGCCTGCGAGCGAGGAGCCCGAGGCCGCCCCCGCGCCCTCTGCCGAGCCGGACCCGGTGTCCGCGCCCAAGCCCGAGGCCACCGCCGAGGAGCCCTCCGTCGCCGGGTCGAGCGAAGCCCTCGCCCCCGATGTCACTCCGAGTGACGACCCCTCCACCCCTCCAGCGACCCCTGACCCGGTGCCCTCAGCCGCCGAGTCGCCCACAGAGTCGCCCACCGAGCCCCCCGGCAGCGGCGGCTTCACCCCCCTCCCGCCGGCGCTCCAGGCGCTCGGCGTCCCCCCGTTCCGCTCCCGCACGGACGAGCACGGGAACCCGGCCTACCCGGACCACCCCGACTTCCTCGACCCCGGCGATGCGGACATCTCCGACTACTCGGACGAAGCGCCTGAAGAGCACAAAACCCCAGCTCTGCCCGCCGGCTGGGTCCTGCTGCTGTCGGTGCTGCTCGGCCTCGCGGCGGGCACCGTCGCCGCCGTCATCACCCTGAGTTGAGCCTGTACCGTGGTCGAGGTGACGGTCGCGCCCACCACTTCGGTCGCCCTCGGCCCGGACTGGCTCAACCCCGAGTACCTGCTGAACGGACTGGGTCCGTACATGCTGGTCGGGTTGTGCTTCATCATCTTCGCGGAGTGCGGCCTGCTGGTCGGCTTCTTCCTGCCCGGTGACTCCCTGTTGTTCACCTCGGGCCTCTTCGTCGCGAACGGACTGCTGGACTACCCGCTCTGGTTGGTCTGCCTGCTCCTGACCGCGTGCGCGTTCATCGGCAACGTCGTCGGCTACTGGATCGGCCACCGCGCAGGCCCCGCGCTGTTCGCCAAGCCGGATTCCAAGATCTTCAAGAAGGAGTACGTCGACAAGACGACTCAGTTCTTCGACAAGTACGGCGCCCGCGCGATCGTGATGGCGCGGTTCGTGCCGATCGTGCGCACCTTCATCACCGCCATGGCGGGCGTCGGCCGCATGGACGCCAAGAAGTTCTTCACCTACTCCCTGATCGGCGGCGCGGCCTGGGCCGCGGGGCTGACGGTCCTGGGCTACTTCCTCGGCCAGATCGAGTTCGTCCGGAACAACATCGAGATGATGCTGATCCTGATCGTGCTGATCTCGGTCGTGCCGATCATCATCGAGTTCGTCAAGGCCCGCCGCGAGAACAAGACCCTCGTGCAGGCCGAGGCCGACGACATCACCCAGCAGTTCCAGCAGGTCTCCGACCCGGAGGCCACGCAGCACATCCGCCGGATCGAGGGCTGACCGCCCTCAGCCCTCCCGCGGGGGGCTGAACATCGAACCGGGGTTGAACAGCCCCTGCGGGTCCAGCGCGCGCTTCAGGTCGCGGTGGACCCGCAGGGCCACCGGTCCGGCCTCGCGCTCCAGCCAGGCCTGCTTGACCTTCCCCACGCCGTGCTCCCCGGTGACCGTGCCGCCGAGGTCGAGCCCCAGCGCGAGGATCCGCTCGAACGCCGCCAGCGCCCGCTCCGCCTCGTCGGCGGACGCCGGGTCGTAGACGATCGTCGGGTGCATGTTGCCGTCCCCGGCGTGCCCGACCACCGCGATCCGCAGCCGCACGTCCTCGGCGATCGCCTCGCACCCGGTGATGAGGTCGGCGATCCGGGTCCTGGGCACGCACACGTCGTCCGTCAGCCAGGTCCCGTAGACCTCCAGCGCGGTCAGCACCGCCCGCCGCGCGGCCAGCAGGTCGGCGCCCTCGGCCGGGTCGTCGGTGGTGTGCACCAGCTCGGCGCCCGCCTCCTCGCACACCCGCGCGACCTCGCCCAGCTCGCGCAGGGCCGCCTCGCCGCCCGAGTCCGACTGGCACAGCAGCACCGCCGCGCCCGCGCCCAGGTCGGTCCGCAGGTACCGCTCGACGGCCTGGACGGACGAGCGGTCCATGATCTCCATCAGCGAGGGCACGACGCCCGCGCGCACCACCCCGGTGACCGCCGCCCCCGCCGCCGAGGTGCTGTCGAACGTGGCGACCAGCGTGGCCGGGGCCTGCGGCAGGGGCCGCAGCGCCAACGTCGCCCGGGTGATGACGCCGAGGGTGCCCTCGCTGCCGACGAAGAGCTTGGTCAGGTCGTAGCCCGCGACGCCCTTGACCGTGCGGCGGCCGGTCCTGAGCAGCTCGCCGCTGGCCAGCACGACCTCCAGCCCGAGCACCGAGTCGGTGGTGACGCCGTACTTGACGCAGCACAGCCCGCCCGCGTTCGTGGCGAGGTTGCCGCCGATCGTGCACCAGTCGTAGCTGGACGGGTCGGGCGGGTAGAACAGCCCGTGCGCCTCCACCGCCGTGCGCAGGTCGAGGTTGACCACGCCGGGCTCGACGACGGCCAGCCGGTTCGCCGGGTCGACCTCCACGATCGCGTTCATCCTCGTGGTGACCAGCACGACGCAGCCGGGCAGCGCGTTGGCCGCCCCGGACAGCCCGCTGCCCGCGCCGCGCGGCACGATCGGCACCCCGGCCGCCGCGCACGCCCTGACCACGTCCTGCACCTGCGCCGCCGTGGACGGCAGCACCACCGCCAGCGGTGACCCGTGCGGGGCGAGCGGCATCATGTCCCGCTCGTAGGCCGAGGTGACGTCGGTGTCGGTCAGCACCGCCGAGGGTCCGACGGCGGTGCGGAGCTCGGCCAGCAGAGGCTCCATGCCACCACGTTAGGGACAGCCGGGCGCTCGCGCGACCACCGCGCGTCACCGAACTTTCGGCAACACGATGTGCCGAGATCGCCGTGCGGACCCGTCCGGCCCACGTACCCTGCGTTGCGTGGTGCTGTCCGCTTCGACCCAAGCCGCCGGGATCTTCTCCTTGGACCAGGCAGGTCCCCTCGCGGTGTGGGTGATCACCCTCAGCTTCGTGTTCTTCGAGTGCGCGTTCATCTTCGGGCTGTTCCTGCCCGGCGACTCGCTGCTGTTCGCGGCGGGCGTCGTGCTGGCCCAGCACGACGGCGAGCTGAGCGCCTGGCTGCTGTCGGCCGCCGCGATGGTGGTGGCGGTGGTGGGCAACCAGATCGGCTACTACATCGGCCGCACCGGTGGCACCCGGCTGCTCGCCAGGCGCGGCGGGAAGATCCTGAACAAGGAGAACCTGGAGCGGGCGCGCGAGTTCCTGGACCGCCGGGGGTTCTGGGCGATCGTGCTGGCCAGGTGGATCCCGTGGATCCGCACGTTCGCGCCGATGATCGCGGGCGCGGCCGGGATGAACCCGAGGCGGTTCGCGCTGGCCACCACGGTGGGAGCGCTGGCCTGGGTGCCGACCCTGGTGCTCGCGGGCTACTACGCGGCAGGCCTGCTCACGGCGGTGCCGTGGCTGGAGGCGGCCGCCGTCGTGGTGAGCGTCGCGTTCTTCGTGATCGGCACCGGCGTCGGCGTGTGGCGCTACCGCCAGGAGGTGCGCAAGCCGGTGGACGAGACGGTCGAGGACGTCGCCGCGCAGCGCTGACCCACCGGCTCCCGCTCAGCGCGCTTCCGCTCAGCGCACTTCCGCGATCACCAGGTCGGCCCCCGCGCTGGACGAGTTCACCATGAGCGCGTTGACGTGGTCGCTGCCGCGCAGCACCCGCTCGCGCGCCTCGGCCTCGGGCCTGCCGTAGCGGACGTGCCGCTCGACGAGCCGCCGCACCCGCAGGTCCTCGTCGATCCGCAGGAACCAGGCCTCGTCCAGCACGAGCCGCACCCGCTTCCACTTCTCGTACTGGAGCAGCAGGTAGTTCCCCTCGGTGACCACGAGCGGCACGGCCGGGTCGACCGGCACCGCGCAGGCCACCGGCTCCTCGATCTCGCGGCGGAACTCCGGCGCGTACACCACGTCCGGGCCGTGCGCCTTGAGCCTGCCGAGCAGGTCGGCGTAGCCGGACACGTCGAACGTGTCCGGGGCGCCCTTGCGCTCGGCGGCGCCGAGCCGCTCCAGCTCCCGCTGCGCGAGGTGGAAGCCGTCCATCTCGACCAGGGCCGCGTCCGGCCCGAGCTCGTCCACCAGCCTCCTGGCCAGTGTCGACTTGCCCGACCCCGGCGCGCCGCCGATCCCCAGGACCCGCCGCTCGCCCGCTGCGGCGAGCGCTCTCGCCCGCTCGACCAGCTCCTCGAACCTCACCCGCTGTCCCGCCACCGCCACAACTCCTCGACCCAGCGCTCGGCCGGGTTGCGCACCCGGACCGCCGCGACCTCGTTGGCCCACGCGACGGCCCGCGCCACCGGTTCGCGCCGCGCGAGGGCGACCGCCAGAGCGCCGTGCCACACGTCGCCCGCGCCGTTGGTGTCCCGCACCGGCACCGGGGTCACCGGGACCTCGCCCGCCGAAACCACCGGGCCGCCGTCGGGCCCCGCGCTCCCCGCCGGGGTCGTGCCCGCCCCGGCCGCTCCCGGCTCGGGGCGCGCCGGTCCGGCGGTGGTGCGGTTCGACCAGGTCACGGGGAGGGCGCCGCGCGTCCGGATCACCAGCGGCACGCCCCGGTCGTGCACCGCGCGCTCGGTCAGCGGGAAGGCTGCCGAGCAGGCGGCGACGTCCACCAGCGGCAGCAGGTCGTCCAGGACAGGCTTCCAGCTCCCGGCGTCCAGCACCACCGGCACGCCGCGCCCGCGCGCCGAGCGGGCGGCGGCGAGCGCCAGCGGGCCGAGGTGGCCGTCGAGCAGCAGCACGTCCGCCTCGGCGACCCGGTCGGGCAGGTCGGCGGGCACGGCGGGCAGGTGGCCGCCCGCGTTGCGGGACACGACGGTGCGCTCGCCGTCGCCCGCCCGCACGACGACCATGCTGAGCGCGATCCGGAAGTCCTCGGGGGCGGTGTCGACCACCTCGACGCGGCGGTCGGCGAGGCCGCGCAGGGCGAGCGCGCCGAGCGGGTCGGACCCGGCGGCGGTGACCAGGACGGCGCGGTGGCCGAGGGCGGCGACGGCGGTGGCCGCGTTGGCGGCGGGACCACCGGGTGACGTGAAGGCGGCGAGGGACTGCATCTTTTCGCCCGGTTCCGGGAACTCATCCACCTGTTGGGTGACATCGACGGTCGTCAGCCCGACACACAGGACAACTGCCACGTGTGGTCGCTCCCTAGTCGGTAGTGTCCGCACGCAATCGCTTGCGACAGCGCGAACGGGGGCTGGTTCGTGGTCACCATGCGGGAGGTCGCCGGTCTCGCCGGGGTGTCGATCACCACCGTCTCACACGTGGTGAACGAGACCCGGTCGGTGGCGGGGAGCACGCGGGACCGGGTGCTCAAGGCCATCGAGGAGACCGGGTACACCGGGGACGCGATCGCGCGATCGCTGGTCACCGGGGGCACGAAGTCGCTGGGGCTCGCGGTGTCGCTGGAGTCGCACCCGTACTTCGCGGAGCTGATCGCGGCGATCGAGGCCGAGGCGACGGCGGCGGGCTACACGCTGGTGCTGATCGACACGCGGGAGAGCGCGGAGTCGGAGCAGGCGGCGGTGCGGGTGCTGCGCTCGCGGCGGGTCGACGGGGTGCTGCTGACGCCCACGTCCGGCAGCGCGGCGCTCCCGGAGCTGCGGCGGCTGGGCGTGCCGACGGTGCTGGTGGACCGGCTGGTGGTGGCCAAGGACCTGGACCAGGTGGGGCCGGAGAACGTGCAGGCGACGTCGTCGCTGGTCACGCACGTGGCCGAGCTGGGGCACCGGCGGATCGGGCTGGTCACCGGCGCGCCGGGGCTGGCCACGACGGACGAGCGGGTGCTCGGCTACCGGCTGGGGCTCGGCAGGGCCGGGCTGGCGTGGGACGAGGACGTGGTGCGCACCTCGCTGGGGCCGATGCTGGGGTCGGTGACGGCGGTGGTGGTCGGCGGGCACCAGGCGCTGGTGGGCGTGCTGCGGGAGGCGCGGGCGCGGAACGTGCGGATCGGCTCGGACCTGGCGCTGGTGGCGTACGACGAGGTGGAGTGGGCCGAGCTGGTCGACCCGCCGCTGACCGCGCTGGCGCAGCCGGTGGAGGAGATCGGGCGCACGGCGGTGCGGCTGCTGCTGTCCCGGATCAGCGAGCCGGAGCGGACGCCGGAGACGATCCGGCTGGCCCCGGAGCTGCGGCACCGCAGCTCGTGCGGGTGCCGCTGAACCTGCGCGGGCACCGCAGGCTCTCCGATCACCCCCGCGCCGTGAGCCGCCGCCGCGGCACCCTGCCGCGCTCCTCCAGCAGCGCCGCCGCCTCCAGCACCATCCAGCCGCCGAGCTGCACCGACAGGTCCCGCTCCGCCGCACCGGCCTCGGGCGCGCCGGTGGGCCGCGCCCAGTCGGGCCCGAACAGCGGCCCGGACACCGCGGCGGACCGGTTGGCCCACGCCGCCTCCGCCGAGGCCACCACCAGCTCCGCCGCGAGCACCGCCTCCGGCCGGTCCAGGTGCAGCGCGGCCTGCGCGAGGTAGCGGGCGAGGATGCCGCTGAACAGCCCGCCGTCGCCACCGCCGTGCCCGCGCAGCACCCGGTCCGCCGCCAGCTCCCGGTCAACGCCCGCGATCACCCGCGCCGCCCGGTCCGCCCAGCGCGGTCCGCCGCCGGAGCGCGCGATCTCCAGGCAGGCGCCCAGGTGCACGCCCTGGCAGTAGGTGTAGAGCACGCGCTCGACCTCGCGGACGGAGCCGTCCGGGCGCAGGTGCAGCCCGTCCCAGACCAGCCCGGTCTCGGGGTCGGCGAGGTTGTCCTCCACCCAGTCCACGATCGAGCGGGCGCGGCCGAGGTCGGCGCGGTCGCCGCTCGCGCGGGCCCGGCGGGCGAAGAAGATCGCGGCGGGACCGTTGGCGGGCACGTTCTTGAAGTCGTCACCCCTGCGCCACCACAGCCCGCCGCCACCGTGGTCGGTCAGGCCCTCGCGCAGCCGGGTGGCGACGGCCTCGACGGCGCGCGGCCGGGGGACGCCGACGCCCGCCGCGCGCTGCAGGGCGAGCCCGAGCCAGGCGACGTCGTCGTAGTAGTCGTTGGTCCAGCCGGTCAGGTTGCGCACCCGCAGGCCGCGCACCAGCTGCTCGACGAGGGTGGCCCTGGACAGGCGCGGGGCGCGGAGCTGGGCGTCGACGACGCAGTCGACCAGGTGCGCCTGCCACCAGTAGCCGAAGCTCCGGTGCGCGCGGACCCCCAGGTCCGGCGGCCAGGCGTTCAGCCCGAGCGCGGTGCCGGGCAGCCCCCAGACACTGCGCAGGTGCCGTGACCGGATGGCGCGCTCGGCCACCCCGGCGCGGGCGGCGTGCAGCTTCGGCGTCGTCACCCGGCCAGTGTGACCACTTCAGCGATCTTCCGCCCGGCGGAGCAGGTCCCAGTGGTAGAGCGCCATCGCGACGCTCGTGGTCAGGTTGTAGCTGGACACCAGCGGGCGCATCGGCAGCGACACCACGCGGTCGGCGCGGGCGCGGGTGCGCTCGGACAGCCCGTGCCGCTCCGAGCCGAACGCCAGGACGGCCCCGTCCGGGAACCGCACCCGGTCCACCGGCTCGCCGTCCGCGTCGAACGCGAACAGCTCGCCCTCCAGCGCGGCCGGGTCGTCCACCCGCGCGACGGGCAGGGCGTAGTGCAGCCCGGCGCTGCCGCGCAGGACGGTCGGGTGCCACGGGTCGACGTCGCCGGTCGACACCACGCCGCTCGCGCCCAGGCCGGCGGCGACGCGCACGACCGCGCCGAAGTTGCCGAGGTTGCGCGGGTTGTCCAGCAGCACCAGCGGGGCGGTCCGGTCGGGGCCCGGCACGGCGGCGGCTGGTCGGGCGGCGAAGCCCGCGACGCCGGTGGGGTGGGCGCGGCCGGTGCGGCGGACCAGCTCGGCGGCGGTGACCGGCTCGACGGCGGCGAACACGTCGACCAGGTCGGGGGCGTGCGAGCGGGCCAGCGCGAGCACGGCGTCCCGGTCGGTCAGCAGCACCTCGCGGACCGCGCCCGCGCCGCCGAAGCGCAGCGCGTGCTTGACCGCGTGGAACCCCTCCAGCAGCACTTCCCCGGCCACGCGGCTCCAGTCACTCGAACGGCCGGGCCATCGTAGGCGACGCGGGGCGCGGGGCGGTCAGCGCGGGAACGTCAGCTCGGCGACCGGCCCACGGCGTTCTCGCTCGGCGCCGCCGAGCGGCGCGAGGCGACCAGAGAGAGCCAGGAGCCGAGCACCAGCACCGCCACCAGCACCTGCACCGGCGTGGCCAGCGACTCCGGGTAGAGCACGCCGTCGATGTAGGTGTCGATGAAGCCCCTGGTGAGCGGCGGTTCCCCGCCGAGCACGCGCAGCTCGTTCTCCAGCATCGTCAGCGGGCAGTCGAGCGCGAACACCACCACCGACAGCCCCCACGCCGCCATCGCGACGTGCGGGTAGACCAACCAGCGCCACCTGCGGGCGAGGAACCCCCCGACGACCAGGAACACCAGTGCGGCGTAGTGCAGCACCACGACGAGTTCGGCGAGCGCGAGAGCGACCATCCCCCGGAACCTCCTGTACCTCGCAGCCTAGGAGTGACTACCCGGAGGCGGCCAGGAGGAATCACCCGAGCGGGATCACCCGCGCGGGAGCGACTGCCAGGGCACCCGCCCCGCCACGTCGAGCAGCAGATCGGCGAGGTGACCGATCGGGGCCTGCAACAACGGCGCCTGGATGGCCGCGACGAGCCTGTGCTCGCCGAACAGCACGGCCACCCCGAGCGCGCGCGGCTCGTGCAGCAGCCACTGCGGCAACCCGCAGGCGAGCAGCGCGGTGGCGAACGCCGGGTTCTTCCTGCGCACCTCGTAGCGGGCGTCGAACGCCTCGTCGCCGGTCGCGGTGAACTGCTCGAACAGCCCCCACACCCCGTCCTCGCGCGGGCTGATCAGCACCCACGGCCCCGGCATGGGCCGGGGCACGACCACCGCCGTGTAGGTGCGGTAGTCGCTGGTCGTCCCGGTCTGCGCGCGCAGCACGAGCTCGACGGCGAGCACGGGCACGCCGCGCCAGTGCCCGACGAGCTGCGCCTTGATCCGGCCGGGGTCGGACTCCAGCATCCGGCCGATCTGCGGGACGCGCTCCCCGAAGCCCTGGTCCTCGGCCGTGTAGCGCAGGCCGGTCGTCGACTCCAGGGCGCGCATCCGCTGCTCCCACTCGCTGACGAACACCTGCGGCGCGGCGACCTGGCCGGGTCCGGTGGCCGGGACGCGGCGGTGCCGCGCGAAGCCGACCGCGACCGCCACGGCGAGGACCACCACCACGGCGGCGAGCAGGAGCACCTCGGTCATCTCACGCCAGACCCAGGTCGGCGAGGTCGAGGAGGTAGCGGTAGGACAGGCCCTCCGCCTCGATGACCTCGCGGGCGCCGGTGCCCCGGTCGACCACGGTCACGACGCCGACGACGATCGCGCCTGCCTCGCGCAGCGCCTCCACGGCGGTCATGACGCTGCCGCCGGTGGTGGAGGTGTCCTCGACGGCCAGGACGCGCTTGCCCTCGACGTCGACGCCCTCGATGCGGCGCTGCATCCCGTGCTGCTTGGTGGCCTTGCGCACCACGAACGCGTCGAGCACCTCGCCGTCGGCGGCGGCCGAGTGCATGATCGCGCAGGCGACCGGGTCGGCGCCCAGGGTCAGGCCGCCGGAGGCGGCGTAGTCCCAGTCCGAGGTGAGCTGCCGCAGGAGCTTGCCGATGAGCGGGGCCGCGGCGTGGTGCAGGGTGGCCCTGCGGAGGTCGATGTAGTAGTCGGCCTCGGCGCCGGAGGACAGCGTGACCTTGCCGTGCACCACGGCCAACTCGCTCACCAGGCGGGCAAGCTCGGCCTTGGCGACGGCATCCAGAACCACTTCAGTTCGCACGGCTGCCAAGACTGTCACACGCGACCGGGGGACGCGCCCGTAAGGTGGCACACCGTGACCTTGCCCGATGTGCTGCTGGTCGAGCACCCCTGGTCGTTCACCGACCACCTGCTGAAGGTCCGCTACTCGGTGCGGGTCTACGCCGAGTCGGACGCGCCGCTGGCGCACACCGAGGACCTGGGCGGCCTGGGGCCGCTGGTGGCGCTGCGGCGCACCGCGTTCTCCGGCCGGACCGCGTTCCGGGTGGCCCTGTCGACGCCCGGCGGGCCGCTGCTGGAGGTCCGCAAGGGCTGGGGCGCGCCGCCCACCGAGGTGCTGCTGCCGGGTGGCCGCGCGCTCGGCTCGCTGCGCAAGGAGGGCGGGGCCGGGGTCGGGCTGCACGACGCCGCCGGGGCGCGGTTGTGCGCGCTGGGGGACGTGGCCGGGATGTCC
Source organism: Actinosynnema mirum DSM 43827 (assembly GCF_000023245.1). Classification (GTDB taxonomy): domain Bacteria; phylum Actinomycetota; class Actinomycetes; order Mycobacteriales; family Pseudonocardiaceae; genus Actinosynnema; species Actinosynnema mirum. Next base: position 8,067,008 of record NC_013093.1, read on the forward strand.
TACCGGCAGCTCGCGAAGCGGGACGGCGCCAGGGTGCGCCGGGACGTGCTGCGGCTGCGGGCCGGGCTCGCCGAACCGGTGCGGTCGCTGGCGATCGCCGCCGGGGTGTTCTACGACGTGGTGCGCGGCGACGGGGTCGACCACACGAGCGGCGGGCCGATCGACTCGCCGTTCTGAGGGGCGGGCCCGCGCCCGCCCCCCTCGGCCGCCTACCAGGCGTCCTCGGTGAACGAGCCGGGCTCGTCGCCGTCGCCGCCGCGCGCCAGGTCCTGCACGTCCTGGCCCTCGCGGATGGCGTTGTGGGCGCGCTTGAGGTCCGGGATGCCGGTGGCCATGGCCCGCCGCACGCCCTCGTCGTCGAGCGCCTTGCCCTCGGCGATGTCCTTCCAGGACATCTCGCCCGCGTCGACCCGCTTGGCCAGATCGCGCAGCGCCTGCGGGGCGCGCGGGTTGTTCGCGGCGCGGGAGATCTCGGCGAGGTCGGCGTCGGACAGGCCGCGCGAGGTGGTGCGCACCTGGGACGCCTCGGTGGCGGTCTTGATCAGCGCGGCGTTGCGCGCCTCCACGTCGGCGACGAGCGCGTCGAGCTTGGCCCTGTCGTAGGGGAAGGTCATTCCCCACCCCCACCGGACGCGGGGGAGCCGGACTGCGCGGGCGGCGGCGGTGGGCTGGTTCCAGGGGGCGGCGCGGTGTAGCGGGTGTTCGCCTTGTTCACCGACGACCCGAGCTTGTAGCCGTTCATCGCCACCCCGATGGCCCCGGACTTGGCCGCGGACAGGCCGTCGCCGAACTTCTGCTGCCCGTCCTGGTAGGCGTCGAGCACGTCCAGCGCGTCGCCGACGTCGCGCACGTCCTTGAGCTTCATGAGCGCGGTGCCCATGCCCTTGAGGCCGTTGACCATGCCCTGGACGCCCTCGATGAGCGTCTGGATCGAGATGATGATCTTCCGGATGGCGTCGACGATCTGCACCGCGTCGTAGACCATCCACACCGCGCGGCCCCAGCCGACGACCGGGATCCACGCCGTCATGGCAGCCTCGACGAGCTTGCCGACCAGCTTGTCCAGCAGGCTCAGCGCGAGCCCGGTGGCGGTGCGGCAGGCAGAGGCGGTGGACTGGAACTGGTTGCCGACGATCCGCGCGACCTGCGAGTCGGCCTCGATCGCGACCACCCACAGGGTGCGCATCCTGGCCTCGAACGACTGGGCGGCGTCGCCGTCCCAGTGCGGGCCGAGCTGCCCGGCGCCCGCGTCCACGTTGTGCCGCACCGCGTCGAGCGACTTGGCGACCCGGTCCCACGCGGCGGCGTTCGCGTCGATCTTCTCGAAGTCGCCGAGCAGCGGGTTGATCAGCGACTCGATCAGGTTCTCGCCGGTGACCTTCTCGTAGATCCAGTTGACGCCCTGGATCTTCCAGCCCGCCTTCTCGATGAGCTCCTTGGTGCTCTGGCGGCCCGGCCGGTCCTCGGGCGCGGCGGCCAGCGCGGTGGCCGGGTTCTCGACGTCGGCGTACGCGGTCACTCGCCACCCCCGGTGGTCGGCGCCTCGGCGGCGGCCTCCAGGGCCTGCTCCACCTGGCGCAGGAGGGCCTGCGCGTGGGCGTCGACGGCCCGGTAGCTCTCGGCGGCCTGGACCAGCGCGGCGGCTTCCTTGGTCATCATGGAGTTCGCGAACTCCAGGGTCTCGCCGTACAGCTCGGCGACGCCGGTGACGGCGGGGCGCAGCAGGGCGAGCAGGCCGGTGAACCCCGACGTGTCACCGCCCTTGGCCACGGCGTGCTCCCTGATCGTCAGGAAGTGCCCGGCGTTGCGGGTCAGCAGCTCGCTGTACCCGCTCAGCTCATCAGGTTCGACGTGGAACCGCTCACCCATGTTGCCCGTCCCTCTCCCGGTCGTGCGTGGCACTGGGACGGGGAGGGGGGCGGACGGGTTCCCACCTGGAGGAAGGTGCCCGAACTGCCCGTTTCCGGGCCGCACGGGTGCGGTCTCGGGCGCGTCAGGGCGCGTCAGGGCGCGTCAGGTGCGGCCTCGGCCGCCGAGGACCCTGGAGGCGATCTTGCGCAGGACGGCCCTGGGCAGCAGGCGGGCGCCGGTGATGATCGCCTTGTACTGCGGGCTGGGGATGGAGACCTGCTTGCCCGCGCGCAGGTCGGCCAGCGCCTCGTGCACCACCCGGTCGGCGTCCAGGTAGAGCAGGTCGGGGGTCTTGGTCATGTCGATGCCCGCGCGCTCGTGGAACTCGGTGCGGGTGAAGCCGGGGCACAGCGCCATGACGCGCACGCCGGTGCCCTCGGTCGACTGGGCCATGCCCTCGGAGAACGTGGTCACCCACGCCTTGTCGGCGCTGTAGCTGCTGCCCCTGCCGGGCAGGAAGCCCGCGACGCTGGAGACGTTGACGACCGCGCCGGAGCGGCGGGCGACCATGCCGGGCAGCGCCGCGCGGGTCAGCCGCAGGACGCTGGTGACGTTGACGTCGAGCTGGGCCTCCAGCTGGTCCGCCCCGGCCTGGAAGAACTCGGCGGAGTTGGTGAAGCCCGCGTTGTTGACCAGGAGGTCGACCTCGCCGCGCTCCAGCAGCTCCTCGACCGAGCGGCGGCCCTCGGCCGTGGACAGGTCGGCGGGGAACGCGGTGACCTCGACGCCGTGCCTGGCGCGCAGCTCACGGGCCAGCGCCTCCAGGCGCTCGGCGGTCCTGGCCACCAGCACCAGGTCGTGCCCCTCGGCGGCCAACCGGCGGGCGAAGGCCGCGCCGATGCCCGCGCTGGCCCCCGTGACGAGGGCGGTCGGGGCGCTCACTGCTTGCGCCCGAAGGACGGGCGGATCACTTCGCCGCTCCCGGAGCCGGGCTCGTCGTCCGGCTCGGCGTCGAACGGGTCGACGACGTCGGCCAGCTCGCCGAGGTCGCGCAGCAGCCGCTCGATCCGGGACGGGGTGGAGTTCGGCGGCGCGGCGGCCATCACCCAGTCGCCCTCCAGCCAGACCACGGTGACGTCGGCGCCGATCTCCTCGGCGGCGTCCACCAGGTCGGGGGTGATGAGCTTGCGGGCGGCGGGCACCTCGCTGACGAACGCGTAGCGGGAGCCGACCGGGCCGAGCAGGTCCGGCATCTGGTCGCGCTGGAAGGGGACGCTGTGCAGCCACAGCTCCACGACCACCGGCAGCGACCGGCGGCAGCGCACGCCCACCAGCACCGAGTTGACCTTGTTGTTGGTCTCGTGGTCCAGGACGTAGACCTGGCGGCGGCCGTCGGCGGTGAACGTGGAGCCCGCGACGACGTCCTTGGCGGTGCCGGTGCCGTAGTAGGCGATGGCGCCGCTCTCCCAGCGGGAGGTCAGGACCTGGTCGGTCTCCTCGAACTGCCAGCCCCGGAGGGCAGCCCAGCGGCGCCGCTCGCGGTTGCGCGCGGTCCGCTGCGCACGATCGGTCGCGATCAGTGCGAAGCCCGCAATGCCCGCCACCGCGGCGACGGTGAACCAGACCCACGCCGGTATGCCCACGGTGCTTGAGGGTAGCGGGAGGCGGGGCGGTAGCGAAGATCAGTGCGGCCTGTCGGGATGACGAATCGGCTTCGATCTTCCGGTTCCGGGGGCGGCGGGCCCGCCGCCACCCCCGGACCGGTGACCCGTCAGGCCTTGCCGACGATCAGGCCGGTCGCGTCGTCGAGCACGTCGACCCGGACCGCGTCGCCGTCGCGCACCTCGCCGGAGAGCAGCTCGCGGGCCAGCTGGTCGCCGATGGAGGACTGGACCAGCCTGCGCAGCGGGCGGGCGCCGTAGACCGGGTCGAAGCCGTTGAGCGCCAACCACTCCCTGGCGGCCGGGGTGACCTCCAGGACGAGCCTGCGCTGCGCGAGCCTGGCCGCCAGCTTGGCGACCTGGATGTCCACGATCGAGGTCAGCTCCTCGGTCGCGAGCGAGCGGAACACCACGACGTCGTCCAGCCGGTTGAGGAACTCGGGCTTGAAGTGGCCGCGCACCACCTGCATGACCGCGTCCTCGCGCCCGCGCTCGTCCAGCGACACGTCCGCGATCGCGTGCGAGCCGAGGTTCGAGGTGAGCACCAGGATGGTGTTGCGGAAGTCGACGGTGCGGCCCTGGCCGTCGGTGAGCCTGCCGTCGTCGAGCACCTGCAGGAGCACGTCGAACACGTCCGGGTGGGCCTTCTCGACCTCGTCCAGCAGCACCACCGAGTAGGGCCTGCGGCGGACCGACTCGGTCAGCTGGCCGCCCTGGTCGTAGCCGACGTAGCCGGGGGGCGCGCCGACCAGGCGGGCCACCGAGTGCTTCTCGGAGTACTCGCTCATGTCGATGCGGATCATCGCCCGCTCGTCGTCGAACAGGAACTGCGCCAGCGCCTTGGCCAGCTCGGTCTTGCCGACGCCGGTGGGGCCGAGGAACAGGAACGAGCCGGTGGGGCGGTCGGGGTCGGCCACGCCCGCCCTGGTGCGGCGGACGGCGTCGGAGACGACCCGGACGGCCTCGGCCTGGCCGACCACGCGGCCGGTCAGCTCGTCCTCCATGCGCAGCAGCTTGGTGGTCTCGCCCTCCAGCATCCGGCCCGCCGGGATGCCGGTCCACGCGCTGACGACGTCGGCCACGTCGTCCGGGCCGACCTCCTCCTTGAGCATGACGGCGGCCTCCTGCGTGGTGCGGGTGGCCTCCTCCAGCTCCTTCTCCAGCGCGGGGATGCGGCCGTAGCGCAGCTCGGCGGCCCGGCCGAGGTCGCCGTCGCGCTCGGCGCGCTCGGACTCGCCGCGCAGCTGCTCCAGCTGCTCCTTGAGCACCCGGACCTTGTCGATGGAGCCCTTCTCGTTCTGCCAGCGGGCGGTCAGCGCGGCCAGCGACTCGCGGCGCTCGGCCAGCTCGGCGCGCAGCGCGGCCAGCCGCTCGCGGGAGGCCTCGTCGGACTCCTTCGCCAGCGCCATCTCCTCGATCTCCAGGCGGCGCACGGCGCGCTCGACCTCGTCGATCTCGACCGGGCGGGAGTCGATCTCCATGCGGAGCCGGGAGGCGGCCTCGTCGACCAGGTCGATGGCCTTGTCGGGCAGGAAGCGGGCGGTGATGTAGCGGTCGGACAGGGTGGAGGCGGCGACCAGGGCGGCGTCGGTGATGCGCACGCCGTGGTGCACCTCGTAGCGCTCCTTGAGGCCGCGCAGGATGCCGATGGTGTCCTCGACCGAGGGCTCGCCGACGAGGACCTGCTGGAAGCGGCGCTCCAGCGCCGGGTCCTTCTCCACGTGCGAGCGGTACTCGTCCAGGGTGGTGGCGCCGACCAGGCGCAGCTCGCCGCGGGCGAGCATGGGCTTGATCATGTTGCCCGCGTCCATGGCGGACTCGCCGGTGGCGCCCGCGCCGACGATGGTGTGCAGCTCGTCGATGAAGGTGATGACCTGGCCCGCCGAGTCGGTGATCTCCTTGAGGACGGCCTTGAGCCGCTCCTCGAACTCGCCCCGGTACTTGGCGCCCGCGACCATCGAGCCGAGGTCGAGGGAGACCACGCGCTTGCCGCGCAGCGACTCGGGCACGTCACCGGCCACGACGCGCTGGGCGAGGCCCTCCACGATCGCGGTCTTGCCGACGCCGGGCTCGCCGATCAGCACCGGGTTGTTCTTGGTGCGCCGGGACAGCACCTGGACGACGCGGCGGATCTCCGAGTCGCGGCCGATCACCGGGTCCAGCTCGCCCCGGCGGGCGCGGGCGGTGAGGTCGACGCCGTACTTCTCCAGCGCCTTGTAGGTGCCCTCGGGGTCGGGGCTGGTGACGCGGGCGGAGCCGCGCACCTTCTCGAACGCCTCGCGCAGGGCCTCCGGGTTCGCGCCGTGGCGGCGCAGCAGGTCGGCGACCTGGCCGCCGTGCTGGGCGAGCCCGACGAGCAGGTGCTCGGTGGAGACGTACTCGTCGCCCATCTCGGTGGCGAGCTCCTGGGCCCTGGTGAGCACCCGGACGGCGTCGCGGGAGAACTGCGGCGCGGAGATCGAGGAGCCGCTGGCGGCGGGCAGCGTCCGGCTGAGCTGCTCCAGCTCCTTGCGGATCACGCCGGGGTCGGCGCCGACCCCGGACAGCAGGGGCGCGGCCAGGCCCTCGCCCTGCGCGAGCAGCGCGCCGAGCAGGTGGACGGGGCCGACGTCCGGGTTGCCCGCGATCGTCGCCGCCTGCACCGCCGCGGACACCGCCTGCTGGCTCTTGGTGGTCGGGTTGAAAGCGTCCATTCCTCACCTCGGTCGACTCAGCCCTGATGCGCGACCAGCGTCCCGCACCGGTCGTCACCCTGCTCAACGTCAGAAAAGTTGAGCCCGTTCCGCTCAACCTGGCGAGAGCATTGTGACATGAGTCATAGCCGAAGTCCCGGAGGTGGGGCGGAGGGCGGGGTGAGCGGTGGTTCCGGGTGCGGGCGGGCGGCTCGCGGTCGATGATCTTGGGCATGGCTTCCCTGGTGCGACACCTGACCTTCGACTGCGCCGACCCGTGGGCGCTGGCCACCTTCTGGACCGGGATCACCGGCGGCTCGCTGGGCGAGGGCGACGAGCCCGGCGACGACGAGGTCGAGGTGGTGTGGGACGGGGGCGTGAACCTGCTGTTCATCCGGGTCCCCGAGGGCAAGTCGGCGAAGAACCGGCTGCACCTGGACCTCCAGCCGCACGACCGGACGCGCGACGAGGAGGTGGAGCGGGCGGTGGCCTTCGGCGCGACCGTGCTCGACGACCGGCACAACGCGGACGGGACCGGGTGGGTGGTGCTCGCCGACCCCGAGGGGAACGAGTTCTGCGTGGTGCGGAGCACTGCGGAGCGTGTTTCCCACCCGTGAGGGCGTCACTCGCTCGGACCAGCGGCTTTTCCACAGCGATGTCCGAGTTATCCACAATCCGCAGGTCGCTATCCACAGGCACGGCGGGATGATCACTCACGGAGCGCAGCCGCAGGTCCACCCGTGTGAGGGAGGGCCTCGGCAAGCGGCCAGACGGCGTAGGACAAGTCTCACCCTGTTGCGCAGGCCACGATCAAGGTACAACCGAAGTTGAATGATCCCTCGAAGGATCGAGCTCCGCGTTACACAACGAAGTCGTACTGCACTCAAAGGTGGCATCAAGGAGTCAACCACCCAGTTGACGGGTTAGTGTCGCAGCGTCGGGGTTGGATGCTTGACGAGGACGTAGCGCCGTTGCAGGCGCCGCAACAAACGTGGAGACTGCGCCCGGACCATGACTGCGAACGCTGTGTTGAGCCCCATCCCGAGCCCGCCGCACCGCGAACCTCCTCCGGGTGTCACCGCCATGGTGCGGCTGATCCGGGAGAGCTTCGCGGTCGTCGAGTCGCGCTCCGACGATGTGGCCAAGTTCTTCTACGGAATGCTGTTCAGCCTGGCCCCGGCGACCCGCGAGATGTTCCCCGCGAACATGGAGGTGCAGCGGAGCAGGCTGCTGCGGGCGCTGGTGCACGTGGTGCAGATGGTCGACAGACCCGACGACCTCATCCCCTTCCTGAGGCAGCTGGGACGCGACCACCGCAAGTTCGGCGTGGTCAGCTCGCACTACGAGTCGGTCGGGACCGCGCTGCTCGCCGCGATCAAGAAGTACGCGGGCGAGGCGTGGACGCCGCAGGTCGAGATGGCCTGGGCCGAGGCCTACACGATCATGGCCAGGGCCATGCAGGAGGCCGCGCACGCCGACGAGGGCCCCGCGTACTGGCACGCGACGGTGCTGGAGCACCAGCGGGTGAGCTGGGACCTCGCGGTGGTCAGGCTGCAGCCGGACCACCCGGTGAACTACCGGGCCGGGCAGTACGTGTCCGTGGAGACGCCCCAGCGGGCGAGGCTGTGGCGGTACTTCTCGCCGGCCAACGCGCCGCGCGAGGACGGGATCATCGAGTTCCACATCCGGTCCGTCGAGGGCGGGTGGGTGAGCCGGTCGATCGTCGGGCACACGCAGCCGGGGGACGTCTGGCGGATCGGGCCGCCGATGGGGCGGTTGAGCGTGAACCGGACGTCCGGGAACAACGTGCTGATGATCGCCGGTGGGACCGGGATCGCGCCGATGCACGCGATGCTGGACGAGATGGCGCAGTGGGGGGAGAACCCGAAGACGCACCTGTTCATCGGGGGGCGGACGAGGGAGGACCTGTACGACCTGGACAACCTGCAGCGGATGGCCAGCGCCAACCCGTGGTTGTCGATCGTGCCGGTGTTGGAGAACGACCCTGGGGCCAGAGGGGTCGAGCAGGGGACGTTGGCGGACGTGGTGACGCGGTACGGGGCGTGGGAGGACCGCGACGTGCTGGTGTGCGGGTCGCCTTCGATGATCCGGGCCACGGTGTCGAGGATGCTGGTCGCGGGGACCCCGCTTGACCGGATCAAGTACGACCCGTTCACGTTGGATTAGGGCGAAGAGCAAGAGCTGCAAGAGCTGAAGGGCACGCCTCGCCGGCGGGGCAGACCTCCAAAAAAGAGGGGGACGGGCTCTGCCGGCCGGTGACCGTTGGGGCGGTGGTCCCGTTTACCCCTGCGGTGGGTGGGGTCCCTCTTCTCCGTGTGGCCTCCTTTCAGGCAAGCACAGGCGTCAAGACGCCGTTGGGCACCCCGGTCTTCCGGGCGGTGCGGCGGCGTCTTGACACCTGTGCTCGGGCTTCGCCAGGCCAAACGGAGAAGAGGGACGCGGGAATGGGCGGCTGCGGGCTCGCTGCGCTCGCCCCGCAGCCCGCGAAGCGGTCAGCCCGCGAGCGTGGGAGTGCGGGCGGCCTGCGGTCCCTGCACGAGCAGAAAGGCCCGGAGCGGGCGGCTCCGGGCCTTTACTGGTGTGCTGTGCTGCTGGGTTCCCGCCCTGTCCTCTGCCGCTGTGGGGCTATCGGCGGCGTTGTTGGGGCTTCCAGACGACCAGGGCCGTCTCGTGGCGGACCGGGACCAGGTCTCTGCGGTACGAGGCGTGGACGGTCGCGGCTGCGGCTTCGGCTGCGGCCATCGCGTTCGCCAGCTGTTCGGTCAGCTCCGCCACCTTGCCGCGGAGCGCGCCCACCTCGTTCTCCAGGTCGATGATCCGCTTGATGCCCGCGAGGTTGACGCCGTCCTCCTGGGAGAGGCGCTGCACCTCGCGCAGCAGCACGATGTCCCGCATGGAGTACCTGCGTCCGCCGCCCGTGGTCCGGCCCGGTGAGACCAGGCCCATCCGGTCGTAGCTGCGCAGCGTCTGGGCGTGCAGCCCGGAGAGCTGGGCGGCCACCGAGATCACGAAGAACGGCGTGTCCTCGTCGGTGCCGGGCGGGAACGGGAAGGTCATGTCGACTTGCCCCTCTCCAGCAGCAGCGCGTTCAACTCGGCCCTGGGGTCGTGCTGGGACGTGGTCTTCGCGTACGCCTCCAGGGCGTCGCGGGACTTGGCGTCCGTGTTGTTGGGCACGGCCACCTGCAGCGTGATCAGCAGGTCGCCGACCTTGCCGTCGCGCCGCGCGATGCCCTTGCCCTTCGCCCGCATGACCCGGCCGCTGTTCGTGCCCGCGGGCACCTTCACGGTCACCTTGCCCTCCAGCGTCGGCACGGTCAACGACGTGCCGAGCGCCAGCTCCGGGAAGGTCACCGGGACGGTCAGCGTCACATCGTTGCCCGAGCGGCCGAAGATCGGGTGCGGGTTGACGTGGACCCGGACGAACAGGTCGCCCGTCGGGCCGCCGTTGCGGCCCGGCTCGCCCTGGTTCGCCAGGCGGATGCGCTGGCCGTCGTCGACGCCCGACGGGATGCGGATGGTCAGCGTCCGGGTCCTGGTGCTGACCCCGTCGCCGCCGCACTCCTGGCACGGGTCGTCCACGATGCGGCCGGTGCCCCGGCAGTCCTGGCACGGCTCGGAGAACGCGAACGCGCCCTGGCTGCGGGTGACCAGGCCGGCGCCGCCGCAGTTCCCGCAGGTGCGGGGCGTGGTGCCGGGCTTGGCCCCGGAGCCGGAGCAAGTCGCGCAGGCCGCCGGGCTGGACAGCCGCAGCGGCACGGTCGCGCCCTTGACCGCCTCGGTGAAGTCGATCCGGACGTCGGTCTCGACGTCCTCGCCGCGCCGGGGCCGGTTCGCCCCGGTCGCCGCGCCGCCGCCACCCCTGCGGTTGAACAGGCCGCCGAGCAGGTCGCCGAGCCCACCGCCACCGCCCATGCCGCCCTGGGCGCCCGCGGCGCCCCGGCCGAACAGGTCGCCGACGTCGAACCCGCCGCCGCCACCGCCGCCGAAGCCGCCGGGGAAGCCCCCGCCGCCCGCGAACAGGCGGCGGGCCTCGTCGTACTGCTTCCGCTTGGCCGAGTCGGAGAGGACGCCGTAGGCCTCGGACACGGACTTGAACCGCGCCTCGGCCTTGGCGTCACCGGGGTTGGCGTCGGGGTGCAGCTCCCGCGCCAGCTTCCGGTACGACTTCTTGATCTCCTCCGCGGAGGCGTCGGAGGAGACGCCCAGCTCGCGGTAGAAGTCCTTCTCGATCCAGTCCCTCGCACTCACCGGACGCCGCCCCCTCTCCGTCAGTCCTGCTGTTCTGCCTGGGCCTGCTCCGGCTGCGCGGGAGCGGGCTCGTAGTCGGTGACCACCACCATCGCGGGCCGCAGCACGCGGTCGGCGAAGCGGTAGCCGCGGCGGAACACGGCGGTCACGGTCGGGCCGGGCACGTCGGGGGAGGTGCTGTGCTGCACCGCCTCGTGCACGGCCGGGTCGAACGCCTCCCCGGCCTCGCCGAAGCCCTCCAGGCCGGTCGCGGTCAGCGCGGCGACCAGCTTGTCGGCCACCGCCTTGAACGCGCCGGTGAGGTCGCCGTGCTGGCCCGCGCGCTCGACGTCGTCGAGCACGCCGAGCAGGTCGCCCACGACCTTCGCCTTCGCGGTGGCGACCACGACCTCGCGGTCGCGCTCGACGCGCTTGCGGTAGTTGGCGTACTCGGCGGTCAGCCGCTGCAGGTCGGCGGTCCGCTCGTCGAGCTGGGCCTTCAGCTCGGCGGCGGGGTCGACCTCGGCGACGCCCTCGGGCTCGGGGGCGGCGTGCTTGCCGCCCCCGTTCCCGGCGGGAGAGGTGGTGTCGGCGGCCGACTCGGCGCGGATCTCCCCGGTCTCGGGGTCGACCCGGCGCAGGTCCGGCTGCTCCTCGGCGCTCACGTCTTCCGGCTGCTGGTCGGCGCTCGTCACTTCTTCTCGTCCTCGTCGACGATCTCGGCGTCGACCACGTCGTCGGCCTTGGCGCCGGGCTTGGCGTCGCCCTCGGCGCCGGGCGCGGAGCCCGCGGCGGCGTCGGTGGGCGCGCTGCCCGCGTACATGGCCTGGCCGATGGCCTGCGACTCGGTGGCGAGCTTCTCCACGGCGGCGCGGACCTTGGCGATGTCGGTGCCCTTGAGCGCCTCGCTGGTCTCGGCGATGGCCGCGCGGACCTTCTCCTGGACCTCGGCCGGGATCTTGTCCTCGTTCTCCTTGACGACCTTCTCGGTCTGGTAGACGAGGGTCTCGGCCTGGTTGCGGACCTCGGCCTCGTCGCGGCGGCGCTTGTCCTCCTCCGCGTGCGCCTCGGCGTCCTTGATCATCTGCTCGATGTCGTCCTTCGGCAGCGCGGAGCCGCCGGTGATCGTCATCCGCTGCTCCTTGCCCGTGCCCATGTCCTTGGCGGACACGTGCACGATGCCGTTCGCGTCGATGTCGAAGGTGACCTCGATCTGCGGGACGCCGCGCGGGGCGGGCGGGAGGCCGGTCAGCTCGAACATGCCGAGCTTCTTGTTGTCGGCCGCGAAGTCGCGCTCGCCCTGGAAGACCTGGATCTGCACGGACGGCTGGTTGTCGTCGGCCGTCGTGAAGATCTCGGAGCGCTTGGTCGGGATCGTCGTGTTGCGCTCGATGAGCTTGGTCATCACGCCGCCCTTGGTCTCGATGCCCAGGGAGAGCGGGGTGACGTCGAGCAGCAGGACGTCCTTGACCTCGCCGCGCAGGACGCCGGCCTGCAGGGCGGCGCCGACGGCGACAACCTCGTCCGGGTTCACGCCCTTGTTGGGCTCGCGACCGCCGGTCAGCTCCTTGACGAGCTCGCTGACGGCGGGCATCCGGGTGGAGCCGCCGACCAGGACCACGTGGTCGATGTCGCCGACGCTGATGCCCGCGTCCTTGATCACGTTGGTGAACGGCGCGCGGGTGCGCTCCAGCAGGTCGTTCGTGATGCGCTGGAACTCGGCGCGGGAGAGGGTCTCGTCCAGGAACAGCGGGTTCTTGTCCGAGTCGACCGTGATGTACGGCAGGTTGATGGAGGCGCTGTTCGAGCTGGACAGCTCGATCTTCGCCTTCTCCGCGGCCTCGCGGATGCGCTGCAGCGCCATCTTGTCCTTGGTCAGGTCGATGCCGTTCGCCTGCTTGAACCGCTCGACCAGCCAGTCGACGACGCGCTGGTCCCAGTCGTCGCCGCCGAGGTGGTTGTCGCCGGAGGTCGCCCGGACCTCGACCACGCCGTCGCCCAGCTCCAGCAGGGAGACGTCGAAGGTGCCGCCACCGAGGTCGAAGACCAGGATGGTCTGCTCCTTCTCGCCCTTGTCCAGGCCGTAGGCCAGGGCGGCGGAGGTGGGCTCGTTGACGATGCGCAGGACGTTCAGGCCCGCGATCTGCCCGGCCTCCTTGGTGGCCTGGCGCTGCGAGTCCTCGAAGTAGGCGGGGACGGTGATCACCGCGTCGGTGATCTCCTCGCCCAGGTACGCCTCGGCGTCCCGCTTGAGCTTCATCAGCACGCGGGCGCTGATCTCCTGCGGGGTGTACTTCTTGCCGTCGACCTCGTCGGTCGTCCACGTGGTGCCGATGTGGCGCTTGACCGACCGGATCGTCCGGTCGACGTTGGTCACCGCCTGGTTCTTGGCGGGCTGACCGGTGAGGACCTCGCCGTTCTTGGCGAAGGCCACGATGGACGGGGTGGTGCGCGACCCCTCGGAGTTGGCGATCACCGTCGGCTCGCCACCCTCCAGGACCGCGACGACGGAGTTGGTCGTCCCCAGGTCGATGCCGACCGCTCGCGCCATGAATTCCTCCAGGTGGTGCGTGTGTGGTTGCGCCCTTTGTTGAGCGAAGCTGGCTCAAGTTTGCCAGGCGGACCGGCCTTGAGTCCACCCGGCTCAACCTTTCTGACTGTCACAACGGGTGGGCGGGTCCCCGTGTTCCCGGATCGCGGGGGTGATCCGGCGCACACGTCGGCCCGCCCACCTGGCGGTGAACGGGCCGGTTGAGCGGGCGGGGTCAGACCCGTCCGATGACCATGTTCCCGCTGTTCGTGCGCAGGAAGAGCTCGTACGCGGCGGCCTTGTCGTCCGCCACGCCGGTGACGTCGACCTCGCCGCTGTCGGTCTCCGTGACCACTTTGTACGCGCCGGCCGGAACCCGCACGGTGAGCGCGCCGCTGTCGGTCCTGGCGCGCACGGACGCGGGCTCGACCAGGCCGAGCTCGACCCGACCCGATCCGGTGGTGACGGTCACCGGGCCCTTGGTCATGCCGGTGGCGCGCAGGTTCCCGGAGTCGAGCCGCACGTCCAGCGGGCCGCCCGCGCCGCTCAGGGAGACGTCGCTGGAGTTGCCCCTGAGCGAGACGCCCTCGACGGTCTGGTTGAGGACCACGTTGCCGGAGTCGACCTCCAGGTCCACGGACAGCGCCCCCTCGGCGGACAGGTCGCCGCCGTCGCTCTCGCCGGTGATCCGGACCAGGTCGGGCAGCACCAGGTCGTAGGTGGCGGTGCAGTGCAGGCCGCAGCCCTCCAGGACCAGCGTCTCGCCCTCGACGCGGTGGCTGCTGGCGGGGGTCCTCGCCTCGTGGCGGGAGTAGCGGAGCGAGCGGGTCAGCACGGCCTCGGCGCCCGGCCGGTGCCGGAACACCACGTCGCCGTCGCTCTGCGCCAGGCGCACCTCGGTCACCGGCCTGCCCAGCCCGTACCGGTCGGTGGCCTCCTTCCAGACCAGCCGCACGCACGACGTGGTCCCGGCGACCAGCACCACCGCGAGCACCACCGCGAACGACCTGCGCGCGCCTCGGGCCCGCCCCTCGCTCCCCATGCGGACAACGCTAGGTGCACGCGCGGTGGACGGGCACCGGGGGAACCCCCGTTCAGCGGGTGGGGGTAACCCCACCGAGTGGCGTGCCTGCCGGGTGCCCTGGACGGGTGTCGGGCCGCCCGGACGGGTTCGGACAGGCGCGCTCGGGCGGGCCTTCGGGCGCGTTCAGGCCAGGGCCTCCACGATCGCCCGCAGCGCGGGCGCCGAGCGGCCGGGGTCGTCCAGGAACCACTCGGAGGCGATCACGTGCGAGCCCGTCATCCGCTCCCACACCAGCCCCTGCACCGGGACGACCGTGATCACCAGCCGGAACGGCCGCACGGGCCGCCCCAGCCTGGTCTCCACGCCGCGCACCACCTCGCCGACGGGCAGCGCCGCGTGCCTGCTCCTGCGGGAGCGCCGGTGGTGGTAGTCGCCGACCAGGTCCTGGAGCGCGCGCACCGCGCCGCGCAGCGCGGGCCGCTGGGCCAGCGAGCGGCTGTCCGGGTCGGCGGGCGAGGTGCCGTGGCGGTCGGCCCTGGCGTGGTCGAGCACGTCCGCCCACCAGCCGAGCCACTCCTGCGCGGCGCCCGCCCGGTCGACGCCGCGCGGCACCACGACCGGCACGGCGGGGTCGAGGCCCGGCAGCTCGGGCACGGTGTCCACCGACAGCGCGAGCGTGTCGCGCACGAACAGCGCGGTCGTCACGGTGTGGTTGCTCCCGTGCGACACCTGCCACGACTCCCGCCCGGTGAACCCCATGCCGCCATTGTCCGGTGGTCGTGTCCGGTTCGGGGTTTCCCCGGCGCATCGGGAGGGACACGGCTTCGGCTCGACGCGCTCCACCCGCCCTCGGCGCTGCGGTCGGGCTTCGGCACCCCGGAGCGGCGCGGTCGGGGGCGGCGCCGCCGGGGCGGCGCGGTCAGGAGCCGGACGAGCTGCCCAGCTCGATCGCGACCACACCCGCGATCACGAGCAGCAGCCCGACGACCATCGTGGCGTTGACCCGCTCCCCGAACAGCACGACGCCCACCGCCGCGACGGCCGCGATGCCGAAGGCGCACCAGATCGCGTAGGCGACGCCGAGCGGCATCCCGAGCTTGAGCACCTGGCTGAGCGCGCCGAACGCGAGGGCGTAGGCGATCACCACGACGACCGAGGGGGCGAGCTTGGTGAACCCGGCGGAGAGCTTCAGCGAGACGGTGGCGGTGACCTCTGCGACGATCGCCAGCGCCAGCAGGAGGTAGACCACGGGAAGCCTCCGGGAGCGGGTCGGGGGACGCCTGCGAGTCTAGGCGTCGCGACCGGGCGGTCCCGGCTGCGCGGGGAGCCTTCGCCAAGTGGTTACTCACCAGTAATCCAGCGTAGGCTCCCACGGAGGAAACCGGACTCAGAAAGGCCGCGACCACATGGGAGCCCTCCAGCTCACCCTCGGCGCCATAGGCGTCGCCGCCAGCGCGTATGCCTGGGGAATCTTCGTGGCGGGCGTGGTCCGGATGGTGCGGATCATCCGGCTCGGCCAGCCCGACGCCACCCGCAACGGCCCGGTCTGGCCGAGGCTGCGCACGCTGGTGGTGGAGTTCGTCGCGCACACCAGGATGGCCAAGCTGCGCAAGGTCGCGCCGTGGCACTGGATGGTGATGTGGGGCTTCCTGATCGGCTCCGCGGTGCTGTTCGAGGCCTACGGCGAGGTCTTCTACCCCGGCTTCCACTGGCCGGTCATCGGCACGTGGTCCGCGTGGGCGCTGCTGATCGAGCTGCTGGGCATCGGCACCGTCGTCGGCGGCGTCGCGCTCGCGGTGATCAGGCAGCTGAACCACCCGCGCCGCGCCGACCGGGTCTCCCGGTTCGCGGGCTCCGACTTCAAGGCCGCCTACTTCGTCGAGGCCGTCGTGATCGTCGAGGGCCTGGGCATCCTGGGCGTGAAGGCGTTCAAGCAGGCCTCCGGCCTGGAGGACCCGCCGCTGTGGTCGTCCTTCGTGACCGCGCCGCTGAGCGAGCTGCTGCCCGCGAGCCCCGACTGGGTGTCGGTCATGGCGTTCGTGAAGCTGGTGACCGCGCTGATCTGGCTGGCCGTCGTGGCCAAGAACCTGACGATGGGCGTGGCCTGGCACCGGTTCAGCGCCTTCTTCAACATCTACTTCAAGCGCGAGGACGACGGCGGGGTCGCGCTGGGCGCGCTGCGGCCGATGATGAGCGGCGGCAAGGTCCTGGACCTGGAGGAGGCCGACCCGGACACCGACGTGTTCGGCGTGGGCAAGGTCGAGGACTTCACCTGGAAGGGCTGGCTGGACTTCAGCACCTGCACCGAGTGCGGCCGTTGCCAGTCCCAGTGCCCCGCGTGGAACACCGGCAAGCCGCTGTCCCCCAAGCTGATGATCACCCAGCTGCGCGACCACGCGTACGCGAAGGCCCCGTACCTGCTGGCCGGTGGCCGCCGCGACATGGCGGGCGACGAGGTCGGGCTGGTCGAGGACAAGTACGAGGACTACAAGAAGCGCCTGGAGTCGATCGACGTCCTGGCGATGGCCGAGGCCGAGCGCCCGCTGGTGGGCGAGGCGGGCGAGCTGGGCGTCATCGACCCCGAGGTGCTGTGGTCCTGCACCACGTGCGGCGCGTGCGTCGAGCAGTGCCCGGTGGACATCGAGCACGTCGACCACATCGTCGACATGCGCCGCTACCAGGTGCTGATCGAGTCGAACTTCCCGTCCGAGCTGGGCGGCATGTTCAAGAACCTGGAGAACAAGGGCAACCCGTGGGGCCAGAACGCCAAGGACCGCCTGGCGTGGGCCGACGACCTGGACTTCGAGGTCCCGGTGTTCGACGGCGAGCTGGGTGACGCGGAGTACCTGTTCTGGGTGGGCTGCGCGGGCGCGTTCGAGGACCGGGCGAAGAAGACCACCCGCGCGGTCGCGGAGCTGCTGCACACGGCGGGCGTGCGGTACACGGTGCTCGGCCCGGAGGAGAGCTGCACCGGCGACCCGGCGCGGCGCGCGGGCAACGAGTTCCTGTTCCAGATGCTGGCGCAGCAGAACGTCGAGGTGCTCAACAGCGTCTTCGAGGGCCGCGAGCCCGGTCGTCGCAAGGTCGTGGTGACCTGCGCGCACTGCTTCAACACGCTCGCCAACGAGTACCCGCAGGTGGGCGGCCAGTACGAGGTCGTGCACCACACGCAGCTGCTGAACCGGCTGGTGCGGGAGCGGCGGCTGGTGCCGGTGGCCGAGATCGCCGAGGACGTCACCTACCACGACCCGTGCTACATCGGGCGGCACAACAAGATCTACGAGGCGCCGCGCGAGCTGATCGGGGCCTCGGGCGCGACGCTGCGCGAGATGCCGCGCAACTCCGACAAGGCCATGTGCTGCGGCGCCGGTGGCGCGCGCATGTGGATGGAGGAGCGGATCGGCAAGCGGATCAACCTGGACCGGGTGGACGAGGCGCTGGGCACCGCGCCGTCGAAGATCGCGACGGGCTGCCCGTTCTGCCGGGTCATGCTGACCGACGGGGTGACCGCGCGGCAGAACGAGAAGGTCGTGGGCGGCGGCGTCGAGGTGGTGGACGTGGCGCAGCTGCTGCTGACCGCCGTGCGCCGCGGGCAGGCGCAGGAGCGGGCGGACGTGCCGACCGACGAGTCGTCGACCGGGACGCCGCTGCCGGACGGCGACAAGGCCGCGACGAAGGACTGATCGGCTGGAACGCGCGGAGGGCCCCGTCGTCCGGGTTCGGACGGCGGGGCCCTCCGGCGTTCGCGGGGGGCTTCGGGGTCAGTCCTGCTCGACGGCCCGCTCGTAGACCAGGTTCAGCAGCCAGCTCGCCAGCGCCACGATGATCGCGCCGAAGAACGCGGGCCAGAAGCCGGTCACCTGGAACGGCAGGCCCAGCTCGCCGGCGACCCAGCCGGTCAGCCAGAACATGAGGGCGTTCACGACCAGGCCGATCAGCCCGAGGGTCAGCAGGTAGAACAGGCAGCCGAGGAACTTCACCACCGGCTTCACCACCGCGTTGACCAGGCCGAACACCACGGCCACCCCCACCAGGGTGCCGATCTTGGCCGGGGTCGAGCCGCCCTCCAGGTCGATGCCGGGGACCAGGGTCGACACCCAGACCGCCACGGCCGTCAGCAGTACCTGCGCCACAATGCCCATGCCGCAGGGTAACCGCGGGAATCCTCCGAACGGGTCAGGCGCGACGGCGGCGGGCGCGGGCGGCGTGGTGCAGGGCCAGACCTGCGGCCAGCAGGGCGAGGCCGGTCAGCAGCGGCCAGAACGGGGCGGCGCCGGTCCTGGCCAGCTGCTTCGGCGCGCCGCCGACCGGGGGCGTGGTGGTCGTGGGGGCCGTCGAGCTGCCGGGCGCGGACGTGGTGGACGGCGGGGTGCTGGACGGCGGGGCGGTGACGGAGAGCGCCACCTCGGCGGTGTTGTCGCCCTGGTCGCCGTCGCCGAACGTGGTCCCCGGCGCGAGGACGACCCGGAAACCGGTGATCGTCGGGTCGGTCAGGGCGTAGCGGAGCTTCGCGGTCGCGGTGGCGCCCGGCTCCAGCGGCGCGGTCAGCGCGAAGCCGTCGCCCTCGGCCACGACGCCCTCGCCGGTGGACAGCAGCTTCGCCTTCGGCCGGTCGACGGTGAAGCGCACGCCGTCCGCCGCCTC
Source organism: Actinosynnema mirum DSM 43827 (assembly GCF_000023245.1). Lineage (GTDB taxonomy): Bacteria > Actinomycetota > Actinomycetes > Mycobacteriales > Pseudonocardiaceae > Actinosynnema > Actinosynnema mirum. The sequence goes on from NC_013093.1 coordinate 8,085,640, forward strand.
GCCGGAGTTGGTGATGGCGAAGGACAGCTCGACCTCGTCGCCGGTGGCGCGGGCGCCGGGCTTGTCCGGGCCGAGCTTCAGCTCGCCGAGGACGAGGTCGGCGCGCGGCGCGAAGTACGGGGTGTCCACGCGGACCTGCGCGCCCTTGCCGACGAACAGCCTCGTGGTGACGGCGGAGGGCAGCAGGCCCTGGGCGCGCAGGTCTGCGAGCACCAGCTCGTGGTCGTCCTCGGGGACGTCCTCGATGCGGTACGAGCCGGTGGCGGTGAGACCGCCGAGCCGGTGCGCGGGCTGGAGCTCGCGCTCGCCCGCGTCCCGCACGCCGTCCCGGTCCGCGTCGACGAAGGCCGAGCCGGTGACGACGCCGCCCCGGATGCCGAAGTCGAGCGTCCCGCCGCCGGTGCGGAACACCGAAGAGGGCGTGGTGGTCGCGTAGCGGTCGGTGTTGGCGTTGTAGATCGCCAGCGGGGTGCCGGAGGGCAGGCCCGTCGCGCGGTAGCGGCCGTTGGCGTCGGTGCCGTACTCGCCGATGTGCTCCTTGGTGGCGGCGTTGAAGACCCGGACGCCCTTCCCCGAGGCGAGGGCGGGCTCACCTGCGTCGACGACGCCGTTGCCGTTCCGGTCGAACCAGATGAGGCCTTCGAGGACCTCGCCGTCCTGGGCCAGGGCGGTGCCACCGCCGAGGAGCATCAGCACCGCGGTGACCGCGACCAGCTTCTTCACCTGGAGTCCCCCGTGGGAAAGGAAGTGTCGTGCGACGACACCCCGTCGTCGTGCGGCGGGCGCGGGGCGTTTCCGCGATCTGGATCACACCGGGGGCTTTTCCGCGGTGCGCGGGGCTGCTTCGAACGCCGGAACGCCGGGTGGCGCTCCGCTCGCCACCCGGCGTTCCGGGAGCGCGCCCCGGTTCGGCGGGGCGCGGGAGGGGATTCCCGCACCGGGAGGGGCGCGGGAATCCTCGGTCAGGATTCTTCGGAATCGCCCTTCACGCCGAGGGTGCGGGCCGTGGTGTTGTTCTCGACGTACCTCTCGGAAGCGCCGAACTCACCGGGCAGGACTTCCAGGGTGATCTCCCCCGAGGTGAGCGGGGCGAGCACCCGGAATCGCGCGCCGAGGTGCTGGACGTCGCGCCGGGTCCGGTTCTCGGCGAACGCGCCGACCAGCTCCCCGCGCGCCGACCCGTCCGCCAGGTGCGGCACGCCGCCGACGCCCACGAGCGGCGCCAGCTGCTCCGGGAAGGTCAGCCGGGCGCCGAACCGGTCGTCCAGGTCGCCCCGGTAGGACACGCCGCCGACGACCGTCACGATCTCGCCGGGCTCGTAGCGGTCCTTCTCGGGGGAGATCACCAGAGTGGTGGCGTAGTAGTCGTTCGCGCCCCTGGCGAACCCGGCGTCGACCGAGGTCAGGTGCGGTTCCTCGGCGGTGATCCCGATCTTGGCGAGGCCGTTCGAGCTGTCGACCCGCGAGTCCCCGCCCCCACGGGTCCAGGTCTGGCCGTCGTCCTCGCGATTGGGCGTGCGCAGCTCGTAGTCGCCCGCCGGGAGGCCGGTGAAGCGGTACGCGCCGTCGACGTCGGTGTTGGCGCTCCGCTCCAGGCCGGTCGTGGTGTCGCGCAGGAACACCTGCTGGCCGGAGACCCCGTACTCGTCCGGGCCCTTGCGGCCGTCCGCGTCGAGGTCGCTCCAGACGACCCCGGAGACCGAGCCGCCGACCCCCTCGTCGGCGTTCGCGAGTCCGGCGGTGAGAACCGGGAGCAGCGCGGCGATGGCGAGCGCCGCGGCGATGAGCTTGCGGGTTTTGCGCATTTCCTGGTCCCCCACGGACAAGAATTTCGTGACGTGGGGAAGACGTCCCCGGCGACGGCCGGGTTGCCCGTTCTCCGCGTTTTCCGGTAACGAGCCGACAACGTTCGGTGAACCCGCCCGTGACGCGCGGAGGGGCCGTCCCGCGCTGTCGCGGAACGGCCCCTCCGGGGTCCGGTGTCAGTCCTCGTGCGCGGCGCGGCGGCGGCTCAGGCTCACCGCGAAGGCCGCGCCACCGCCGACGAGCAGCACGGCGCCGAGCGCGAGCGGGCCGACCAGCGAGGCCCCGGTGCCGGCGAGCGCCTCCTGCCGCACCTCCTCGCCGTGCGCGACGGGCATGTAGACGTTCTTGGCGCCCCCCGCGGGCGCGGCGCTGCTGGGCGCGGCGACCTCGGACGTGGGCGCGCCGCCACCGGTCCGCCCGACGCCCGCGCCGACCGGGCTCGCGGCGGCGCTGCTGGCCGCGACCGGGCTGCCGATGGCGGAGAGGAGGGCGGACCGGGTGTTGTTGGCCGGGTTGACGTCGGTGGCCCCGTGCCGCAGGGGCAGCACCTCCAGCCGGACCTCGGCGGCGGTGAGGGGCGCGTCGACCCGGAAGTCGTAGCCGACGAACTCGATCAGGCCGGAGCCCCGGTCGTCCTGGAACATGCCGGTGACCTCGTGCGGGCCGTCGGCCTTGCCGCCGGCGGGCATCCCGCCGACGCGGGTGAGCTTGGTCAGCCCGGCGGGCACGGTGAGGCGGGCGCCGAAGCCGTCCGGCAGGGGACCCGTGTAGTAGGCGCTGCCGACGATCTTCACGACCTCGCCGACCTGGTAGGAGTCCTTGGCGGGCTCGAAGATGAGCTGCGAGACGGAGTAGTCGTTGCCCGTGGGGGCGAACCCGCCGTTGAGGCCCACCACCGCGGGGCGCTCCTCGGTCAGGGTGACGGTGGCGGTCGCGACGCCGCCGCCGGGCGCGAAGCTGGAGCCGCCGCCCGCGCGGGTCCAGGTCTGGCCCTGCGCGGTGCGGTTCGGCAGGGAGAGCGTGTGGGCGCCGAGCGCGAGCCCCCGGAACGAGTAGCTGCCGTCCGCCGCGGTGGTCGTGGTCAGGCCGCCCAGCACGACGCTCTGACCGGCGATGCCCGATTCCCAGGAGTTCAGCGCGCCGTCGTTGTTCTTGTCGTTCCAGATGATCCCGGAGATCGCCCCCTCGTTCTTCTCCGGGATTTCCTCCTGGGCGCCCGCGGTTCCGCCCAGGAAGAGCGGCGCCACCACGGAAGCGGTGAGGACCGCGAGTGCTCTCTTGCGGGTGCTGCGCATTTCCTTCTCCCCCAGTTGTGCAGCTCGGCCGTGCTGATCGCTGCACAGTGGAGGACGCTTCCGCTGATGGCGGGTTGCGCCCGTCCGCGCACGTTCGGTAACAAAACGACAACGCGGGAACGGGTCGCCGAATACACCTGCCGCACCGTGACCGAGGTCGCGGTGCGGCAGTCCGAACCGGGGCGGGCGATACCGGGGTCGGCGATCAGGCCTTGGCGCGGCGGCGGCGGCTGAGCGCGAAGGCCGCGCCACCAGCGGTCAGCAGCGCGCCCGCCAGGGCGATCAGGCCGAGCGGGGACGCGCCGGTGCTGGCCAGCGAGCCGGTGGCCTGCGCGACCGGGGTCGCGGTGGCGGTGGAGGTGGTGGTCGCGGCGCTGGAGCCGCTGCTCGGGGCCGGGCTGGTGACGTCGCCGACCGGCTGGGCGACCGGGTCGACGGCCGGGTCGGCGGTGGGCTCGACCGGCGCGGCGACGGCGGTGAAGGACGCGGTCGAGGTGTTGTTGCCCGCGTCGGGGTCGGTGTGGCCGAAGGAGCCGGGCTCGATCTCGTAGGTGATCCGACCGGCGTCGATCGGCTTGGTCACCACGTAGTGGGCGCCGAGGTAGACGTAGTGGCCGGGGTACTGCTTCTGGGTGAGCGTGCCGCCCAGCACGGTCGAGGTGTCGGTGGTGACGAGCATCCCGCCGATGGCCTCGCCCTGCGCGGTCAGCTTCTGCAGCCCCTCGGGGACGGTGAGCTTGGCGCTGTAGAAGTCGTAGAAGGGGCCCTCGACGTGCGCGCCGCCGATGATCTCCACGACGTCCCCGACCTGGTAGGTCTCCTTCGCCGGGCTGAGGCGGATGTCGTAGGCCTGGTAGTCGTTGACCCCGGCGTCGGCGACACCGCCGTTGAACCCGCTCGCGGTCGGGTGCTGCGCGTCCAGGGAGAGCGGGGAACCGGTGCGGCCGGACGGGCCGAAGCGGGAGTCCGGGCCCCAGCCGGTGAACATCCGGCCGTCCTGGGCCGCCAGCTCCAGCTCGTACATGGCCATCGGGAGGTTGTCGAAGCGGTACGAGCCGTCGGCGCCCGTGGTGCCGGTGATCCGCGTGCCGGGGCCGGTCGCGTCGGGGGCGTGGTAGATGAGCGAGACGCCCTGACCCGCGAGGCCCTGCTCTCCGGAGTCGATCGCGCCGTTGCCGTTGGCGTCCTTCCAGACCATTCCGGAGATGGAGCCCTCGCCGGTCGGGATGGCGTCCTGGGCGGTGGCGACGCCGGTCAGGAACAGCGGGGCGATCGCGGAGCAGACGAGAGCGGCGGCGAGGTGCTTGCGGGTGGCGCGCATTTCTGTTTCCCCCAGGAAATTCGTTCTTGTTCTTCGTCGTGCTGCTTGGGACATCCAGAAAGACGCCTGCACCTCGGCCGGGTTGCGTCGGTTTCAGCGAGTTCGGTAACGGAATCACAACGCCGGAAAATGACCTTGAAACGACGGAAGCCGCACCACGAAAATGATCGTGGTGCGGCTTCCGGGAATTGTTCGCAGCGGTGGGCCACAGGAGAGGACGCGCTTGCAGGGGGTGGGTTGCGCGGGAGTTCACCGGGTTCGGTGACGAAACGGCAACGCCCCGGACAGCGGTGAGCCCTGCGACCCGGTGCGGGTGGCGGTGCTCGCCGTCAGCGGCGGGTGTCGGTGCGGCGGAAGTTCAGGTGCGCGCGCGACGGCGTCGGCCCGCGCTGCCCCTGGTACCGGCTGCCCGCCTCGCGCGAGCCGTAGGGGAACTCGGCGGCGCTGCTGAGCCGGAACAGGCACAGCTGGCCGATCTTCATGCCCGGCCACAGCGTGATGGGCAGGTTCGCGACGTTCGACAGCTCCAGGGTGATGTGCCCGGTGAAGCCGGGGTCGATGAACCCCGCCGTGGAGTGCGTGAGCAGCCCGAGGCGCCCGAGGGAGGACTTGCCCTCCAGCCTGCCCGCCAGGTCGTCCGGCAGCGTCACCTGCTCGTAGGTGGAGCCGAGCACGAACTCGCCGGGGTGCAGGACGAACGGGTCGTCGCCCTCGGCCTCGACGAGCGAGGTGAGGTCGTCCTGCTGCACGGCCGGGTCGATGTGGGTGTAGCGGGTGTTGTTGAAGACCCGGAAGAACCGGTCGAGCCGCACGTCGATGCTGGAGGGCTGGACGAGGGAGTCGTCAAACGGCTCGACCACGAGCCGCCCGGACTCGACTTCTCCGCGCAGATCGCGGTCACTGAGCAACACGCTTGACAGCGTATGTGTATGATCGGAGCCGCACCGCAAGCGGGTGTAGTTCATTGGTAGAACGACAGCTTCCCAAGCTGTAGAGGCGGGTTCGATTCCCGTCACCCGCTCAGCAGGACGAAGGCCCAGGTCAGAACCTCAACAGGGTTCACGGCCCGGGCCTTCGCCATGTTCGGGGCGCGGCGGGGCGCGCCGGTCCGGGCGGACCTCGGAAACCCGGCCCCCACCTGCCGGAACACCCGCTCCGGCCGTTCGTCCGGGCCCGGACGCGGGGCGCGACGCGCCCGGCGGACCGAACCACACGATCGAGTGAAGAGCTGATCAGCGCCCGGCCGGTTCCGAGCGGCTTCCGGCGGTCCGGGACGGCGGTTCCGCGCCCCTCGACGCGGCCCGAACCGGCCTCCGGGACGTGTTCTGCGGGCCTCCGAAGCGGACCCACGAGTGATCTTGGTCATCCTCAAGCCGGGCACGCCGGTTGCGACCGGCGCCCTTCACGGCAGGGGTGGCTCGCCACTTCACCCTGCAACCTGCCTGCGCAGGTTGAGGTGGGAAGGTTGGCAGCGAAGGCTTGCCCGTTCGGATCAGCGGTCCGTAGAGCCGATATCAGCGAAAACGGCTCCCAAAACTACCCCCCTGGAGCAGCGTTCCGGCGATCCGCAACCCGAGCCCGGCCGCACCACCCGAAGTCGTGAACTTCGGTTCCCCGAAGGCTCACTCGGGCGCAGGTGCGGCGAATGATCGACTTCACCCCAGACTTGCCGCCATGGGGGTGTACCGGTCCAAGCGGACCCGGCGCAGGGTGGTGCTGCTCAGCGCGCTGCCGCTGGCCTTCGGTCTGCTGGGGTTGGTCCAGCCCTGGCACGACGAGTGGTTCGTGAACGAGTCGTTCCACTACCCCGGCGCCTTCCTCTTCGCGGGGGGCGTCACGCTGCTGATGAGCGGCCTGCTGAACCGGGTCAAGCTGACCGAGGCCGGCTTCGCCCTCCACAACGGCAGCGGCCACAAGCACGTGCTGCGCCGCGAGCACGTCGCCGAGATCTGGCACGTCGACTGGAAGCCCTCGCCCGTCTACGTGCGCGACCACTGGGGCCGGGTCTTCACGGTCGGGACCGCGGCGTACGACGTGGAGTACGCCCGTTACCTCGTCCAGGTGATGCGCGCCCACTGGCGGGCGAACCTCCCGGAGATGCCCCCGGCCCGACCCACCACGCACCCCGGCTCGGTCCCGTCCATGCGCCCCGTGACCCACCCCGGTTCGCACCCCGCGATGCGTCCCGCGTACCAGGCCCCCGCCCCCGAGGGGCGGGCCGCCGGGTCCGCGGCGCCCCCGGCTCAGCCCACCACCTGAGCACCGGAGGACCGCCGTTCCCGCTCGCGCGAGCGGGAACGGCGGTCACCGTCAGCCCTTCTCGCTGCGGCTCGCCCCGCGTCCCCCGCCGCCGCGCCCCTCGCCGCGCTCCGCATCGCCGCGCTCCACCTCGGCGTCGACCGCCACCGACAGCGTCTCGCCGGTCGCCGCGTCCGTGCGCAGCGACTCCACCAGCGCCTCGCGCTCGGGCGACGGCTGCGGTCGCAGGAAGCCGATCGACAGGTACAGCACCAGGGACAGCACGAGCGGCCAGGAGACGATCACGCCCTGGGTGACCCACTCGGCCTTCTCGAACTGCTGCTGCCAGTACAGGAACGCCCACGTGCCGAGGCCGCCGATCACGGACGCCTTCGCCGCGAGCGGCCCGACCCTGCGGAACGGCGGCAGCAGCCCCAGCATCAGCGGGATCGCGATCGGGCCCATCGTCGCCGCCACCAGCGCGATCACGATCTTGAGCACGAACCCCTTGGTGTCCGCGGTCAGCGCGATCGTCATGGAGAACCCGATGAAGAGGAACGTGGTGAGCCGGGCCAGCTTCAGCTGCGCGTCGGCGGAGAGCCCGGTGGCCCGCTTCCACAGCCTGGGCAGCATGTCGCGGGTGATGACGGCGGCGATCACGTTGGCGTCCGAGGACACCATCGCCATGGTGTGCGAGAAGAACCCGGCGAGCACCAGGCCGACCATGCCCGCCGGGAGCATCGCCTTGCCCATCTCGACGTAGGCCTGCTCGGCGTTGGCCTCCATGCCCGGCACGATCAGCGGCGCGGCCCACATCGGCAGGAACAGCACCAGCGGCCACACCAGCCACAGGACGGCGGACAGCAGGGCGGAGCGGCGGGCGGCGGCCCCGGACGGCGCGGCCATGTAGCGCTGCGCCAGGTTCCACATGCCGCCGTTGTACTCCAGCGTCTTGATCAGGAAGAGCGCCATGAAGAACACCAGGGTGTAGGGCCCGGTCAGCGGCTCGCTGTGCGAGGCGGGCAGCCGGTCCCACATGGTCCAGACGAAGTCGATCCCGCCGAAGTGGGCGGCGACCGCGACGAACATGGCGATGCCCGCGAAGCCCTGGATGACGAACTGGCCGAAGTCGGTGAGCGCGTCGGCCCACAGGCCGCCGAGCACCGAGTAGACCATGGTGACCACGCCGACGATCAGGATGCCGACCCACACGTCGACGCCCGCGAAGCCCTGGAGCAGCACGGCGACCGCGACCCACTTGGCGGCGATGTCGACGACCTTCAGTGCGGCGCCCGCCCAGGCCATGATCTGCTGGGTCGGCACGTCGTACCGGATGGCCAGGTACTCCAGCGGTGACTTCACGCCGTGCTTGGAGCGAAGGCGGTTCCAGGCGGGCGCCCATAAGAAGGCCCCGATGCCCACGCCCACGCCGATGGTCAGCGCCCACCAGATGTAGACGGTCAGCCCGAGCCGGTACGCCTCGGCGGCGAAGGCCACGAACATGACCGCGCTGTACCCGGACATGTGGTGCGAGATCCCGGAGAGCCACCAGGGCATCCGGCCGCCCGCGGTGAAGAAGTCGGCGATGGTGCTGATCCGCCCCCGCGACCAGACGCCGATCCCCACCATCACGAAGAAGTACCCGCCGACCACGACCCAGTCGAGGGTGTCCATCTGTCCTCCCTGCGTGCGCCGATGCCCGCGCGTGGGCAGCTCGGCTCGGGCGGCGGTTCCGGGCGGCTCCCACGCGGACGTGTGACGTAGGTCTTACGGAGGTGTTGCCGTGCGCGGTAGCCCACACCGGTCAAATGACTCACACTTGTGACCCTTGTTCACATCCTTGATCATTGATCACGCAGAGTGAGTAAATCTTTCTTCGGGGAAACCGCGTCATATCGCGGTGTCCGCTGCGTCTCAGGTCCATGGGAACCGGTGTCAACGGGCGCCCGCTGTCCGCGGCGGGCGCTGCTCGACTTGCCTCAGGGCCGGGGGTCGCGCTCGTCGACCCCGTGCCGCTGCTCCGTGAGGGCCTGGCGGCGGTGGTCCGCCGGACGCCGGGGCTGAACTGGCTCGGCTCGACGGGGCACCTCAACTCCGCGGTGCGGCTGCACGAGCGGCTGCGGCCGGACGTGCTGCTGGTCGACTCGGTGCTCGACCCGCAGGGCCACCTGGCCTCGCTGCTGGTCGCGAGCGATCCGCAGCTGGCGGTGGTGGCGCTGGTGCGCGAGCCGCACCGCACCCCGAAGTATGTGCGCGGCGCGCTCGCCGCGGGGGTGCGGGGCCTGGTGCCGCGCACCGCCGAGCCCGCCGAGGTGGTGGAGGCGATCCTGCGCGCGCACCGGGAGCGGGTGCACCTCGACCCGACGCTGGCGCCGCTGGCGGCGGGGTTCAGCCCCGGCGCGGACTCGGGCACCAGGCGGGCGCTGTCGCGGCGGGAGTACGAGGTGCTCCAGCTGATCGCGGACGGCCTGGAGAACCAGTCGGTGGCGGACGCGCTGTACGTGTCGGTGGAGACGGTGCGCACGCACGTGAAGAACATCCTGCGGAAGCTGCGGGCGCGGGACCGGACGCACGCGGTGTCGCTGGCCTACCAGGCGGGGCTGCTCAGCGGTCGGCTGGCGCCCTAGGCCGGGACCTCCGCGGTCGGCCGGGGAGCGCCTCGGCGTGGACCGGCGCCCGTTCGCGGGCGCCGGTCCCGGCCGTGCCCGCGGGTCGCCCGCCGTCACGCGCCCGGTGGAACGGGAGGCGGCGGTCCGGCGTTCGGTCGACCACAACCGGGTGGCTGGCCTTGCCGGGGTTACTGACAGGTAATACCCTGCTTGTTACCGGTCAGTAAGGGGGATCAGGCCCCGACCTTGATGGAGTGAGCGACGCGATGGGTCACTACAAGAGCAACGTCCGGGACCTCGAGTTCAACCTCTTCGAGGTCTTCACCGTGCAGGACCACCTCGGCACGGGGCCGTTCGAGCAGGCCGACGAGGAGACCGCGCGCGGCATCCTCACCGAGCTGAACAACCTCGCGGTCGGCCCGCTGGCCGACTCCTTCGCCGAGTCCGACCGCAACCCCCCGGTCTTCGACCCGAAGACCCACTCGGTGACCCTGCCCGAGGCGTTCCGGCAGTCCTACCGGGCGCTCTGGGACGGCGAGTGGTACCGCCTCTCGCTCCCGGAGGACCTGGGCGGCTTCGGCGTGCCCCCCTCGGTGCAGTGGGCGGCGTCCGAGCTGGTCCTGGGCGCGAACCCGTCCGCGTACATGTACATGGCGGGCCCCAACTTCGCCACGGTCGTGCACCGCAACGGCACCGACGAGCAGAAGCGCTGGGCCCAGTTCATGATCGACGACGGCTGGGGCGCCACCATGGTGCTGACCGAGCCGGACGCCGGTTCGGACGTGGGCGCGGGCCGCACCAAGGCCGTGCGGCAGGAGGACGGCTCCTGGCACCTGGACGGCGTGAAGCGGTTCATCACCTCGGGCGACCAGGACCTGACCGAGAACATCATGCACCTGGTGCTGGCTCGCCCCGAGGGCCCCGGCATCGAGTCGAGGCCGGGCACCAAGGGCCTGTCGCTGTTCCTGGTGCCGAAGTTCCACTTCGACTCCGAGACCGGCAAGTCCACCGGTGAGCGCAACGGCGCCTTCGTCACCAACGTCGAGCACAAGATGGGCCTGAAGGCCTCCACGACCTGCGAGCTGACCTTCGGCCAGCACGGCGTGCCCGCCAAGGGCTGGCTGCTGGGCGAGGTGCACAACGGCATCGCGCAGATGTTCCAGGTCATCGAGTACGCCCGGATGATGGTCGGCACCAAGGCCATCGGGACGCTCTCGACCGGCTACCTGAACGCGCTGGCGTACGCCAAGGAGCGGGTGCAGAGCGCCGACCTGACCCGGATGACGGACAAGACCGCGCCGCGCGTCACCATCACCCACCACCCGGACGTGCGCCGCAGCCTGATGCTGCAGAAGGCCTACGCCGAGGGCCTGCGCGCGGTGTACCTGTACACCGCGACGTTCCAGGACAGGATCAAGCTCGGTGGCGAGGGCCAGGCGCTGGCCGAGAAGGTCAACGACCTGCTGCTGCCGGTGGTCAAGGGCGTCGGCTCCGAGCGCGCCTACGAGCAGCTCGCGCAGTCGCTGCAGACGCTGGGCGGCTCCGGCTTCCTGCAGGACTACCCGATCGAGCAGTACATCCGCGACTCGAAGATCGACTCGCTGTACGAGGGCACCACCGCGATCCAGTCGCTGGACTTCTTCTTCCGGAAGATCATCCGCGACAAGGGCCAGGCGCTCGGCCACATCAACGGCGAGATCCAGGCGTTCCTCGACTCCGAGGGCGGCAACGGCAGGCTCAAGGAGGAGCGGGCGCTGCTCAAGCAGGGCCTGGAGGACCTCCAGGGGATGCTCGGCGCGCTCGTCGGGTTCCTGACCTCCTCGCAGGAGGACGTGGCCAACCTGTACAAGGTCGGCCAGAACTCGGTGCGGCTGCTCATGACCGCCGGTGACGTGCTGGTCGGCTGGCTGCTGCTGCGCCAGGCCGAGGTGGCGCTGACCAAGCTCGCGGGCGAGCCGTCCGCCAAGGACAAGGCGTTCTACGAGGGCAAGGTCGCGGTGGCGTCGTTCTTCGCCAAGACCGTGCTGCCCGAGCTGTCGGCGCGCCGCAAGTCCACCGAGAGCACCGACAACTCGCTGATGGACCTGGACGAGGCCGCGTTCTGACCGACGTCCCCGTGACGCGCGGGAGGGCGGCGCCCCACGTGGGCGCCGCCCTCCTCCGCGTTCCGGCCCGTCCCCTGCGCGGGCGGGCCTACTCGCTCACTTGTGGGCCTTGGCCGCCGCGAAGCAGTAACCGCCGTAGCCGACGAAGCCGAGCGCGATGACGATCAGCACGACGACGCCGTAGGGCTGGCCCGCGAGGGTGTGCAGCGCCTTGTCCATGCCGCCGGACTGGTTCGGGTCGGCGAAGATCGCGGCGAGCCCGACCAGGACGCCGATGGTCGCGATCGCGATGCCCTTGCCGATGAAGCCGACCTGGCCCAGCCGCTCGACGGTCTTCTGCGTGCCCTGGGGCAGCTCGGACATGTTCAGGTCGTCCTTGAAGGACTTCTTGACGCCCTTGCGGATCTGGTTGACCCCGACGCCGATGACCACCAGGGCGGCGATGCCGACGAGGAACTGCCCGCCGGGCATGGCCAGCACCTTGGCCGTGAGGGTCTGCTGCTGGGAGCCCGAGTCCGAGGACGAGCCGCCCACCGCGTAGGTGATGGCCGCGACGCCGATCGCGACGCCCGCGACCGCGCGGACGCCCGCCGAGATCCGGCGGAACAGGCGCTTGCGCTTGTCGGTGACCCAGCTGTAGCCGGAGGCGGCCAGCGCGGCCTGCCACACGGCGAACGCGAACAGGCCGATCGCCACGACCCACAGCAGCACGACGCCGAACGGCGCCTCGGCGATGGTCGCGACCGCGCCCTTCTGATCGGTCTGCTGGTCGGAGTCGCCGAGGACGACCTGGACGGTCAGCGCCGCCAGCAGGACGTGGACGATCCCGTAGCAGACCATGCCCGCCCGGCCGAGCAGTTGAACCGCCGGGTGTCTCCGCACCTCGTGAACGCTGTTAGCCACGACCGGGTGATACCCGGTCGTGGCTACGGCGAATCACCCCGCGTTCAGCGGGACGCGGTCCGCGCTAGGCGGGCGGCGCCTCGCACACGATCTTGGGCGACGGGTCGTACTTGACGGTGCGGGTCTCGTTCCGCGTCTGGCCGGTGCGCCGGTCCTTGATCGTGCGGGTGTCGGTGACCGTGAAGCCCTGGGCGCCCGCGCTCGCGACGCACGGCTGCGTGGACTTCTTGATCTCCTGCGGCTCGGTGGGACTGGTCTTCTCGCCCGTCGAGCCGGTGACGTCGTAGTTCTTGGTGCCCCAGAGCACGATCTTGATGGAGCCCGCGGTCCAGATCGTCTGGATCGCGACGCCCGTGTCGTCCGGGTTGGTGAACTTGATGTCGATCAGGCTGTTGCCCGCCGTGTCCATGAACACCGTGGCCTCGCGGCCCGCCGGGTACCGGGAGATCCAGTAGCTGTGCTCCTTGTGCCCGGCGTCCTTCATGCCCGCGTAGTAGTAGGCGTTGTAGAGCGTCGTGGCGAACTGCGAGATGCCGCCGCCGACCGCGCGGCCGGGGGCGCCGTTCTCGATGATGCCCGCGTCCACGTAGCCCTCCGCCTTGCCGCGCGGACCGGTGTAGCCGTTGAGGCTGAACGTCTCGCCCGGCTTCACGATCGCGCCGTTGACCTTCTCGGCCACCACGCGGATGTTCACGCCGGAGTCCTGGGCGAAGCCACCGGTCTGGAACTCGCCGATGACCTCCTTGATGCCCATCTTGTTCGCCTGCTCGGTGGTCACCTTGGCGGGCGTGTGCTTGTACTCCGCCTTGACCTCGCGCTTGTCGCCGCGCTTGAGCACGTCGATGAAGCCGTTCAGGGACTTGTCCCAGTCGACCCCGAGGCCGTCGACCGACTCCTTCACGGTGGGCCTGCCGCCGTCGAAGACGATCTCGGCGTCCTTGCCCTCCTTCTCGGTCTCCTTCAGCTGGGGACCGGCGGCCTCGATCACCTTGCCGTTGTCCACCTTGGCGTTCAGCGAGCCGTCGTCGGCGGGCTCGAACACCAGGACGGTGGCCAGGTTCTCCGGGGCCAGGGTGGCGTCCTTGCCCTCGCCCTTGATGACGACCGGGGAGGCGACCGCAGGCGCGGCGACCTCCTCCAGCGCCTTGGCGACGCCCTCCTTGGTGGTCTTCACCGGGGTGGTGGCGACCGGGAGCTCGACGCCGTTGCCGTTGGCCCAGCTGGACAGCAGCACGCCGGACGCCTCGGGGACCTCCAGCTTCTGGCCCTGCTTCGGGTCGACCGCGACGGGCTTGGCGCCCTCGAAGCGGATCGTGCCCTCGGCCGGGTCGTGGTCGGTCGTGCCGCGCAGGCCCTCCAGGGCGGCGGTCACCTTGGCGTCGTCCGCCTTGGAGACGATGCCGACCTCGCGGGTGCTGAAGAACGAGGTGACCCTGGTGATCGGGGACAGCGGCTGGCTGCCCGCCTGGTCGAGCGTGGCGGTCCAGTCCAGCTCCAAGCCCGCCGACCTCGGGTCCAGCTCGGTCTCGACGTCACCGGCCTTGACCTTGATCGGCTTCTCCAGCCGGGGGCTGATCTCGTCGCGGAGCTTGCCCTCGGCGTCGGAGTGGCTCATGCCGCCGACGTCGACGCCCGCGACCGTGACGCCGCGCGGGACGTTGCCGCTGGACACCGCGAGGTCGACGCCCCACAGGACCGCGAGCGCGCCCACGACGGACGCCGCGACCAGACCGATCTTGCGGTTGCGCCGCCGCTTGGCGTCGGCGTCGGACGCCGGGGCGTCCCCGCCCGGCTGCTGCTCGACCATGTGCGGGCCGAGCACCGTCGCCTCGGCCGGGTTCGCCGCCCCCTGGGGCGGGAACGTGCCGGGGCGCTGGCCCGGCGGGACGCTCATGCCACCGGGCGGGGTGCCCGGAGGCACGCTCATGCCGCCCGGCGGGGTGCCCATCGGGATGCCCGCCGCCGGGGTCCCGGTGCGCGCGCCCGGCGGGATGGTCCCCCGACCGGGGTTCACGACGGTGGTGTCGCCACCCCCGGTGACGGGCGCGAAGACCGCGGTCGCCTCGGTGGAACCGGGGGGCGGTGCGGACTGGAAGGTCCGCTGCCCCTCGGGGGTCACCGCCTGGGTGGCGTCCGCGCCGAGGTTCTTCGTCGCGTCCGCGCTCAGGTTCCGGGTGACGTCCTGGGAACCGCCCGCCTGGGGAATCCCCGACGGGGGAGTCCCCGGCTGGGCGGCCCCGGACTGGTTCTGGTTCGCCCCCGCCTGGGGAGTTCCGGGCTGGGGAATGCCGGCCGGGGGAGTCCCCTGCCGGCCGCCCGCCCGCATCCACGGCGGGTCCTGCTCGCCGCCGGTCTGACCGGCGGCGTCCTCGCCCTTCCCGCTGCCCTTCTCGCTGCCGTTCTCACTGCTCTTCGTCGTCGCCTCGGCGGCGCCGCCCGGCGCACCCTCGGGGTTGAGCGCGCGCGTCACGTCGGCCTTGGGCTTGGCGCCCTCCGGGTCGAGCGCGCGCGTCACGTCGCTCGCGGGCTGCACGTTCTGCACGGTGGCCGCGGAAGACGCGTCCGACCCGGTGCTCGTGGCGGCGGTGGCGGCGTCGGGCTCCTCCGACGGCCAGCCCTGGTTCACCGCCGAGGCGGAGATGATCGTGGTGCGCTCCGAAGCAGTGCTCGACGGCGGGCGGGACGGCTTCTTCATGGCCGTGGTCCGCTCGGCGTCGTGCTCCGGTCGCTGATTCTCCGGCACCGCTCCCCCTCTTGCTCTACCGCAAGGTCCTGGGACTGCTTACCCGACCGTCGTCACGCGGTGGTCACGTTCCGACCCGTCAGAGGTAAAGACCTGTGCCGTGGTCGGTCCGCTCGGTCGCGGTGGCGTGCACGTCGCGCTCCCGCATGACCAGGTAGGCGTGGCCCTGGACCTCGACCTCGAACTGGTCATCCGGGTTGAAGAGCACCCGGTCCCCGACCTTCACGTGGCGCACGTTCGTGCCGACGCCGAGGACGTCGCCCCACGCCAGGCGCTTCGCCACCTGCGCGGTCGCCGGGATCACGATGCCCCCGCTGCTGCGGCGCTCGCCGTCCTCCGGCGAGATCCGCACCATGACGCGGTCGTGCAGCATCTGGATCTCAAGCTTGACATCGGACACCGGGGGAGTCTACGTGGCCCCTCGGTGTCCCCCCGTGCTCACCCGTCGGAGCGAGCGGGCCTCACCCGTCCAGGCCGCCCATCATCAGCGGCAGCCGGGACGGGCCGTCCGGCGTGATCCGGACCGGGACGCCCCAGTCCTGGCGGGTGAGCTTGCAGACCGGGTGCTCGACCGCAGGGTCGTCGGTGCAGCTCGCGGCCTGGGCGACCACGTGCAGCACACCCTCGGTGAAGCCCTCGGCGACGCGCAGCCCGCGCACCAGGTCCGTGCCGACGCCCGCGCCGCCGACCAGCAGCCCCGGCGGGGAGCTGGTGATCTCCAGACGGGTGGACGGGCCGTAGCGGTCGTCGAGCTTCTGGCCGGTGGGCGGGGTGAAGACGACGGCCAGCTCCAGCTCGCCGACGCCGATCTCGGTCGGGGGGCGGCGCACCCGGTGGGCGTCCCCGGTGATCCGGACGCCGGGGGCGACCGGGCGCTCCAGGCGGTGCGCGGCGGAGGCGACGACGACCAGCTCGCCGTCGACGAGCACGGCGTCGGACGGCTCGGCGACGTCGGTGGCGATGGTGGAGACCTCGCCGGTGGCCGGGTCGTAGCGGCGGACCGCGCCGTTGTAGGTGTCGGCGATCGCGACCGAGCCGTCCGGGAGGGCGGTGACGCCCAGCGGGTGCTGCAGGAGGGCCTGGTCCGCGGGGCCGTCGCGGTGGCCGAAGTCGAACAGGCCCTTGCCGACGGCGGTGTGGACGGTGCGGTCGGGGTCGAGCCAGCGCAGGGCGGAGGTCTCCGAGTCGACCAGCCACAGGCGCTCGCCGTCCGAGGCCAGGCCCGAGGTCTGGGCGAAGAACGCCTGGTCGGCGGGGCCGTCGTTGAGGCCCTCGACGGTGGTGCCCGCGAGGCGCTCCAGCCTGCCCGCGACCGGGTCGAACAGGCCGAGGGTGTGGTTGCCCGCGAGGGCGATGGCGACCGCGTTCGCCGGTTCCCACCAGACCACGTCCCAGGGGCTGGTCAGCGGGATCTCGTCGGCCGGGCCGTCGGTGGCCCCGTCGCGCCACTGCTCGCCGGTGCCCGCGACGGTGGTGACCTCGCCGGTGTCCAGGTTGAGGCCGCGCAGGAGGTGGTTGACGGTGTCGGCGACGACGGCGTGGTAGCCGGTCGTGGCGGCGACCTCCGGCGGGAGCAGGGCGATGCCCGCGGGCTCGGAGAAGGTGGGTTCCAGGCCGTCCGCGCGCCCGCGCTCGCCGGTGCCGACGCGGCGCAGGACGGTCTCGCCGTCGGCGGCCAGCTCGACCAGGGAGTGGTGGGCGGAGTCGCTGACCAGGAGGGTGCCCGCCGGGGTGAGGACGGCCTTGGCGGGGAAGCGCAGGGCGGTGTCCGGCGGCGGCGGGGCCACGTACGGGCCGTCGCCCCGGTGGAGGGTGCCCTTGGCCTCGTGCTCGGCGATCAGCTCGGTGATGACCTGGCGCAGGGCGTCGACGTGGCCCTCACCCGCGGCGACGTGCACGACGTAGCCCTCGGGGTCGACCACGACGAGGGTCGGCCAGGCCTTGACGGCGTAGTTCTGCCAGGTGGTCAGCTCGGGGTCGTCGAGGACGGGGTGGTGCACCTCGTACCGCTCGACGGCGGCGACCAGCGCGTCCGGGTCGGCCTCGTGGACGAACTTCGGCGAGTGGACGCCGATGGTGACCAGGACGTCGGCGAACTCGGCCTCCAGGGGGCGGAGCTCGTCCAGGACGTGCAGGCAGTTGATGCAGCAGAAGGTCCAGAAGTCGAGCAGGACGACCTTGCCCCTGAGCTGGGCGAGGGTGATGTCCTGGTCCCCGGTGTTCAGCCAGCCCCGGCCGACGAGCTCGGGGGCACGGACACGGGCACGGCGTCGCGCGGTCGTCACGGGGGAAGTGAACACCGGGGTGGGGGCGGGGTGTTCCCCAGCCCACCGGTTGGGATGGTGGTCGGGGGCGCGGCCGGGTGGTCGAGCGGCTGGTGGCGTGACGTTCCGCCGGTCAGCGGACGGACTTCGGGCCCAGGGTGTGGGCGCCCAGGGCTCGGACGCGGTCCTTCAGCTCGCGGTCGGCGGTCACCACCGTGCAGGGTCTCGGGGCGGCTTCGGCGACCAGGGCGACGATCTTGTCGTCGCCGCTCGCCTCGGCTGCCACCACGTGGACGCCCGGCACGGACTCCACGTGCTTCGCCCTGCCCTCCACGACCAGGACGACCTCCAGCGGGCCCGGCAGGGGTGACACCCCTTCGGTGGACACCCGCACGAGGGAGTCGCGGAGGCGTTCGGCCGCTGCGGCCCGGTCGCGCCACCAGCCGTCCGGGACTGAGCCCACGACGTTCGCGCCGTCTACTACGAGCAGTGGGTCGGTCATCCCGCCATGCTGCACCGGCGCGGGCGGCGGGGCCGGGAGGTTCGGGGATCCGATGCGGGTGTGGCGTGCCTACCAGCGGGAGCGGGGGTGGCGGCGGCAGGGCGTCGGGCGGTGGGAGCGGGGGTGGACGCGGTGGGGGCGTCCGCTCGACCGGGGGTTTGAGCTGGGGCGACCTCGGGCCGCACAGGGAAGAGCCCCGAGGTGCTGCCAGGTCGGGGGTCCGACAGCACTTCGGGGCTACTGGGAACATCGAGACACGATCGTGAGCCGTTACAGCCCCTGAAGCGTGTGACGGGGATCACGTTTTGATGTGCCCCACATGCACGCGAGACCCTGCCGCGCGGGAGGTGCGGCAGGGTCTCGTCGTTTTCCCCCGAAGA
The DNA here is from genome assembly GCF_000023245.1 of Actinosynnema mirum DSM 43827. Taxonomy (GTDB): domain Bacteria; phylum Actinomycetota; class Actinomycetes; order Mycobacteriales; family Pseudonocardiaceae; genus Actinosynnema; species Actinosynnema mirum. Next base: position 8,103,806 of record NC_013093.1, read on the forward strand.
GCTCGCGCGGTCCCGGCGGGGCGCGCCCGGTGTCGAGGTCGGGCAGCCGTTCGCGCGCGAATGCTTCAGCGGAGGGAGTCTCAGCGGAGGGTGTTCGCCTGCGCCTGGGCGATCACGATCAGCTCGTGCCGCATCGCGGGCGTCGGAGCCATGTCGATGGCGCGGGCGACGGCCTTGCGGTTGCGAGCCTCGACACGGCGGGCGCGGAGCTTCGCAGCGAAGTTCATCGGGAACTCATCCCTCTCAAAAGTCTTGCTTGGCGCTTCGGGGCGGTACGTGTCAAGTATGCACCCCTTCCGTAACACAACGCAAACGATTCTCCGGTGAGGCGCGGCACATACCGAAGATTCATCGGCCACAACCTAGCTGCAACCGAAGATTCACCCGTGAAGCAACTACCGTGTGCCGATCGACAACTACGCTCCGCTTCTGTCGCAGTGACTTTCCGGGACCTTCGTCCATGCCGGCCCCGTCGTTCGGACGTGTTGTCAGGGACCACTCGGACGGGTTGGCTGGGGTGCATGGCCGAAGTGGTGACCAAGGGTGTCGGCAAGGTCGAGCGGACCGCCGACCGCGCGCAGGTGGACGTGACCTTCGAGGCCGAGTCCTCGACCAGGAACGAGGCGGCGGGCGCGCTCGCCGAGCGGGTCGGGCGGGTGGAGGAGCTGCTGCGGCGCGACGGCGTCGAGGTGCGGGTGCGCTCGCTGTCCGTGCACGACAACTGGCTCGGCGACCGGCGCGCGGGCGCGCGGGCCCAGCAGCGGTACGTGGTGCGCGCGACGGACCTCGCCGTCCTGGACGAGCTGCTGTCCGGGCTGGTCGCCGCCGAGCCCGCGTGGCTGAACGGGCCGACGTGGGAGCTGTCCTCCGACGCCGACGCGGTCACCGAGGCGCAGCAGGCCGCCGTGGCCGACGCCCGGCGCCGGGCCGAGGGCTACGCGGCGGCGCTGGGCGCCCGGCTGGGCCCGCTGCTGCGGCTGGCCGACGGCGACGGCGAGGTGTGGGCGGCCGAGACCGCCAGGGCGACCATGGCCTACGGGGCCGGGGGCGCGCCCGGCGAGCCGGTGCGGATGGAGCAGCTGAACCTGGAGGCGCAGCAGATCGTGGTCACGGTCCGGTGCTCCGCGACCTGGACGCTGCTGGACTAGCGGCTCCGCGGGGGAGGGGAGGGCCGCGCCGGGAGCAGGCCGAAGACCGCGCCGGACGAGCGGATGGCGGCCGGGGGCCGTGCCGGACGAGCGGGCGCGGCCCCCGGTGCGCGTCGTCACCCGCCCGCCACCGGTCCGGTCAGCTCCACCACCACCGCCCGGTTCTGCTCCGCCGCACCCGGCACCGGCTGCCCGGTCGCGTCGACCTCCGGACGCACCGGTTCGGCGTACCCGACGCCGCGCACCGAGGTCAGCGCCTCGCTCGGGACGCCCAGCGACACCAGCGCGCCCGCCACCCGGCGGGCCCTGCGCTCGGACAGGGCCAGCGCGCCCTGCGCCGCGCCCCGGTGCGCGGTGTGCCCGGTGACGCGCGCCGTCGTCCCCGGTCCGAACCGGCGGGCGATGCGCTCCAGCGCCGCCGACGCGGCGGGCATCAGGACGTCCGAGTCGGGTTGGAACAGCAGGGCGTTCGGCAGGGTCACGACCTCCGTCGCGCTCCGGGCGCTGTCGTCCTGCCGATCGGCGTCCTCACCGCCGGCCTCTCCCCCGCCGTCCTGGGGCCGCTCGTCTGGCAGCCCGCCCTCCACCGGCACGGCGGGCACGCGCACCTGCGACACCGGTTCCCGCCGCTCGCCCGCCGTCACGTCCAGGTCGCACCCGGAGCCCTGCGCGCGCAGGCAGATGCCCCGCCACAGCTCGCCCAGCGCCCGCCTGCCGCCGTCGGGCAGCGGCTGCTGCGGGCCTGCCACCTCGCCGAGGCCGCTGAGCAGCACCCGCTTGCCCGCGAGCCGGGGCACCGCGTCGACCGGGAGCGCGCTGATCGCGTCCGGGACGTCCAGCGCGAGCCCGCGCTCGGCGAGGTCGAGCGGCGCGGCGGTCTGCAGGCCGCTGCTCAGCAGCACCACGGTCTGCGCGCCGGGCACGCGGGCCGCGGCGGCGAGCAGGCCGAGCGGGTCGAGCTGGGGGTTGTCGCCCGCCGCCGCGCCGACCACGGACTCGACCTTGCCCAGCGTCTCGACCAGCGCCTTCTCCCGCCGCTCCGGGTCGCGCTCCAGCGCGCCGTCCCCGTTCCTCGGGCTGATCGGCCCGTCCCACACCGCGATGGGCGAGTTCGCGCTGGACCGGTGGACGACCAGCCGCACGTCCCCGCCCGCGACCGCCTCGCGCAGCACGGCCCGCACGGCGGGGGTGAGGGTGACGGCGGGCTCGTTGGCCGACGCGGTCACGCCGATGACGACGGTGGAGGTGGGGTCGCGCTCGGCGCACGCGGTCGTGGTCGCGGGCAGCAGCGCCAGGGGTAACAGGAGGGGCAGGACTCGGCCGGGTGGAAGACGAACCATGCTCCGAATAACGGCGTCCCAGCGCGGCCCGTTACGGCCGAACGCAGTAATGCGGGGACGGATTTCCATTGTCCCGCAATGGTTTCAGCGCTCCAGCACGGCGACGACGCCCTGCCCGCCCGCCGCGCAGATCGAGATCAGCCCACGTCCCGAGCCCCTGCGCGCCAGCAGCTTCGCGAGCGTGGCGACGATCCGCCCGCCGGTCGCGGCGAACGGGTGGCCCGCGGCGAGGGACGAGCCGGTGACGTTCAGCCTGGCGCGGTCGACGCGGCCGAGCCGGACGCCGTCCGCGAGCGCCGGGTGGTCGGGGTCCTCCCAGGCCTTGAGGGTGGCCAGGACCTGGGAGGCGAACGCCTCGTGGATCTCGTAGAAGTCGAAGTCCGGCAGCGCGATCCCGGCGCGGGCGAGCAGCCTGGGCACCGCGTGGACCGGCGCGGTGAGCAGGCCCTCGCCGCCGTGCACGTGGTCGACGGCGGCGGTCTCGGAGAACGTCAGGTACGCCTGCACCGGCAGCCCGCGCGCCGCCGCCCACTCCTCGCTCGCCAGCAGGACCACCGCCGCGCCGTCGGTGAGCGGGGTGGAGTTGCCCGCCGTCATGCCGGAGTCGGCGCCGAAGACGGGCTTGAGGGCGGCGAGCTGGGCCGGGGTGGAGTCGGGGCGCAGGTTCTGGTCCCTGGTGAGGCCGAGGAACGGGGTCACCAGGTCGTCGAGGAAGCCGGAGTCGTAGGCGGCGGCGAGGTTGCGGTGGCTGGCGGCGGCGAGCTCGTCCTGCTCGGCGCGGGTGACGCCCCACTGCCGCGCGGTGATCGCGGCGTGCTCGCCCATGGACATCCCGGTGCGGGGCTCGCCGTTGCGGGGGATCTCCGGGACGACGTGGCCGGGGCGCAGCCTGGCGAGCGCGCGCAGGCGGGCGGTGGTGGTGCGGGCGCGGTTGAACTCCAGGAGGACCTCGCGCAGGCCCTCGTTGACGCCGATCGGGGCGTCGGAGGCGGTGTCGACGCCGCCCGCGATCCCGGAGTCGAGCTGCCCGAGGGCGATCTTGTTGGCCACCGCGATCACGGCCTGGAGGCCCGTCCCGCAGGCCTGCTGGAGGTCGGTGGCGGGGGTGGCGGGGGACAGGGCGCTGCCGAGGACGGACTCGCGGACGAGGTTGAAGTCCCTGCTGTGCTTGAGGACCGCGCCGCCGACGACCTCGCCGAGGCGCTCGCCCGCGAGGCCGAAGCGGGTGACGAGGCCGTCGAGGGCGGCGGTGAGCATGTCCTGGTTCGAGGCTCGGGCGTACGCGCCGCCCGCGCGGGCGAACGGGGTGCGGTTGCCGCCGAGGACGGCGACCCTCCTGGTGCCTGCCACGTGGCCTCCCTCGTCGCGGTGACCCCGAAGCTTACCTACTCGTGAGTAGACTTACTAGCCGGTAGGGAGTGTGATGGGGCCATGGATCGGTACCAGTCCTTCGCCGGGACCGCCCTCGGGCGGTTGGTCGTTCGCAAGCTCGGACTGCCCGCGCCGCACCCGCTGCGGCGGCACGTCCCAGGGCAGCCGCCGCTGGACGGGCCGGTGCTGCTCGGGGGTGGCGGGCGGTTGCGGGAGCCGGTCGGGCGGGTGATCGCGGAGACCGGGGCGCGGGTGGTCGAGGCGGCGCCGGACGGTGTGGTGGGCTCGGGCGGCGTGGCGGGCACGAGCGGCGTGGCGGCGGGCAGTGGCGGTGCTGCGGCTGGTGGCGGCGCAGCGGCGGGCGGCGCAGCGGCGGGCGGCGCAGCGGCGGCTGCGGGCGGTGGTGCCGCGGGGACCGGCGGTGGCGCGGCGAGCGGGGAGCTGTGGGGCGCGCTGGTGTTCGACGCGACCGGGATCGACTCGGTCGGGCGGTTGCGGGAGCTGCACGCGTTCTTCCAGCCCGTCGTGCGCTCCCTCGCGCCGTGCGGGCGGGTCGTGGTGCTCGGGTCGCCGCCCGAGGGGGCCGTCTCGCGCGCGGCCCAGCGGGCGCTGGAGGGGTTCACCCGCAGCCTCGGCAAGGAGCTGCGCCGGGGCGCGACCGCGCAGCTCGTCCAGGTCGCCGAGGGGGCCGAGGGCGCGGTGGGGTCGACGCTGGGGTTCCTGCTGTCCGGGCGCTCGGCGTACGTGTCCGGCCAGGTCGTGCGGATCGGACCGGCCGAGGTCGTCGCGCCCGCCGACCCGGAGCGACCGCTCGACGGCCAGGTCGCGCTGGTCACCGGGGCGGCGCGGGGGATCGGGGCGGCCATCGCCGAGGTGCTCGGCCGGGACGGGGCGCACGTGGTGTGCCTGGACGTGCCCGCCTCCGGCGCGGCGCTGGCCGAGGTCGCCGAGCGGGTGGGCGGGTCGGCGTGCCACTTCGACATCACCGCGCCGGACGCGCCGCGCGGGATCGCCGGACTGCTGGCCGAGCGGCACGGCGGGGTGGACGTGGTGGTGCACAACGCGGGCATCACCCGCGACCGCACCCTCGGACGGATGACCCCGGACGAGTGGGACGCCGTGCTGTCGGTGAACCTCGCCGCCCAGGAGCGGGTGAACGGCGAACTCCTGCGGGTGCTGCGCGGTGGTGGCAGGGTCGTGGGGGTGTCGTCGATCGGGGGCGTCGCGGGGAACGCGGGCCAGACCAACTACGCCACCAGCAAGGCCGGGGTGATCGGCCTGGTGGAAGCGCTCTCCGAGGAGCTGCGGGGGCGGGGCGCCGCGAACGCCGTCGCGCCGGGGTTCATCGAGACCGCGATGACCGCCGCGATGCCGCTGCTGCCCGCGCTGGTCGGGCGGCGGCTCAACTCGGTGGCGCAGGGCGGGTTGCCGGTGGACGTGGCCGAGACCGTGGCGTGGCTCGCGCACCCGGCGTCGGCCGGGGTGACCGGCAACGTCGTGCGGGTGTGCGGGCAGAGCCTGCTGGGGGCGTGATGGCGAGCCTGGGACTGCTGTACGCGAGGGCCGCCCTGTCGGGGTTCGCCCGGCGGGGTGAGGAGCTGCCTGCGGGTGAGCGGTCGGCGCGGGTGGTGGTGGACCGGGACCACCTGGCCGAGTACGCGCGGGTGTGCGGGTTCCGGCGGCGCGACGAGCTGCCGGTGACCTACCCGCACGTGCTGGCTTTCGCGCTGCAGGTGGACCTGATGACCGCGCGCGGTTTCCCGTTCCCGCTGCCGGGGCTGGTGCACGTGGCCAACCGGGTGACCCAGACCAGGCCGCTGCTGGTGGGCGAGCCGCTGGAGCTGCGGGTGCGGCTGGAGGAGCTGCGGGCGCACGAGCGCGGTCGGCAGTTCGACGCGGTGACCACGGCCGAGGTCGACGGGGAGCGGGTCTGGGTCGATGTGTCGACATATCTACGGCGCACCGGGGGTGGTGGGGCCCGGTCGGGCGGGGTGCTGGAGCCGCCGGAGCCGAACGCGGTGTGGCGGGTGCCCGGCGACGTGGGCAGGCGGTACGCGGCGGTGTCCGGAGACCGGAACCCGATCCACCTGTTCGGGCTGGCGGCGCGCGCGTTCGGGTTCAGGCGGGCGATCGCGCACGGGATGTGGACGAAGGCCCGGTGCGTGGCGGCCCTGGAGGGCCGGATCGGCGGGGCGCAGGTGGTGGACGCCCGCTTCAAGACCCCGCTGGGCCTGCCCGCGCGGGCGGAGTTCTCGGCGCGGCAGACGGTGGAGGGGTGGCGGTTCGCGGTGTGGAGCGGCGGGCGGCCGGTGCTGGAGGGGTCGGTCAGCGGGTGAGGTTCCCGCAGTGGTGACAAGTCCGCCCCAGCAGGGGAGTCCGCTCCTCAGCGAACCGGGCCCGCTAATTGGCTGGTGTGGCACTTCACGCACGTCGACAACCTGACGTCCATCGCGGCCGCCGGGCAGGTCGGTCGCGGACCACGTCCCGTTCTACATCGCGGCGAAGTCCCCCATGCTGTACGCGGTGCCCAAGGGGCGCGCTGACCATCCCGGTGGCGACCGGGACACAGTGTTCCAGGGACTTGCCGTGGGAGCGATCGCCGCCTCCGGTGCTACGTGGTGCGTGAGCGATGTCAACGCGTCGATCAGAACAGTCTGGTTCACCCGCGACCTGACCGCTCTGGGCGAGCACGTCGACTTCGACCTGCTGTGCCAGCGGGCCTGGAATTCGACAGAGCAGGACAACCACAGGCCGAACAGGCGAGCCGCCGAAGTGCTGGTCCTGGACGAAGTTCCGCTCGAGAACCTCGCTTTCGTCGCCACAAAGGAAGAAAAAACCCCGGCAAGAGCGCGAAGCGCACTCGGCACGGCCGGAACCGCGCTCCAGCACCATGTGGTTCCGCACCTCTACCACAGCTAAGAGCACAGGTGATCAAGAATGGGGTGGGTGACCTCCTGACTGCCGACGTCGAAGCGCTCGTCAACACGGTGAATTACGTCGGCGTGATGGGCAAGGGGTTGGTACTGCAGTTCAAGCGCCGCTACCCGGAGAGCTTCGAGAGCTACGCGCGCGTGCAAGGACGGCGCGGTGAAGCTCGGCCGGATGCACGTGGTGGAGCTCAACGCGATCACCGGACCGGAATACGTGGTCAACTTCCCCACCAAGGGGCACTGGAAAGCGAACTCCAAGCTCTCCGACATCGAAACCGGGCTCGACGACCTGGTCCGGGTCATCAAGGAGCGGTCGATAAAGTCGATCGCCATCCCCCCGCTCGGCGCCGGGAACGGCGGCCTCCCCTGGTCGGACGTCGAACCGCTGATCCGCGCGAAGCTCGCCGAACTGCCCGAGGTCAGCGTTCTCCTCTTCACACCGTCGAACGCCGACCGGCATCTAACGCCCGAACCGGTGAAGATGACCTGAGGACGTTCCACCCTGGTCGAACTGCTTCCGGCCCACACGGTGCAGCGCCAAGCAGCGGAACCCCAGGAAGACCGGACCGGGGCATCACACTGGGAACTGCAGAAGTTGATGCACTTCGCTCAGCTCACCACCCCGGAGTTGAAGCTCGAATTCGCCCAGGGCTATTACGGGCCGTACAGCGAAAAGGTCCGGCATCTCATCCAGGGCATGGAAGGGACTTTCGTCGAGGGCTGTGGCGACGGTTCGAAACCCGTCCGAGAACTCACCCCGATCCACCCCGCGGAAACCGGAAGGACCGGGAGCTCATCGAGGGCCTCGAAGGCGCTCACTCGATCGAACTGCTCGCGAGCACCCACTGGGTCGCCCAGCGGAACCGGTGCGCCGACGCGCACGAGGCGTGGAAGGCCGCCCACGTCTGCCCCCCGCGCGGCGGACGCCCCCCGGACGCCCGCCGCGCCCCCTCACCGCACCTGCACCCCCGAGATCGCCCGCGCCACCACCAGCCGCTGGATCTCCGAGGTGCCCTCGAAGATCGTGAACAGCTTCGCGTCGCGGTGCATCCGCTCCACCGGGTGGTCGCGGGTGTAGCCCGCGCCGCCGAGGACCTGGATCGCGCGCTCGGTCGCCCAGACCGCCACCTCGGCCGCCTTCAGCTTGCACATCGAGCCCTCGCCCGCCGTGAACGGCACGTTGTTGCGGCCCATCCAGGCCGCCCGCCACACCAGCAGGCGGGCCGCGTCGATCTCCACGCGGACGTTCGCCAGGTCGAACGCGATCGACTGGTTCTCCACGATCCGGCGGCCGAACGCCTGGCGCTCCTTCGCGTACGCCAGCGCGTACTCGTGCGCCGCCCGCGCCACGCCCACCGCCATCGCGCCCACCACCGGCCGGGTCGACTCGAACGTCGCCATCGCGCCCTGCACGCCCGCGCGCTGCCCCTCGCGGGCCCGCGCCAGCCGCGCCTCCAGGCGCTCCCGGCCACCGAGCAGGCAGCGGCCGGGCACGCGCACGTCGTCCAGGAACACGTCCGCCGTGTGCGAGGCGCGCATCCCGTGCTTGCGCACCTTCGCGGGCGACGACAGGCCGCGCGTCCCCGGCGGCACGACGAACCCCGCCTGGCCGCGCGCGCCCAGCGCCGGGTCCACGACCGCCGTGACCACGTGCACGTTCGCGATGCCCCCGTTGGTGGCCCACGACTTCTGGCCGTTGAGGACCCACTCGTCCGTCGCCCCGTCGTACACCGCGCGCGTCCGGTAGCCCGCCACGTCCGACCCGGCCTGCGGCTCGGACGCGCAGAACGCCGCCACCTGCGGGTCGGACTCGTCGCCGAAGCACTCCGGCACCCACTCGGCCAACTGCTCCGGCTCACCCGACGCGAGGATGCCCGCGACCGCGAGACCCGTGCCCATCAGCGACAGCCCGATGCCCGCGTCGCCCCAGAACAGCTCCTCGGTGGCGATCGGCAGCGACAGCCCGACCGGGTCGGCGAACCAGGTGGCCAGCGACTCGAACCCGTACAGGCCGATCTTCGCCGCCTCCCGGATCACCGGCCACGGCGTCTCCTCGCGCTCGTCCCACTCGGCGGCGGCGGGCCGGACCACCTCCGCCGCGAACCCGTGGACCCAGTCCCGCAGGTCCCGCTGGTCGGAGTTCAGCTCCAACGAGAAGGCGCCCACGTCAACCCCTCGGGATGTCGAACAGGCTCATGAACCCGGCCGCGAGGCCCAGGTCGCCCCGGATCTTGAGCTTGCCGGTCATGAACAGCACGGGCGCGGACGCGTTGCCGGTCGCCAGCTTCACGAAGTCCGTCGGCCCGGCCGTCACCACCGCGCGCGGCTCGCGGTCGAGGTCCTTGGCGATCGAGCAGCGCTCGTCCTCCACCACGACCTGGTAGCGGTCCTCCTCGGCCCCGGTGAGCACGAAGTGCACCACGGCCCGCGTCGCGCCCGCGCGCTCGGGCCGGAAGTGCTCCTCCATGCGCCGGAACACCTCGTCCAGCACGCGCCCGCGCACGGTGGGCCGGGCGAACGCCTCGTCCAGCTGCCCCTTGGACGCGCGCGACACCAGGCGGGCGAAGTTCGGCGCGCCCATGGCGGCCAGGTCGAGCGGGGCTCCCGCGTCGGCCAACGCGCCCAGCGCGGCGAGCAGGTCGGCGAACTCGCCCTCGCTGAGCTTGCGCGGGTCGACTCCCTCGGCGATGGCGTCGACGTCGGCGGAGCGCAGCGCCGGATCGTCGGGGCTCGCGCCCTCCAGCGCGGAGATCAGCTCGGCGGGCCTGAGTCCCGCCACGGCCTCGGTGGTGAGGTCGATGGACACGGTGGCACCTCCTCGTCCCTACTGGCCCGTGAACCTACTCGTGAGTAGGTAGAGCGGCAAGGGGGTTCGCTAGCCTTGGGGTGAACGATCCTGGGGGTGTGATGGCAGCAGAGCAGCAGGTCCGCGCCGGTCGGGCCAAGCGGCTGCCGCGCGCGGTGCGCGAGCGGCAGATCCTCGACGCCGCGGTGGACGTCTTCTCCCGGCTCGGCTTCCACGCCGCGTCGATGGACGAGATATCCGAGGTCGCGGGCATCTCCAAGCCCATGCTGTACGCCTACCTCGGCTCCAAGGAGGAGTTGTTCACCGCCTGCACGCGGCGCGAGTCCGCCAGGCTGATGGAGGCCATCGCCACCGGCGTGGAGGTCGACCGGGCGGCGGACGTCCAGCTGTGGACGGGACTGCGGGCGTTCTTCGGGTTCGTCGGCGAGCACCGGGCGAGCTGGCTGGTGCTGCACCGCCAGGCCACCTCGCAGGGCGGGCCGTTCGCGGCCGAGCTGGCGGAGCTGCGCGGGCGGGCGATCGGCCTGGTGGCGGAGCTGGTGGCGCGGGCCGCCGTGGAGGCCGGGGTGCCCGGCACGGGCGAGCGGGACGCCGAGAGCATGGCCGCCGCGCTGGTCGGCGCGGGCGAGTCCCTGGCCGACTGGTGGCTGGACCACCCGGACGAGCCGTCGGGGGTCGTGGCGGCGCGGTTGATGAACCTGGTGTGGATGGGGTTCGGGGACCTGGTCGACGGGCGGGTCTGGCACCCTGGCTCGCCCGAATAGGGCGAGTCAGAAACCCCAGACCTTTCGAGGTGGACGGAAAAAGCCCCACCTCCCGCTCTTGGTCCTTCCTCTTGACGCCGCGAGGGCCGTTCCTTCCCTGTGCACCGGGAAGGAACGGTTTCCGGTCGGCCCGGTCGGCCCGGTCGGCCCAGTCGGCCCGGCCGGCCCAGTCGGCCCGGCCGGCCCGGCCGGCCCGATCGGCCCGGTCGGCCCAGTCCGTCCGATCAGCCCGGTCGGTCAGCCGCCGGTGGTCAGCCGATCGACGCCAGCAGCCAGCGGCGCTCGTCGGCGGTGGACGGGACCGGGGGCCAGCCGTTGATCCGGGCGATCAGCACCCAGTAGTGCTCGGCCCTCGGGTCGCCGAACTCCCTGAGCCAGGCCCACTGGTCCTCGGCGCCCCCGGCCCCCAGCTCCCCGGCGAGCCGCGCGGAGATCTCCCGCACGATCTCGCGGGACCGCGCGGACCCGGCCTCGACGCCCGCGTCGATCGCCTCGCGCGCCCGCGCCACGGCGATCCCGAACACCTCGGCGTTCCGCTCGCCCCCGGTCATGTCCACGCCTTCGGCGCGCAGCTCCTGGTGCCGCTCGGACATCCGCCGGATCGACGCCCGGAAGTCCTCGTCCCGCACCAGGTTCGCCAGCTCGATCCACGCCTCCACCTGCTCGGGCGACGGGTCGTCCGGCAGCTCGATGCGGACCGAGCGCATCATCGACTCGAAGCCCGGCTCCAGGTCGAGTCCCCCGAAGACCTCCTCGAAGAAGTCGTCCAGGACGCGCTGCCGCTCCTCCTCGGACAGCTTCGCCAGTTCGTGCACCATCTCCACCTCCCCTGATCTCGCCACCGCGCGCAGCACGGACCGGCGCAGCCGCAGCACCCGCAGCTGCGCGTCGATGGCCTCCGCGTGCGTCCGCGCCACCTCGGCGACGGACACCTCGCGCTCCAGCACGCGCCGCGCGGTCGGCAGGTCGAAGCCGAGTTCGCGCAGCGTGCCCAGGAGCTTGAGGCGGGACAACCCGTCGGCGTCGTAGCACCGGAACCCGCCGGACGTCCGCCCCGCGACGGGGACGAGCCCGGAGTCCGAGTAGAACCGGACGGCCTTCACGGACATGCCGGTCATCCGGGCCAGGTCGCCGATCGAGTAGTACCGCACGGGGAACAGCCTGCAATCTCCTGTGAGGGGAGAGTCAAGACGGAAAAGCCGCGTCACCCGATGCGGGGTGACGCGGCCTCTTCAGGAGCTCTTTTCCGCAGACCTCAGTACGTGATCGCCACGGCGGGGTCGGCCAGGAGCGCGCCGACGTCCGCCAGGAACTGCGAGCCCTGCTGGCCGTCGACCACGCGGTGGTCGAAGCTCAGCGCCAGCTGGCACACCTTGCGCGGCACCACCTGGCCGTCCACCACCCACGGCATGTCGCGGATCGCGCCGAGCGCGAGGATGCCCGACTCGCCGGGGTTGAGGATGGGCGTCCCGGTGTCGACGCCGAAGACGCCGACGTTGGTGATGGTGAACGTGCCGCCGACCATGTCCGAGGGCTTCGTCCTGCCCTCGCGCGCGGTCGTGGCCAGCTCCTCCAGCGCGACGGCCAGCTCGCGCAGCGACATCCGGTCCGCGTCCCTGACCTTCGGCACCACCAGCCCGCGCGGGGTGGCGGCGGCGATGCCCAGGTGCACGTAGTCCTTGTAGACGATCTCGCCCGCCGGACCGTCCCAGGCGGCGTTCACGTCCGGGGTCCGCCGCGCCGCGAGCACGACGGCCTTGGCCGCGAACGCCAGCGGGGTCAGCTTGACGCCCCGGAACTCCGGGGTGTCCTTGAGCCTGGCCCGCAGCTCCATCATCGGCGTGACGTCGATGGTCAGGAACTCGGTGACGTGCGGAGCGGTGAACGCGCTGTCCACCATCGCCTGCGCGGTCGCCTTGCGGACGCCCTTGATCGGCACCCGCCGCTCACGCGCTCCGCTGTCCACCGCGGACGGAGCGGGTTCCGCGACCGGAGCGGCCAGCGACGCCTCGACGTCCTCGCGGGTGATCACGCCGCCGGGGCCGGAGCCGGTGAGCGCGCGCAGGTCGACCCCGAGGTCCTTGGCCAGCTTGCGCACCGGCGGCTTGGCCAGCGGGACGTACCCGCCTTGCGGCGCGACGGGTTCCGCGACCGCGACCGGCGCGGGCGCGGGTGCGGCCACGGGCGCGGGAACCGCGGGCGCGACCGGAGCAGCCGCGGCCGGGTTCCCCTTGCGGGGGCGGCGCTTCGCCGCGCCGGACTTCGGCCCGTACCCGACGAGCGTGGGCACCCGGCCGGACTCCTCGACCGCGGCCCCGTTGACCGGGGCAGGCGCCGGGGCGGGCGCGGGCGCCGCCCCGCTCGGGTCGACGTCGATGGTGATGATCGGCGTGCCCACGTCGACGGTCTGCCCGACCTGCACGAGGACCTCGGTCACCACCCCGTCCCACGGGCAGGGCAGCTCGACGGCCGCCTTCGCGGTCTCGATCTCCACGATGACCTGGTTGACCTTGACCACGTCACCGGGCCGCACGTGCCAGGTGAGGATCTCGGCGTCGGTCAGCCCCTCGGCCGTGTCCGGGAGCGGGAACTGCTTGTACCGCGGCACGATCTCCCCCTCACCAGGCCATCGAGCGGTCTGCGGCGTCGAGCACCCGGTCGAGGTCGGGGAGGAACTCCTCCTCCAGCTTCGCGGGCGGGTAGGGCGTGTCGTACCCGGTCACCCTGAGCACCGGCGCCTGGAGCGAGTAGAAGCACTCCTGCTGCACCTGGGCCGCGATGTGGCTGGCCAGCGACGCCTCGCCGGGCGCCTCGGACACCACGACGAGCCGACCGGTGCGCCGCACCGACTCGTACACCGGGCCGAGGTCCAGCGGCGAGAGCGAGCGCAGGTCGACGACGGCCAGCGAGCGCCCGTCCTCCTCGGCGGCGGCAGCGGCCTCCAGCGCGGTGCGCACGACCGGCCCGTACGCCGCGATCGTGACGTCCGTGCCCTCCCGCAGCACCCGCGACGCGAACAGCGGGCCGGGGGCCGCGGTCGTGTCGACCTGCCCCTTCTCGTAGTAGCGCCGCTTCGGCTCGAAGAACAGCACCGGGTCGTCGCAGGCGATGGCCTGCTGGATCATCCAGTGCGCGTCGGCCGGGTTCGAGCAGGTGACGACCTTGAGGCCCGCGGTGTGCGCGAAGTACCCCTCGGGCGACTCGGAGTGGTGCTCGACCGCGCCGATGCCGCCGCCGTAGGGCACCCGGATGACGATGGGCAGCTTGAGCCTGCCCTGGGTGCGGTAGTGCAGCTTGGCGACCTGGCTGACGATCTGGTCGAACGCCGGGAAGATGAAGCCGTCGAACTGGATCTCGCACACCGGCCGGTAGCCGCGCAGCGCCAGGCCCACGGCGGTGCCCACGATGCCGGACTCGGCCAGCGGGGTGTCCAGCACGCGCTGCTCGCCGAAGTCCTTCTGCAGGCCGTCGGTGATGCGGAAGACGCCGCCGAGCTTGCCGACGTCCTCGCCCATGACGATGACCTTCGGGTCGGCCTCCATCGCGGCGCGCAGGCCGGAGTTGATCGCCTTGGCGATGGTGAGGGTCTGCACGGCGGCGGGCGCGCCCGCGTCCGCGCGGTCGACGGTCGGCGCGGCCATCAGCGCTCACCTCCCAGGAAACCGGCGTGGTAGGACAGGAACTCCGCGCGCTGGGCGTCCACGACCGGGCTGCCCTCCGCGTACACCTGGCTGAAGATCCGCTCGGCGGGCGGGGCCTCCAGCGACGAGCAGTGCTCGCGCAGCCGGGCGCCGAGCTCCTCGGCCTCCAGCTCGACGTGGTCGAAGAACTCCTGGTCCGCCCACTGCTGCTTGACCAGGTGCACCTTGACCCGCTCGATGGGGTCCTTGAGCTTCCACAGCTCCAGCTCGTCGGAGAGCCGGTAGCGGGACGGGTCGTCCGAGGTGGTGTGGGCGTCCATCCGGTAGGTGAACGCCTCGATCAGGACGGGGCCGTTGCCGGTGCGGCACTGGTCGAGCGCCCAGCGCGTGACGGCGAGGGTGGCGAGGACGTCGTTGCCGTCGACCCGGATGCCGGGGAAGCCGTAGCCGCGCGCCCGCTGGTAGAGCGGGAGCCGGGACTGGCGCTCGGTGGGCTCGGAGATGGCCCACTGGTTGTTCTGGCAGAAGAACACCACCGGCGCGTCGTAGACGGCCGCCCAGACGAAGCCCTCGTGCACGTCGCCCTGGCTGGTGGCGCCGTCGCCGAAGAACGCCATGGTGGCCTCGCCGCCGTCGTCGCCCACGGCGCCGTCGAACCGCTGGCCCATGGCGTACCCGGTGGCGTTGAGCACCTGGTTGCCGATGACGATCGTGTAGGGGTGGAAGCGGTGCTCGACCGGGTCCCAGCCGCACTGGTCGGTGCCGCGGAACATGCTGAGCAGGTCGGTCGGGGGCACGCCCCGGCACCAGGCGACGCCGTGCTCGCGGTAGCTGGGGAACGCCATGTCCCGCGCCCGCATCGCCCGCCCGGCGCCGACCTGCGCGGCCTCCTGGCCGAGCAGGGGCGCCCAGAGGCCGAGCTCGCCCTTGCGCTGCAGCGCGTTGGCCTCGCGGTCGACGCGGCGGACCAGGACCATGTCGCGGTACAGCCCGCGCAGCTCCTCGGCCGTGACGTCGACGGCGAAGTCGGGGTGCTGGACCCGCTCGCCCTCGGGGGTGAGCAGCTGCACCAGGTCGGAGCCGCCCTCGTCCGTGGCCTTGAGACCGGCGATCACCTGTTCGGCGGTCGGCGCGGCCCCGGTCGCCGGAACTGCGTCCGGACCGGGGTGCGTCCATTCTTCTGAGGACGACATCGACCTGACTCCCTACGTCTAGGAGGCCGCCCGGTCGCTCGTGACGACCGTCCGCGGCTCGGCCCGCCGGTCGTCGGCGACCCCGGTGAGGGCGGCCCGACAGCCGTCGGCACTGACGGTGTTCTCATCCACATCCTGACACGGAATCACTCAAACCGGTGAGACCTGTCCCATTTTTCGGCAGGACGCATAACAGTCTGAGCAGCACAAACAGTAGGAAGGCCTATCTTTGGACCACCGATCACCACGTTCGGAAAGCGAACACTACTGTCCCGGTTATCGCTTGTTAACAGAGCGCGTTCGGGGTGCCGCAGCGCGCGGGCGTGTCAGGATCAGGGGGTGGATCGATCTGCGTTGACCCGTACCGTCCGAAGCACCTGGGACGAGGACGTCCTGCCCAGCCTGACCGGGCTCGTCGCCGTGCCCGCCGTCTCCCCGGCGTTCGACCCGGACTGGGAGGCGAGCGGCCACCTCGACGCCGCCGTCGAGCACGTGCGCGCCTGGCTCGCCACCCGCGACCTGCCCGGCGCGCAGGTGGAGGTGGTCCGCCTGCCGGGACGCACCCCGCTGCTCCTGGTGGACGTGCCCGCCACGGCGGGTGACGACACCGTGCTGCTCTACGGCCACCTCGACAAGCAGCCGCCGGTCGCCAACTGGTCCGAGGGCCTGGCCCCGTGGACCCCGGTCGTGCGCGACGGCAGGCTCTACGGCCGGGGCTCGGCCGACGACGGCTACTCCGGCTACGCGGCCGTCACCGCCATCGAGGCGGTGCGCGCGGCCGGTGGGCAGCACGCCCGGTGCGTGCTGCTGCTGGAGACCAGCGAGGAGTCCGGCAGCCCCGACCTGCCCGCCTACCTGGAGCACCTCACGCCGCGCCTGGGCGACGTGTCGCTGGTCGTGTGCCTGGACTCGGGCGGCAACGACTACGAGCGGATGTGGCTGACCACCTCGCTGCGCGGCCTGGTGCAGGTCGCCATGACCGTGCGCGTGGTCGAGGGCGGCCTGCACTCCGGCATGGCCAGCGGCATCGTGCCCAGCTCGTTCCGGATCGCCAGGCAGCTGCTCGACCGGCTGGAGGACTCGGCCACCGGCGAGATCCAGCTCATGGAGATGCACGTCGACGTGCCGGAGAACCGGGTCGACGAGATCCGCGAGGCCGTGGCCGCCGCGCCGGGCTCGCTGACCGGGGCCGTGCCGTGGGCGGGCGGCACCCAGCCGGTGGACGGGGACGAGGTGCAGTTGGCGCTCAACAACGGCTGGCGGCCGACCCTGTCGATCACCGGCGCGGACGGCCTGCCCAAGCCGGAGGACGCGGGCAACGTGCTGCGCCCCTCCACCACGCTGGTGCTCAGCTTCCGGCTGCCGCCGACCGCCGACTCGGCCGCGGCGCTGGCCGCCGTGGAGCGCGCGCTGACCACCGACGTGCCGTACGGCGCGGTGGTGGAGCTGTCGCGCACCGAGCACGCGACCGGCTGGAACGCGCCGGAGCTGGCCCCGTGGCTGCGCGAGTCGCTGGACCGGGTGGGCGCGGACGTGTTCGGCTCGCCGTGGCGGACGGTGTCGCTGGGCGGGTCGATCCCGTTCATGGGCCTGCTGCACGAGGCGTACCCGGCGGCGCAGTTCCTGGTGACCGGCGCGGTCGGCCCGGACAGCAACTGCCACGTGCCCGACGAGTGGCTGAACCTGGCGCACGCCGCGCGGATCACCGAGGCCGTCGCGGTCGTGCTGGACGCCCACACCCGCAGGTGAAACCCGACCGCCCCCGCCCGCTCCCCGAGCGGCGGGGGCGGCGGCGCTCCCGATCACCGGTGATCGCCCGTCCGAGGGCTTCCACGCAGGTCCGGGGCGTTTTCTGGGCCGTTCGCCGCGTTCGGTTAACCCGGACGGGTGGGCACCATTACGCAACCGAGAGGGAACCGGTGCACTGGATCGATGTCGCACACTGGGCCCGTGACCGAGCAAAGGCTGGAAGCCGAGCGGGCCAGGTTGGCCGTCTCGGACTCGCCCACCGCACCGTGGCGCCTGTGGGGCCCCTACCTGGCCGGACGCCAGTGGGGGACGGTCCGCGAGGACTACTCCGCGGGCGGTGACGCCTGGACGTCGTTCCCGTTCGACCACGCGCGCTCGCGCGCCTACCGGTGGGGCGAGGACGGCATCGCGGGCATCTGCGACGTGCACGGGTTCCTCAACCTCGGGCTCGCGCTGTGGAACGGCCGCGACCCGATCCTGAAGGAGCGGTACTTCGGGCTCACCAACAACGAGGGCAACCACGGCGAGGACGCCAAGGAGCACTGGTGGGTCGTCGACGGGACGCCCACGCACTCCTGGATGAAGGTGCTCTACCGCTACCCGCAGACCGAGTTCCCCTACGCCGAGCTGCGCTCGATGTCCGCGCACGCGACCAGGCAGGACCGCGAGCCGGAGCTGTCGGACAGCGGCGCGCTGGACGAGAACCGGTTCTTCGACGTCGAGGTGACCTACGCCAAGGCGGGACCGACCGACGTGTGCGCGGTGCTGACCGCGACCAACCACGGGCCGGACGCCGCGCCGCTGCACCTGCTGCCGCAGCTGTGGTTCCGCAACACCTGGGCGTGGGGCCGCGACGACCGCAGGCCGCACCTGACCGCGTCGGCGCAGGACGGCTGGTCGCGGGTGACCGCCGAGCACGGCGCGCTGGGCCGGTACACGCTGCACGTCGAGGGCTCGCCGGTGCTGCTGGTGACCGACAACGAGACCAACGAGGTCGCCCTGTTCGGGGCCGCCGGGAACCCGACCCGCTACACCAAGGACGGCGTCGACCGGCACGTCGTGTCCGGCGAGGCCGGGGCCTGCCAGGTCGTGGGGCCCGGCGAGCGCAGCGCGCCCGGCACGAAGGCGGCGGCCTGGTACTCGTTCGGGTCGGTGCAGCCGGGCGGGACGGTGACCGTGCGGCTGCGGCTGGTGGAGGGCGACGGGCACCCGGACGCGTTCGGGCCCTCGTTCGACGAGGTCGTGGGCGCGCGCTCGGCCGAGGCCGACGAGTTCCACCGCACCGACCTGGACCCGGTGCGCGCGGGCGTGGTGCGCCGGGCGATGGCCGGGCTGATGTGGACCAAGCAGCACTACCGCTTCCGCACCAGCGACTGGCTGGAGGGCGACCCCGGCAAGCCCGCCGCGCCGACCTCGCGCAAGAGCCCGCACGCGCGCAACTCGCACTGGCGGCACTTCGACGTGGCCGACGTGATCTCCATGCCGGACGAGTGGGAGTACCCCTGGTTCGCCGCGTGGGACCTGGCGTTCCACACCGTGCCGTTCGCGCGGGTCGACCCGGCGTTCGCGAAGGAGCAGCTGCTCCTGCTGTGCCGGGAGTGGCTGATGCACCCCAACGGCCAGCTGCCCGCCTACGAGTGGGAGTTCGGCGACGTGAACCCGCCGGTGCACGCCTGGGCGGCGCTCCAGGTGTACCGGTCGGAGCCGACGCCGGACCGGAAGTTCCTGGCCAAGGTCTTCCACAAGCTGCTGCTGAACTTCTCCTGGTGGGTGAACCGCAAGGACGCCGACGGCAGCTACCTGTTCGAGGGCGGGTTCCTCGGCATGGACAACATCGGCCCGGTGAACCGGTCGGAGCCGATGCTGGGGCAGTGGCGGCTGGAGCAGTCCGACGCGACCTCGTGGATGGCGGCGTACTCGCTGCACATGATGGAGATGGCGCTGGAGCTGGCGCGGGTCGACGACTCGTACGAGGACGTGGCCACGAAGTTCGTGGAGCACTTCCTGAGCATCGCGGACGCGGCGGCGCAGTTCGGCTCGGGCGGGCGCGGGATCTGGGACGAGACTGACGGCTTCTGCTACGACGTGGTGTCGCGGCGGCTGCCGGACGGGTCGGTGGAGTCCAAGCCGGTGCGGGTGCGGTCGATGGTGGGCCTGATCCCGGTGCTGGCGTGCGCGGTGCTGGAGCCGTGGGTGGACGCCGAGGTCCCCGGCTTCACCCGCAGGCTGGAGCACCTGCTGGCGCGCAGGCCGGAGCTGGCGCGGTTCATCACCCGCGAGCCGGACGGGCGGGCGCTGCTGTCGCTGCTGGACGAGCGCAAGCTGCGGCTGGTGCTGACCCGGATGCTGGACGAGGGCGAGTTCCTGTCGCCGCACGGCATCCGGTCGCTGTCGGCGGCGCACCGGGAGGGCCTGGAGGTGCAGATCGCCGACCAGGAGCACCGGATGGGCTACGAGCCGGGCGAGTCGCACACGCCGATGTTCGGCGGCAACTCGAACTGGCGCGGTCCGGTGTGGTTCCCGACGAACGCGCTGCTGGTCGAGGCGCTGCGCACGATCGAGTCGTTCCACCGGGGAAGGTTTCACGTGGAACTTCCCACCCGCTCGCAGCGGCAGGTGACGGCCGGGCGCGCGGCGGACGAGCTGGTGCGCAGGCTGGTGTCGCTGTTCCTGCCGGACTCGGACGGGCGCAGGCCCTCGGACGGCAAGCGGGTGGAGTCGACGGACTCACCGCTGTGGCGCGAGCACGTGACCTTCAGCGAGTACTTCGACGGGGACACCGGCGAGGGCTTGGGGGCCACTCACCAGACCGGGTGGACGGCGCTGGTCGCCTCGCTCCTGACGGACCGACGTCACACCACGAACCAGTGACCACGAATTGCGGCCTATCCCCCGTATGAGCGCACATCCTTCACCCGAACGGTGTTTGTAACGAAAAAATCGCATACAGAAGCGCTCCGTAACAATCACGTGCTGTCATCAGTGTCCCCCGAGTGGCAGTATGCCGAACACTCAACCAAAAGAGTTACGAGGAGTGACACCGTGACCCGTCGATCCAGGCACGCCGTGCGCGCCCTGCTTCCGGTGCTCGCCCTGGCCGCCACCGCGACCGGGTGTGCGACCAAGGTGGACACCTCCACGGGCGGTGGCAACGAGATCAGCCTGGTCCAGGAGGGCAAGCTGGTCACCTGCACGCACATGTCGTACGAGCCCTTCCAGTTCACCCAGAACGGTGAGACGGTCGGGTTCGACGTCGACCTGGTCAACCTCGTCGCCAAGGAGCTGGGCGTCACCCAGCAGATCTTCGACACCCCGTTCGAGAACATCACCTCGGGCACGGTGTTCAGCACCGGCGAGTGCGACCTGGCCGCGGCGGGCATCACGATCACCGAGAAGCGCAAGGAAGCGATCGACTTCTCCGACCCGTACTTCGACGCCAGCCAGGCGCTGCTGGTCAAGAAGGACTCGGGCCTGAAGGACCTCGCGTCCCTCAAGGGCAAGGTGCTGGGCGTGCAGCAGGGCACCACCGGCGAGGAGTACGGCAACGCGAACGCCCAGGCCAACGGCTACGAGGTCAAGCAGTTCGAGGACCTGCCGCTGCTGGAGACCGCCGTGCGCACCGGTTCGATCGACGCCGCCATCAACGACAACGGCGTGCTGTTCGACTACGCCAAGAAGTTCCCCGAGACCGAGGTGACCGCCGAGTTCGACACCGGCGAGCAGTACGGGATCGCCCTGAAGAAGGGCAACACCGCGCTCAACGCCAAGATCGGCGAGGTCATCAAGAAGGCCAAGGAGAGCGGCGAGTACGACACGATCTACGAGAAGTGGTTCGGGAAGAAGCCGTCGAGCAACTGACTCGGGAACCCGCGGGGCCGGTGCGCGAGCACCGGCCCCGCGCCCGTCCGAACCTGAGGGAGTGAGATGGCACTGTCCAAGCGGCAGCGCGCCAAGGTCTTCCGGGGCGCGCAGTACGCGCTGCTCGTCGTCATCGCCGCCCTGATCGCGGTCGTGGCGGACTGGGAGGCGATCCGCAAGTCCTTCTTCGACGTCGAGACGGCGAAGGAGATGTTCCCCGAGGTCATCACGACCGCGCTGGTGAACACGGTCGTCTACACCGCGCTCGGCTTCGCCGTCGGCCTGGTCGCCGGCCTGGTGCTGGCGCTGATGAAGCTGTCGTCCGTCGGCCCGTACCGGTGGATCGCGACGATCTACATCGAGTTCTTCCGCGGGGTCCCCGCGCTGCTGGTGTTCGTCGCGCTGAGCGTCGCGGTGCCGCTGGCCTTCGGCCTGAAGTTCGACATCTACTCGACGGCCGCCATCGCGCTCGGCGTCGTCGGCGCCGCCTACATCGCGGAGACGATCCGCGCGGGCATCAAGGCCGTGCCGAAGGGGCAGCTGGAGGCCGCGCGGTCGCTGGGCATGTCCCAGGGGCGCACGACGGTCACCGTCGTGATCCCGCAGGCGTTCCGGATCATCCTGCCGCCGCTGACCAACGAGCTGATCATGCTCACCAAGGACTCCTCGCTGATCAGCATCATCGGGCTGATCGCGACCCAGCGGGAGCTGACCAAGTACGGCCGCGAGGTGCTGAGCCAGTCGCCGACGGTGACGCCGCTGCTCATCGCGGGCCTGTGCTACCTGATCATCACGCTGCCGCTGGGCTACCTGTCGCGGTGGATGGAGACGCGGGGCGCGGGCGGCAGCCGCAGCAAGAAGGTCAGCTCGCCGGAGTCCAAGGGTCTGGGGGTGTCGGCGTGACCGACGTCGTTGCTGAGGGCGGTGCGGCCGAGGGCGCCGTCGCCGAGGACATCGCGGTCGAGATCACCGGGCTGAAGAAGTCGTTCGGCCCGCTGGACGTGCTCAAGGGCATCGACCTCCAGGTCAGGCGCGGCGAGGTGGTGTGCGTCATCGGGCCGTCCGGCTCGGGCAAGTCGACGCTGCTGCGCTGCGTGAACCTGCTGGAGGAGCCGAGCGGCGGCAAGATCGTCGTGGACGGCGTCGAGCTGACCGACCCGGACGTGGACATCGACCGCGCCCGGACCCGCATCGGCATGGTCTTCCAGGGCTTCAACCTGTTCTCCCACCTGAACGTGCTGAACAACCTCACGGTCGCGCAGCGCAAGGTCCTCAAGCGGGACCAGAAGCAGGCCGAGGAGATCGCGCTGCGCAACCTGGAGCGGGTCGGCCTGTCCGAGAAGGTCGACGCCATGCCCGCGCAGCTGTCCGGCGGGCAGCAGCAGCGGGTCGCGATCGCGCGGGCGCTGTCGATGGACCCGGACGTCATGCTGTTCGACGAGCCGACCTCGGCGCTGGACCCGGAGCTGGTCGGCGACGTGCTCGCGGTCATGCGCCAGCTCGCCGACGAGGGCATGACGATGCTCGTGGTCACGCACGAGATGCAGTTCGCCCGCGAGGTGGCGGACAAGGTGCTGTTCATGGACGGCGGGTACGTCGTCGAGCAGGGGCCCGCCGAGCAGGTCATCGGCGCCCCGCAGCAGGAGCGCACCAAGACCTTCCTGTCGCGGGTGCTCAACCCGAACCACCAGGTGTGACGTGGAGGGCGCGCGGCTGGACGTGCTCGACCCGAGCCCGCCGCGCGCCTTCCGCGTCCCCGCCGCCGAGCTGCTGAGGGCGCTGCCCGCCGAGGGCGGGTGGCCGCTGGCCAGGCGGCGCGGGACGGTGCCGCCGGTGCTGCGGGTGGCCGACCGGTTCGTCACCGGGCAGCTGGACCTGCGGGCCGTGGAGCTGAACTACCTGCTGGAGTTCGAGCGCTGCCGCTTCGAGGAGCCGCCGGACCTGCGGCAGGGCAGGCTGGCCGGGGTGCAGTTCACCGGGTGCTGGTTACCGGGGCTGCTGGCCAGGAACCTGAGCAGCGCCAACGAGTTCTCGCTCGTGGCCACCGCGTGCGCGGGTCCGGTGGACCTGACCGACGCGGACGTCGCGGGCTCGCTCTCCCTGCAGGACACCTGCATCGCGGTCGACGGCGGTGACGCGCCCGCGCTGCACGCCGACCGGCTCAAGCTCGCGGGGGCGCTGCTGGCGCACCGGATCGAGGTGCGCGGCGAGCTGCGCATGGCGGGCGCGCAGATCGGCGGGAACGCCAACTTCAACGGTGGCGAGCTGGACAACCCCGGCGGGTACGCCCTGCGCGGCAACGGGATCCGCGTCGGCGGGAACCTGGTGCTCGGCGGCGGGACCGCGCGCGGCACGGTGTCGCTGGTCAACGCGCAGGTCGAGGCGAAGCTGACGCTGCGCGGGACGGTGCTGTCGGCGGGGCGGCGGGCGGACGTCGAGCTGGACCAGAGCGGGGACGCCGCGTCGACGCTCGTGCTGGACCGGGCGTCGGTCAACGGGGACGTGGAGCTGGACCACGGGTTCTCCAGCGCGGGCCCGGTGCGGGCGGTCAACAGCGCGATCGGCGGGACGCTGTCGCTGAGCCGGGGCCGGTTCGACGGGCTGGACGTCGGGGGCGGGCGGCGCGGTCGGGCGCTGCACCTGGACGGGGCGCGGGTCGACGGGGACGTCACCGGGCGCGCGGCCCACGTGCGCGGGCAGCTGCGGATGGTGGACGCGGTGGTGCGCGGGAGCCTGCTGCTCGACGGGTCCACCGTGGACAACCCGCGCGCGGACGCGGTGCTGGGCAACCGGTCGCAGGTGGGCAGCAACCTGGCGTTCCGGGAGGGCCAGGTCGCGGGCGGCGTCGAGCTGCGGGCGGTGCGGGTGGGCGCGAACCTGGACCTGCGCGGCAGCCGCGTGGTCGAGCCGGGCAGCTACCGGCACCAGCGGGGGCGCAAGCCGTCGGTGGACGTGGGCGGCGCGGTCATCGGGCGGGACCTGATCTGCGCGGCCGGTCCGGGCGCCGACGGGCCGGGGGAGTTCACCGCGCACGGCGGGGTGCGGGCGCGGCGGGCGCAGGTCGGGCGGATGGCGACGTTCGCCGGGTCGGTGCTGGGGGACCGGTTGGACGCGCAGGCGCTGAACCTGCTCGGGCTGCAGGTGCAGGACCTCGTGCTCACGACCGCCTCGGCGCCGCGCGGGGGCGTGGTGCTGCGGCAGGCCAGGTGCGTGACGCTGGAGGACAGCCCGGCCTTCTGGGACGCGACCGGGTGGATAGACCTGGAGGAGTTCCGGTACGACTCGCTGCGCGACCCCATCGACCTGCGGGACGACGGGGCGGTGGAGCAGCGGCTGCGGTGGCTGCAGCAGGCCATGCGGCGCTCGTACCGGCCGGGGCCGTACGACCAGTTCGCGGAGATGCTGCGGGCGGGCGGCAACGACGAGCACGCGGCGACCGTGCTGGTGGAGAAGCAGCGGCTGCGGTACCGGGCGCTGGCCGAGGGCAGGCGGTGGCTGCGCCCGCTGGTGCTGGTGTGGAGCTGGTTGCAGCGGTCGATGGTGGGCTACGGCTACCGGCCCGCGCGGGCGCTGGGCTGGCTGGTGGTGGCCTGGTTGCTGGGCGGGGCGTGGTTCGCGCTGGGACCGGACCTGGTGGAGATCAACTCCGACGACACGCTGCCGTGGAACGCGTGGCTGTTCACCATCGACCTGGTGGTGCCGATCGTGGACTTCGGCAACAAGAACCGCTGGCAGACACCGGGGGTGTCGCAGTGGATCGCGTCGGGGCTGATCGTGCTGGGGTGGGTGCTGGCCACCACCGTGGCGGCGGGCCTGACGCGGATGCTGAAGCGTTAACCGGCTGCCCGCAGTTGTGCGGTGCGCGCCACCGGGCGCGAGCGGAGGGTGGTGGCGTTCCCGCCGTTCGTGGGCGACCGCCGCCGCCTGAGGGGGATGTCCCTTGGCAGAGAACCGTTCCGAGCCGCGCTCCGAGCACCGCGCGCTGCTGGCCGTCGACATGGCGGGCTCCAGCGCGCCGGACCGCAACGACCGGGCCATGGCACGCGCGCGCGACGCCCTGTTCGGCGCGCTGGAGAGCGCTTTCGACCGCAGCGCCGTGCCGTGGCGGGAGTGCGAGGTGGAGGACCAGGGCGACGGGTGCGTGGTGCGGGTCCCGGCGCGCTTCCCCAAGGCCGCGCTGGTGCACCCGCTGCTGGGGACCCTGTCCGACCTGCTGCACGAGCACAACGAGTTCGCCTCGGCGTCGACGCGCGTGCGGGTCCGGGCCGTGCTGCACGCCGGGGAGCTGGCGGTGGACGGGCGCGGGATGACCGGCAGGACGCAGGTCGTGGTGGCCCGGCTGCTGGACTGCGCCGCGCTGCGGGCCGCGCTGGCGGACGCCCCGTCGGCGGCGGTGGCGCTGGCGGTCTCGGAGCGCTTCTACGAGGACGTGGTGGAGCAGGGCGGTCTCGGGATCAGGCCGGACGACTTCTGGTTCGCGGAGGTCGGCGGAGCCGGGTCGCTGGCGGTCGCCTGGCTGACCGTGGTCGGCGAGCGCGGGCGGGGCGCGCGGCGGCGGCGCGACGGGTCGGGGCGGGACGCGGGAGTCGGTGCGGGGCGGGACGCGGGAGTCGGTGCGGGGCGGGACGTGGGGACCGGCCCGAGGAGCCGCACGGGGATTGGCGCGGGTCCGGTCGAGCGGAGGCCCACCGGCGGCTTCACCTTCAACGGCGCCACCACGTTCCACGGCGACGCCGTCGGGGGCGACAAGCACGTGTGGACGGACGAGCAGGGGAGGAACCGGTGAACGCGGAACCGCTGTCCCAGAACGAGAGCTACGTCGGCCAACGACTCCTGTTCCAGCGCGCGCACGAGGTCGAGGTCACCCTGACCGACGCCATCGGCGGCTGGGGCGCGCGGAGCCTGCTGCTGAAGGCGTTCGGCGGGGCCTTCCTCATCTTCGTCCTGGGATCGGTGGCGACCGCCGTGGTGGGGGGCGCCGGGGCCCTGATCGGCGACTCGGGCATCACCCTGGTGCTGCTCGGCCTGCTGACGTTCCTGCTGCCCTGGGCGTGGATGGCGGGGGTGCTCCTGCTGCCCCAGCACCGGGTGCTCAGCGACTGGCACCTGCTCCTGGACGGGCAGGCGCCGGTCGCGGAGACCGCCTACGGCGTGGTGTACCGGGCGCTGACGGTGGACCGGGGGATCCCGGCGGCGATCACGCCGCGCCGGGTGGCGGTCGGGGACCCGGCGCCGGGGGTGCGCAACGTGCTGCGGGTGTCGCTGGGCCGGTACAGCGTCTACGTCTCGGTCTTCGCCTTCGGCAACGACCTGTACCTCGGCTGGACGATGTGGTTGCGGTTCCTGCCGATCACGGCGCTCGCGCGCTGGTTCGGGTCCGTCCTGCGCGGGGACCGGGGGCTGGCGGGCGCGATCGAGATGGAGCCGGTGAAGGCGCTGCGCGAGGCGGTGCACAACGCGCTGCGCGAGGCCGTGGAGGCGGCGGCGGTCGGGCGGACCGTGCCGATCGTCGAGACGTTCGGGTACGAGGTGCCGCTGGAGCAGGACGGGCAGTGGCGGATGTCGGTGGGCGACCGGCGGGAGGCCGTCGCCGAGGCCGGGACGGGCGCGCCCCAGGGGCTCGGGGCGAGGCTGTCGGTGAGCAGGCAGGTCGAGGTGTTCTCCGAGCACGGCGAGGTGCTCGGGACGGCGGAGCCCGGCACCTCGTACGAGCTGCTGCGCGAGGACGGCGCGGGACTGCTGGTGCGGGACTCCTCCGGCGTGGTCGCGGTGATCAGGGACCGCGACGCGGTGCTGCGGTGATCGAGGTCGCCCGGCGGGGCTTCCGCTGGGAGGCGCGGTTCGGGGCGCGGTTCGCCTCGGCCGTGGACCTGTCCGAGCTGGCCGGGTACTCGGACCGGCTGCCGGACGCCCGGCGGGCCGGGGCCAGGCGGGAGAGCGCCGCGTACCTCGGCGCGCTCGGGCAGGCCGGGCCGGACTGCGAGTTCGCCCTGCACGGCGGTCCCGGCTGGTCCGGGATCACCGGGGTGCTGCGCGGGCCCTACCGGGAGGGCGTGGAGCGGGACGCCGAGCGGGTGCTGGAGCGGGTGCTGGCCGTTCCCGAGCACCTGGTGGCCGAGCCGGGCCTGCCCGAGCCGGACGCGCTCGAACCGCCGCGCGCCGGGTGGGTGGCGGAGCTGCGCAGGCGGTGCCTGGTCGCCCCGGCGACCCGGCCGGACGCCGGGAAGCGCTACTACCTGACCATGCCGCCGCTGGTGTCGGAGCCGAGGGTGTGGGACGGGCTGGTCGACCGGCTGCCCGAGGGGGTGCGGCTGGTGGTGGGGCTGCGGCCGGTGCGGGTCGAGCACGAGTTCACCGCGCGGCTCCGGTCCTACGCCGAGCAGTACGCGGTGCTGGCCGCGCCCGGCGAGTTCTCCGGCGGCGGGATGTACAGCGGGCGGCGGATGCTGGCCGGTGAGCCGTTCGCGGCGGACGCGGCGGCGCTGTTCCGCGACGCCGCGGAGCGCTACGCCGGGTGGGCGTTCCAGGCGCGGGTGTCGCTGGTGGCGCCGGGCAGGCTCGCGCCCGCGCTGGTCAGCGCGCTGGAGCAGGCGGTGCGCGGGGTGCTGGTGGAGCCGACGCCCCCGGACCGGGCGGCGGCGCTGCGGGCGCTGACCAAGTGGGACGCGCCCGCGTGGGGCACGCCCTCGTGGGGCGCCGACCCGGCGGTGCCGCCCGCGCTGGCGCCGCTGCGCGAGCTGGCCGACGCGGTGGACGCCGCCCAGGTGGCCTGGCTGCCCGCCGCGGCGACCGGGGTGCTGCGGTCGCTGCCGGTCACGCCGCCGCCACCGGAGCGGCGGACCGCGCGCGGGGTCGTGTTCGAGGGGCCGGTGACGGTGGCGGGGGACCTCGTCGGCGGGGACAAGCACCGGTGGGACGCGCCGCGCTGAACCGCCGCCCCCGCTCGGCCGCTCCGGCCGGGGGGTGTCCCGCGTCGCTCCCGGCTGCGGCTTCCCGCAGGGAACCGGATCGGCCTACCGTGAGTCCTACGGGTAGGCGAACGGCGGGAAGGTGGCTTCGGTGTACATCGACGAGTCAGCAGGTGCGGCGGACAGCGAGCTCAAGGTCACCGTCGACGACGAGGAGTACACCGTCGAGGTCGGGTACGACCTCGACCACGACGGCGTGGACGAGACCGCGGTCGTGGAGACGGACGACGGCGGGCGCATCGCGTTCTCCGACACCGACGGCGACGGCGACGCGGACCTGATGACCACGTTCGACGACCGGGGCGAGGTCGTGCAGCGGTCCCGGTTCGACGACGCGTCGGGCGAGTGGGTCCGGGTCGGGGAGGACTCGGAGCGGGCCAACTCGGCCGAGGGGCGGGGCATCACCGTCACCACCGCGAACGGGTCGCAGGACGTCGGGCCCGCGACCGTGGACAGCGACGAGGACGGGCGCGCCGACAGCGTCATGATCGAGGACGCCGAGGGCGACACCTGGCTGTTCACCGACTCGGACGGCGACGGGCAGGCGGACGTGGCCACCGAGATCACCCGCGACGGCGAGGTGACCGTCTCGCAGCGCACCGGTGACGCCGAGTGGACCGAGGTGGAGCACGGCAGGTTCGACTCCAGCGGCAAGTACACCGCGGACTCCGGCAGCGACCAGCTGTGGGGTGACGGGGTGGACGACCGCACCGCCGTGTCGGGCGTGGTGCGGATCGACTCGACCACCGGGCAGTGGATCAGCCCCAACTGACGCCGCCGCGGCGCGACCCCGTTCGGGCGCGCGCCACGCGGTGCTGTTCGGTCTCGTTTTGCCATCGTTCGACCTCGGGCTCGAAGGTCGGGCGCGACTCGGGCCGAAGAGAACAACCAGGACCAGCGCTCGTCAGCCGCGCTGGTCCTCTTGTTGTGCGGGAGTCCTCGCGCGCGGCGCGGAGAACGGGTGCGCCGCCCCACGAACGGGCGCGGGCTGAAGGCGTCGACGTGGTGGCGCGCGCCCGAGATGTCCGGGTGCGGAAAGCGCCGCGCCACGTGATCCGCGTCTCCGCTCGCGCGCGGACGGGGCGCCCCGACGGGGTCCGACCGGCCGGAATCGGCGCTCGCGCCGCAGGTGAACGCGTTCCGCGCGCTTCTTGACCCATTCACCGATCGATCCGCCCGGCAAAGTGAGAGCGCTTCCACAATCACTCCTGTAACGCGCCCGGAACGTCACCGCATTTGTCCGCTGAACCGTTGCGGATTGATCGGTGATCGGGTGCTGAATCGATTACCTGATCGGTTTTGTGAGGCAACCGACAGGTTGTCGCGGTGTCACCCGGCATTCACCCGGCTAACCTCCGTCCATCCCTTTCAGCGCACGCCCCCACCGGGGCGGGCGCAGCCATTCCCGAGGACGCCGCCGTCCCGCACGGACGTCGTCGTCCGCCCGTGGGGCGGTGCTTCACCGAGGAGACGAGACGAGATGACGGCAGTGACCATTCCCGGTCTCGACCAGGCCCCGACCGACCACCAGGAACTGCTGGCCTGGGTTCGCGAGATCGCCGAGCTGACCTCTCCCGACCGGGTCGTGTGGGCCGACGGAACGCAGCGCGAATGGGCCGAGCTGACCGGGAAACTGGTCGACGCGGGCACTTTCGTCCCGCTGGAGAAGAAGCCGAACTCGTTCTGGGCGGCTTCCGACCCGACGGACGTCGCGCGCGTCGAGGAGCGCACCTTCATCTGCTCGGTCGACCCGGCCGACTCCGGCCCCACCAACAACTGGGTGGAACCGGCCGAGATGAAGGCGACCATGACCGAGCTCTACCGGGGCTCGATGCGCGGCCGGACCATGTACGTCATCCCGTTCTGCATGGGGCCGCTGACGGCGGAGAAGCCCATGCTGGGCGTGGAGATCACCGACTCCGAGTACGTCGTCGTCTCCATGCACATCATGACCCGCATGGGCACGCGCGCCCTGGAGCTGTTCGGCGACGGCGTCCCGTACGTGAAGGCGCTGCACTCGCTCGGTGCGCCGCTGGCCCCCGGCCAGGACGACGTGGCGTGGCCGTGCAACGACACGAAGTACATCACGCACTTCCCCGAGGAGCGGACGATCTGGTCGTTCGGCTCCGGGTACGGGGGCAACGCCCTGCTGGGCAAGAAGTGCTACTCGCTGCGGATCGCCTCGGTGATGGCGCGGGACGAGGGCTGGCTCGCCGAGCACATGCTGATCCTCAAGCTCACCTCGCCCGAGTCGAAGGTCTACTACATCGCGGCGGCGTTCCCGAGCGCCTGCGGCAAGACCAACCTGGCGATGCTCCAGCCGACCATCCCCGGCTGGAAGGTCGAGACGCTCGGCGACGACATCGCGTGGATGCGCTTCGGCGAGGACGGGCGGCTGTACGCGGTGAACCCGGAGAACGGGTTCTTCGGCGTCGCGCCGGGCACCGACTACCACACCAACCCCAACGCGATGCGGACCATCGAGAAGGGGAACTCGCTGTTCACGAACGTCGCGCTGACCGACGACGGCGACGTGTGGTGGGAGGGCATGGGCGAGCCGCCCGCGCACCTGACCTCGTGGAAGAAGGCGGACTGGACGCCGGGCTCGGACGAGCCGTCGTCGCACCCGAACTCGCGCTACTGCACGCCGATCGAGCAGTGCGACATCAAGGCGCCGGAGTGGGACGACCCGAACGGCGTGCCGATCTCGGCGATCTTCTTCGGCGGTCGGCGGGCCACGACCGTCCCGCTGATCACCGAGTCGCGGGACTGGCAGCACGGCGTGTTCATGGGCGCCACGCTGTCGAGCGAGACCACGGCGGCGGCGGTCGGCCAGGTGGGAGTGGTGCGGCGCGACCCGATGGCGATGCTGCCGTTCATCGGCTACCACGCGGGCGACTACTTCCAGCACTGGATCGACACCGGCAAGGGCGCGGACGCCGACAAGCTGCCGAAGGTCTTCTACGTCAACTGGTTCCGGCGCGGCGAGGACAAGCGGTTCCTGTGGCCGGGGTTCGGCGAGAACTCGCGGGTGCTCAAGTGGGCGGTCGAGCGGATCGAGGGGCGCGCGGCGGCCCGTGAGACGCCGATCGGGCACGTGCCCACCGCCGAGGCGCTGGACCTGTCGGAGCTGGGCGCGCCGGTGGAGGACGTCGAGGCGTCGCTGGCGTTCGACGCGGACGAGTGGCGGGCCGAGCTGCCGCTGATCGAGGAGTGGTTCGCGAAGATCGGCGACAAGGTGCCGACCGCGCTGCGCGACGAGCTGGAGGCGCTCAAGCAGCGGCTCGGGTAGAGGGGTGGCCGGGCGGGCCGCGGTCCGGCCCGCCACGTGGCCCGGTGGACAACGGCGTCCACCGGGTTCTTGCCGTTCCCAGGGCCGGTTCGAAGGGTTGAGAAGCCGATCTTCGGGGTATCCGCGCGCCGGGTTTCCGGCTCGGCCGGATGGCTGTGGACAACCGAGTTGTCCCCAGTCTTTCCCCAGTTCTCCACTCTTGCGCCGGCAGTTCTCCACAGCTGTGGACAACTGCATCGGGGTTCATCGCGAGGGTTCTTCGTGCTGTTCAGAGTAGGTTTCGACTTAGGTCGGCGACTGTGGAAAGTCAGCTTCTTGATCAACTATTCCGCCTGCGGAGACTAGTTCTCCACAGGTTGTGGATGAACCTGTGCACAGGTTGTGGAGATTGTGGACAGCTTGCGCACGGACCTGTGGACGGGCCGCTGTGGACAACTCCGGCGCCCTCCGGCGGTCATCCGGGGAGTGCTCGCTCGGGCTCGCTGCTCGGGCTCGCTACTCGGGCAGCGGACCCCGGCCGAGTCCCCAGAGCCTGCCGGTGAACGGGCGGGCGGCCTCGGCGTAGCAGACCGCCGTCGTGAAGCCCTCGGACCAGGCCTGGCTGCCGAACGAGCGCCAGGACGCGAAGACGTCCTCGCGGACCGCCCCGACGTAGCCGTTCACCTTCGCCGCGCAGTGCTCCGACGCGGCGGCGTTCACCTGCTCCTGGGACAGCGGCGCGTCCTGCGGACCGCCGAGCGCGAGCACCCCCGGCACCGCCTCGGCCAGGTGCGAGGCGTCGCAGGCGACGATCTCCAGCGCCTCGTCGCGGGCGGGAGACCCGCTCGTGCACAGCTGCACGGACGCGAACCCGGTGGCCTTGAGCAACCCGGCCAGCGACCCGGTGCGGCTGGCCTGCTGACCGGTGGGCGAGATCTCGACCGCCGTGCACAGCCGCCAGCGGTCGCCGCGCGCCCAGCCGTCCTCGCTCGGCCAGATCGCCTGGGCCTGGACGCGGGTGGCGTCGTGGTCGGCCGCGCCGAGGTAGCCGGCGAGCGCGGCGCGGCAGGCGGGCAGGGCGACCCGGCGCAGGTCGCGCTCGGTGCGCTGCTCGACCCCGGTGAGGTCGCCGACGGCGGTGACCTCGGCGACGTGCGGCGCGGCGCAGTCGACCGCCTTGAGGTCCTGGTCCACGCACGCGCCCGGCTGCGGCAGCTCGCTCGCGGCGGGCGTGATCGAGGGCCGGAGCACAGCGCCGTCCGGCGTCCCGCCGACCTGCTCTGTGCACCCGGCGAGGACAACAGCCACCACGGCCAACAACCCGCTCAGCGCCCGCCAGCGTCGCACGCGATCACCCTACTGGTGCGCGCGGTGACGCTGCGCTGAAGAAACGGGGGCTGCCGGGTGCGGGCTGCGGGGGTGCGGGCTGCGGGGGTGCGGGCTGCGGGGGCAGGTGCTGGAAAGCCGGGCCGGGCGCGGGGTGTGGAGCGGCCCCGCGCCCGGCGCGCGGGTCAGACCAGGGCGACCAGGGCGACCACCTGGTCGGCGATGGCCCTGCGCTCGGCCTCGAAGAACCCGTCGGTCAGCGCGTCCCCCTCGGGCTGGCTCAGGACCGGGGTGTGCAGGTGGCCGCCGCGCACGTCGGTCGCGCCCAGGCCGGTGCGCACCCGGTTGGCCCGGTACATGCTCTCGTTCGACAGGTAGTCGCCACCGCCGCCGCTGGCCGCCGTCGCGCCCGGCGTCGGCTCGCCCGTCCCGCACCGCTGCGCGCCCGGCGCGGGGGTCGCGCCCGCAGGGAACTCGCAGAAGCCCCGGTTGAAGAGCACCGGGTAGTCGCCGGTCGGCGTGGTGGTCATCCGCTCGTGCGGCAGGGTCGTCTCGATGAACTCGGTCGACGGCTGCGGCCAGCCCGCCGCGTCCGGGACCACGCCGGGCGAGGACGCGTTGTTGTTGTCCGGCGACCAGCCGCGCCAGCGCGCCGCCCAGCGCTCCACGTCGAACTGGCCGGGCCTGCCCTGGCTGACCGTGACGAAGGCGTGCGGGCGCTGCCCGCCGGTGACGGTGGAGCCGTAGAAGCGCTCGACGATGCCCTTGTCGAACTCGCCCCAGGTCACCGGGAGCACGGCCACCTCCACCAGGACCCGGCCCTGCGGGGTGTCGAACACCCGCCCGTCGAGCTGGAGCGCCGCCGCGCCGGACGGGTTGCTGCGGGTGATGCCGGAGCCGTCGAGGAAGAACGGGTCGAACCCGGTGAGCGCGATCCGCCGCACCGCCGCGCGGTCCTCGGGGGCGGTGCGCTCCTCGGGGGCGGGGGCGGGGGCGGGGGCGGGCGCGGCCTCGGCCCGGGCGCCCAGCAGGGCCAGCGGGTCGGCGCCGATGGTGCTGCCGAGCTGGTCGAGCGACGTGACCCCGGCGGCGGGGGAACCGGCGGCGTGGGGACCGTCGGCGCTGCCCCGGCCACCACCGTTGTCGTCCCCGGCCGCGCGCGGGACGGCGGTCGGCGCGGCGTCCGCGCGGAACCGGACGTCGGACAGCCCGCGCGAGGCCCGGTCCAGCCGGTCCACCAGCGCGGACCGCTCGGCGGCGGGCAGGGTCCACCGGGGCTTCCACTGCCGCAGCGCCTTGGTCATCCCCAGCCGCGCCCAGTACAGCGGCCGGTCGTCGTGCGCGTCCCACGACTGCGGCGCCTGGGCGCGCTCCACCGCCGCCCGCCACAGCCCCTCGCCGGTCCGCTGGGCCAGGCCCGCGGCGTCCCGCTTCCCGACGCCGCACAGGGCGGAGGCGAACCGCGCCACCTCGTCGTCGAACCCGCCGAGCCGCGCCAGCTCCGGCCCGACCGGCGGGGCGTCGGGGTCGAGGACGGCGGTGAGCCGCTGCTCCTCGACGGTCAGCGGGGCGGTGGGGTCGGAGCACCCCGGAGCGGCTCCGGGAGCGGCCGTCGCGGCGGGCGCGGCGGTCAGGGCGATCGTCAGGGCGGCCAGCACCGGTGTCACCGTGCGCAGTGGGAAGATCACCCCGTGATGTTCTCCGCCCGCCCGCCCGCGCGAAACCCGCTGAAGGACGGTGCTCGCGCCGCTCAACGGCGGCACCCCCGCGCGCGCTCGCCGCAGCGGCTCCCGGCGCAGGTCCAGGCGGTTGTTGAACAATCCGCGGGGCCGGTGGGCGGACCCCCGCCCAGTAGGATCGGCCCCATGACCACCGCTGAAGCCGGCACCTGGCTCCGCGCGCTCGCCGAGGACGGCGCGCGGATGAGCCGGTCCAGCACGGCCGAGCGGGTCGCCGACGCGCTCAGGGCACGGGTGCTCGACGGGGCCATCAGAGCGGGCAGCCAGCTGTCCGAGAAGTCGCTCGGCGACGCGCTGCGCGTCTCCCGCAACACCCTGCGCGAGGCGTTCCGGCTCCTGACCCACGAGCGCCTGCTGGTGCACGAGCACAGCCGGGGCGTGTTCGTGCGGGTGCCGAGCACCGAGGACGTGGCCGACCTGTACGCCGCCCGCCGGGTGATCGAGGCGGGCGCGCTGCGGCGGTGGCCCGACGCGCCCGAGGAGCGGCGCGCGCGGGTCGGGGACGCGGTCCGGTGGGCCGAGCGGCTGCGGGACGACGAGGACTGGGTGGGCGTGGGCACGGCGAACGGCCGGTTCCACGCGGCGATCACCGCGCTCGCGGGCAGCTCCCGGCTGGACGAGGAGATGCGCCGCCTGCTCGCCGAGCTGCGCCTGGTGTTCCAGGTGGTGGGGGACCCCGAAGGCTTCCACCGCGACTACCTGCCGAGGAACCGCGCGATCGCCGACCTGCTGGAGTCGGGTGAGGTCGACGCCGCCGAGTCGGCGCTGCTGTCCTACCTGGACACCGCCGAGGAGCACGTCACCCGAGGGCTGGGCACGCTCTAGCCCGCGCCGGGCAGTTCTGTCGCCGATGGGGTGAACGGGCCGCGCGCCACGCCCGTTTCGTCACACCGGGTCAGCACTTGATCACGATTGCGCCACACAACCAAGGCACAGCGG
This sequence comes from Actinosynnema mirum DSM 43827, assembly GCF_000023245.1. Lineage (GTDB taxonomy): Bacteria > Actinomycetota > Actinomycetes > Mycobacteriales > Pseudonocardiaceae > Actinosynnema > Actinosynnema mirum. The sequence goes on from NC_013093.1 coordinate 8,138,849, forward strand.
GGCGAAGGCAGTGACGTTCGTCGCCCTCCCGTCCTAGCATCCCCCGACACCGTCGTCAGGGACGCTTGGAGGGCGCAGCTCAATGCCTCGAAAATCGCCTGCCCGGAACACCGGGCTGCGGTGGAGCAACTGGAACCTCCTCCTGCTGCTCCCGCTGCTCATGCTCATCACGCCGTGGTTCAACTCCGACGAGCCCCGCGTGCTGGGCCTGCCGTTCTTCTACTGGTACCAGTTCGCGTTCGTCCCGCTCGGCGTGCTGTGCGTCGGCCTGGTCTACGTGAAGACCAAGGACGCCCCCGCCACCACCGGTCCCGACAGGCTCGACGTGGACGCCCTGGACGAGCGGGAGGCCGACCGGTGAGCACCGAATCGCTGCAGTGGACCGAGCTGTCGGTCTTCGCCGTCCTGTTCCTGCTGGTGACCGTGCTGGGCTTCGTCGCGGCGAAGTGGCGGGCAGGCGACACCCTCGACCACCTGGACGAGTGGGGGCTGGGCGGCCGGAAGTTCGGCTCCTGGATCACCTGGTTCCTGGTCGGCGGCGACCTGTACACGGCTTACACGTTCGTGGCCGTCCCGGCGCTGGTGTTCGGCGCGGGCGCGCTCGGCTTCTACGCGCTGCCCTACACCGTGGTGCTGTACCCGATCGTGTTCCTGCCGCTGGTGCGCATGTGGTCGGTGTCCAGGGTGCACGGCTACGTCACCCCGGCCGACTTCGTGCGCGGGCGGTACGGCTCGCACTGGCTCGCGCTGATCATCGCGATCACCGGCATCCTCGCCACGATGCCGTACATCGCGCTGCAGCTGGTCGGCCTGGAGGCCGTGCTGCGCACGATGGGCCTCAACGGCAGCGGGGTCATGGGGCACCTGCCGCTGTTCATCGCGTTCGTGATCCTGGCGCTGTACACGTACCAGTCGGGGCTGCGCGCGCCCGCGCTGATCGCGTTCGTCAAGGACAGCTTGATCTACGTGGTGATCCTGGTGGCGGTGATCTACCTGCCGGGCAAGTTCGGCGGTTGGGGCGCCATCTTCGACACCGCGCAGGCGGCCTACGACAAGACGCCCGCGAAGTCGGACGGCGTGCTGCTGAACGCCAACAACCAGCTGCAGTACGCGACGCTCGCGCTCGGCTCGGCGCTGGCGCTGTTCCTGTACCCGCACTCGCTGACCGGCATCCTGGCCTCGCGCGGGCGGAACGTGATCAAGCGGAACATGGTGGCGCTGCCCGCTTATTCGCTGCTGCTGGGCCTGCTGGCGATGCTCGGGTTCGTGGCGATCAGCGCGGGCGTCAAGCCGATCACCAACCAGGCCACCGGGCGGCCGGACACGAACACGATCGTGCCGGTGCTGTTCGGGCAGGAGTTCCCGGCGTGGTTCGCGGGCGTGGCGTTCGCGGCCATCGGCATCGGCGCGCTCGTCCCGGCGGCGATCATGTCGATCGCGGCGGCGAACCTATGGACCCGCAACATCTACAAGGAGTACCTGAAGAAGGACGCCACGCCCGCGCAGGAGGCGAAGCAGGCGAAGCTGGCGTCGCTGGTGGTGAAGTTCGGCGCGGTCGCGTTCATCGTGTTCATCGACCCGCAGTTCTCCATCGACCTGCAGCTGATCGGCGGCGTGGTCATCCTGCAGACGCTGCCCGCCGTGGCGATCGCGCTGTACACCCGGTGGTTCCACCTGTACGGCCTGGTCGCCGGGTGGGCCGCGGGCATGGGCTGGGGGATCTACCTGCTGTACACGATCCCCAGCGCGGACGGGAAGCGGCAGCACTTCGCCGGGTCGGCGCTGGCGCTGGACAAGCTGTCGCTGTTCGGCTGGCACCCGTTCCAGGGCTCGACCGTGCAGATCTACGTCGGCGTCGTGGCCGTCACGGCGAACCTCGTCGTGGCCGCGCTGGTGACGCTGGTGGCGCGCAGGCTCAAGGCGGCCGAGGGGAGCGACGAGACCACGCCGGACGACTACCACGTGGACGAGGACAGCGACCGGGTCAAGCCGGTGGCGGCCCACTGAGCCGGGAGGTCGCCAGCGCCGCGGCGCCGACGAGGCCCGCCCGGCTGCCCAGCCGGGCGGGCTCCACCCGCAGACCGTCCAGGTAGGACAGTCGGGCGTGCGCCGCGACGGTCTCCCGGACCGGGTCGAGCAGCAGGTCCCCGACCTGGGCCACGCCACCGCCGACGACGGCCAGCTCCAGGTCGCACAGCGCGGCGGTGGCGACGATGGCCAGGCCGACCGCGCGGCCCGCGCGGCGGAACGCGACCTGCGCGACCTCGTCGCCCGCGAGCGCGTCGGCGGCCAGGTGCGCGGCGTCGGCGCCCTCGGGCGCCTGCCAGCCCTGGCGGCGCGCCCAGGCGACCATCCTCGGCCCGCCCGCGACGGTCTCGGCGCACCCGCGACCGCCGCACGTGCAGGGCTCGCCGTCGTCCTCCACGACGACGTGCCCGATGTGGCCCGCGTTGCCGGTGCGCCCGAGCAGCAGCTCGCCGCCCACCACCAGCCCGCCGCCGACGCCGGTCGACACGACCAGGCCGACCATGTCCCCGCAGTCGCGGCCCGCGCCCGCCCAGTGCTCGCCGTAGGCCATGCACGGCCCGTCGCCCGCGAGCTCGACCGGGAGGCCGGGGAGCAGCGCGGACACCCGGTCCACCAGCGGGAAGCCCTGCCAGCAGGGCACGTTGATGGGGCTGGCCGTGCCCGCGACGAGGTCGACGGGCCCGGCGCAGGCGATGCCGACCCCGGCGACCTGCTCACCGGCGAGCGCCTCGTCGACGGCCCGCGCGACGGCGGCCCAGGTGCGCTCGGGGTCGTCGGTCGGGGTGGGCTCCTGCGCGACGCGCACCACGGACCCGTCGCGGTCGACCAGCCCGGCGGCCAGCTTGGTGCCGCCGATGTCCAGAGCCAGGACCAGGTCCGTCATTCGCGGGAGTGTAGTTCGGGGTCAGCGGCCCGCGCGGCGGGTTCGGCAGTCCTGGGCGCCGGCGAGCGCGGAGGCGAGCGCGGCCTGGAAGCCGGGCACCTGCTCCAGGTCGAGCGCGAAGCAGAACTCGGCCTCGGGCCCGATCACCTCGACCACGTCGCCGGACACCTCGACCACGCAGGTGCCCTCGGTCGCGTAGCTGTCGATGCAGCCGACCGGCCACTCCCGGCGGCCTACTCCAGGTGCATCCTCGGACACCGCCTGCGACATGTCGCCTCCAACCTGGTTGCATACACGCAACGCGAACCACGCTCAGCTAAAACTTAAGCCAATCATGAGCCCCTTAACCATCGCCCGATGGAGTGGAACACCCATGTCCTCAGTCCGGCCGACAGTCGAGCGGCTGCAACTCGGCGTCAGCCTCACCAGACTCCGAACAGCCGCGCGGAAGTCCCAGAGCGAGGCCGCGAGCGCGATCGACCGCACGGCGGCGCGGCTGAGCCAGGTCGAGAACGGCAAAGGCAGCCTCGGGACGGAGGAACTGCTGAAGCTGCTGGACTTCTACGGCGTCCAGGGCAACGAGCGGAACACGATCCTCGCGCTGGGCACGGCCGCGCGACGGCGGTCGGTGAGGCGCGGGTACGTCGACACGCTGCCGGAACCGTTCCAGCGCCTGGTGGAGATGCAGGTCGCCGCGAGCCGGATCAGCTGGTACGAGTGCGGTGTGATCCCCGGTCTGGTGCAGTCGCCGGACTACGTGCAGGCGATCATGGCGCTGTCGAACTCGATCTACTGGGAGCCGTCGGAGGAGGAGACCGGCAACCGGATCTCGTTCCGGCTGGACCACCAGCGCCGCGTGCTGGAGTGCGGCGGGCCCAAGGACATCACGGTCATCTTCACCGAGGACTCCTTGCAGCACACCGTGGGCAGCACCTCGGTGATGCGCGGGCAGGTGCTGCACCTGCTGCAGTTGCTGGAGCGGCACGAGAACCTGACGATCCGGGTCGTGCTGAACAGCGCGGTGGACAACCCCGCCCTCGGCGGCGGGCTGGTGCTGCTGGACTTCCAGGAATCGTCACCGGTCAGCTTCGCCCCGCTGCTCTACGGACCGTGCACCTACTACGATCAGGCCGAAGACCTCGCAACGATGCAACGGATGTACCTCCGGGTCGAGGAACTGGCGCTCAGCCGAGAGAGAACCCGAGAACTGCTGATCGACCTGGTGAGGAAGGACGCGTAGATGACCCGCGACACGGGCTGGTTTACGAGCAGCTACAGCTCGGGGGGCAGCAACGCTTGCGTGGAGGTCCGGTTCACCGAGGACGCGACCTGGCACAAGAGCACCCACAGCTCCGCGGGCAGCAACGGCTGCGTCGAGGTCCAGCACTCGGGTTCCACCGTCGGCGTCCGGGACTCCAAGAACCCCGCCGGTCCCACGTTCCGGTTCAGCGCCTCGTCCTGGTCGGCGTTCACGCGCGGTCTCGCACGGCCCTGATCCGGGCCAGCAGCTCGTCCACCTTCACGCGCCCCGCGCGCAGCTCCGCCGCCTGCCTCGTCGCCGCCTGGACCGCGCGGGTGCGCTCGCCCGCCTCCATGCGCAGCGCGCGGTCCACCTCGCGCAGCTCCGCCTCGATCGCCTCGACCCGCTTGGCGAGCGCGTCGTCCAGCGCCAGCGACAGCTGCTGCTCGACCTCGATCAGCTGCTCGGCCACCAGCTGGTCCAGGGTGGACCGCGCGTCGGCGATCGAGTCCGACAGCCACTGCTTGATGTGCTGCTTGTCCGCCGAGTGCTTGCGCGTGCGCGCCATCCACCACCCCGCGCCCAGCCCGATCACCAGCGTCGCGGGCAGCACGACCGGGTTCAGCGCGCCGATGCCCAGGCCCGCCAGCGGCAGCGCGGCCAGCCTGCCCGCGCCCAGCCCGCCCGAGATGCCCATGAACACCAGCAGCTTGTCCTCGGCGGTGGGCGTGCGCTTCTCCGGCGGGCGCAGCACGATCGGCGGGGTGACGCCCCGCGCGAACTGGCCCCGGATCACCGCCATCTCGTCCGGCGTGAACAGGTCCGCCAGCGCCAGGTCCGCGACCTTGCCCAACCGGTGCCCCAGCCCCGCGCTGATCCGGGACGACACGACCTGCAGCGCCGCGTCCACCTGACCCGGCAGCGCCACCAGCTGGTCCCGGTCGGCGGCGTCGATCGCGGTGCGGAACCACGTCTGGAGGTCCCGCACCTGCCTGGCCACCTCGTGGTTGCCCTCCACGCGCGCCCGCTGCACCTCGCCGCGCAGCTTGACCTGCCAGCTCCGCGTGGACGACCTGCGCTGCGAGTTCAGCTCGTCGCGCCGCCCCCGCAGCACCTCGGCCTGCTCCTCGCCCGCCGACAGCGCCCGCAGGTCCGCCTCGGCCACGGCCACCAGCTCGTCCAGCACGGTGGCGAGCGCGCGCAGCCCGTTCGCCTCGCCGAGCATCGCGGCCCGGCCGACCACCAGCTCCTGCAGCGCCGCCTGGAGCTCCGCGACGCCGGAGCGCTCGCGCAGCATGGCCGCCGCGTCCGGGTTCGGGGCCTTCGCGGCCATCTCGAACATCCGCGCCGACACCGGGTGGAACACCGCCCCGGCGAACCTCGGCGCGTGCTGCGCCAGCAGCGCCCGGTCCGCCTCGACCACCTCGCGCCACCCCCGGAACTGGTCGACCTTGGTCAGCGCGAACACGACCGTCTCGACCCGCTCGCCGACCGAGCGCAGGAACTCCAGCTCGCCCCTGGTGAACGGCGCGGAGGCGTCCACGACGAACAGCAGCGCCGTCGCGTCCGCCGCCGCCTCGGCCGCCAGCTCGCCGTGCGCGGTGTCCAGCCCGCCGACACCGGGGGTGTCCACGATCGTGAGCCGCTCCAGCAGCGGGATCGGGGCGTCCACCTCCACCGACCTCGGCGGCAGCGCGCCCTCGGGCAGCTCGTGCGCGGCGGACACCCAGGCGATGAGCTGGGAGCGGTCGAACTCGACCGGCGGGGCGCCGCCCGCGTAGCGCGCGCGGCACGCCCACCGCTCGCCGTGGCCGAGCACCAGGTACGCGGCGGTGGCGACCTCGGCGTCCACCGGGGACAGGCCGGGCGTCGCGAGCAGGGCGTTGACCAGGGAGCTCTTGCCCCGGTTGGTCTCGCCGACCACGACGACCGACGCCTTCCCGCCGCGCCGGGTGTCCACGAACGCGGCGGCGGCCGGGTCGACCGAGCGCACCAGCTCGGTCAGCTTCTCCCGCGTCCGGCGGACGAGCTGCGGCAGCGGCAGCGGCTGCGGGGCGGTCATCGGGCCGTGTAGACGATGACGATCGGCGCGCGGAGCGTGCGCCCGCGATCGGCGAAGCCGACCACCTCGGTCTCGGCGACCAGGCCGTCGAGCGTGACGTCGTCGGTGGGCACCACGCCGCCCGCCTCGTGGACGGACGGGTCGAACCGCTCGCCGTCCGGCCGCAGGGCGGTCACGCCGATGGCCGACAGGCCCTCCTCGATGCGCTCGACGACGCCCGAGCTGCGGGCGCGGTCCAGCGCGTACAGGCACAGCTGGACCAGGGCGCGCCGCTCGGCGAGCGCCTGGTCGAGCAGTTCACCCGCGATGGTCTCCACGTCCGGCTCCGACGCCCCCCGGACCGGTTCCGTTCCACCGCCGCCCCACGTCATCGCCGCCCCCGCACCCGCTGGTGCCCCCGCACCTGCTGCCAGATCAAGAAGTACGCCCGGTGCACGACGTGCGCGACCCGGCTCTGCGCGGGTGTCGCCCCGAACGAGGCGAACGAGCGCCACCACCCGGCGCGCTCCAGCGCGTACGCCGCCACCGCCTCGGGCGGCCTGCCCACCATGCCCAGCTGCTCCACCGGGTCGGGCGAGACGCCGAACCGCAGGACCTCCTCGGCCAGGTCGACCGGCATCCCGACCGCGCCCGACGCGACCAGGGTCAGCGCCTCCAGCAGCCGCAGCTGGTGCGCCTCCGGCTTGGCCAGCAGCACCTCGATGGCGTTGTGCACGCGCTGCCGCTCGTTCGGGTCGCCGGACGCGGCGGCGAGCGCGCTCACCGAGGCGAGCGCGGCGGCGGCCTTGATGCCGTCGGCGCGGGCGCGGAACACCGCGTTGAGCTTGCCGCGCACCCCGTCCAGCCCGGACGCGTCGAGCAGCTTGCGGCGCAGCGCGCCCGCCGTGATGGCCGGTTCGGCGTCCACCGCCTCCAGCGCGGTGCGCACGCCGTGCAGGTCCAGCCGCTCCAGCAGCCTGGCCCTGGCGCCCTGCGGGACGTCGCACTCCCAGGCGGTGAACAGGTCGGCGGACATCAGCATGGTCTCGCGGGTCGCCGGGTCCAGCTCGGCGAGCTTGCGCAGCGCGTCGGCGTCGGCCGAGGAGAAGCCGCCGGTCTCGGCGGACTCGGCGACCAGCCCGATGACCGGCAGCACGTCGGCGACCCTGGGCTTGAGCGTCCTGGCCTGCCGCTCGGCGAGCAGCAGGGCGGCCTTCCACACGTCGCCGTCCGCGCCGTCCACGGTCTCGGGGGCGATGGTGTCGGCCTTGTTGAGCACGGCGATCGCGTTGGCCGGGCCCGCCTCGCGGCCCGCGGTCGCGGCGGTGAACGCGGCCAGCGCCTGCCGGTCGTCCACGCGCACGCCCTGCGTGAAGACGTAGAGGACGGCCTCGGCGCCCGCGACCGCGCCCCTGGACACCGGGTCGAGCCCGCTCTGGTGCAGCACGGCCTCGGTGCGGGCGACCGAGTCGGCGTCGAGCGAGCCGAGGCCGGGGGTGTCGATGACGGTGAGGTCGCGCAGCACCGCGTTGGTCAGGAACGCCTCGACGTGCGAGACGGTCGCGAGGTCGACGCCCAGCTGGGCGGGCACCATGCCCTCCGCGTCGAACGGGAGCACCTGCTTGCGGCCGTCGGTGAGGACGACCTCGACCCGGTCGACCGTGCCGTACTGGTAGCGGGTGACCAGGCGGGTGCACTCGCCGACGTCGGTCGGCGCGACGCGGCGGCCGATCAGCGCGTTGACCAGCGTGGACTTGCCGGACTTGATGCGCCCGGCGACCGCGACCTGGAGCGGCGCGGCCAGCCTGGCGAGCACGCCGCGCAGTCCGGCGGCGGTGCGCGGGGAGACGTGCGGGGCCAGACCTGTGCACAGCGACGCCACAGCCGCAGAGAGCGGACCCGCGTACCTCGCCTGACCTGTCACCCCCGAATCGTGCCACGTCCGAACGGCTGACACCCCGGAACGGTTGCCGCCGCCAGGTTTCCCGAGCCCCGCCATAACCGCTGCTGATCGTCGCTGGACCGGTCGGCTGTCCGCCCGAACGGGAATCGGGTTACACCCCCGCGAGTCACGGGTACACGACTCACCGTGAGCGTCGGGTAGAGAGAGGCTGTGGAGACATGGACCAGGGGTATGCCGTGTTCCTGCTGCTCGGTGTGGTGCTGGTGCTGATCGACGGCCAGTTGATCTACCGGAGCGGTCGGGGCTACATGAACCGGGCTTACGGCGACCCGGAGGCGGCGGCGTCGATGACGCGGCTGGCGACCGTGCTGTTCCACCTCGTGATGTTCGGGCTGCTGGCGCTGGTCTCGCTGATCACGCCGGACACGGGGAACCCCGTGCAGAACGTGGTGGTGCAGCTCGGGATCATGCTGCTGGTGCTGGCGGCGGTGCACGCCGCGACGATGGTGATCCTGGCGCGTATCCGCGACCGGCAGATCCAGCAGCAGCTCGCGGACGAGATGGCGCGGGAGAGCAGGCGGTTCGAGCAGGAGAACGGCCCGGTGGGGCTGCGCAAGCGCATCGTCGAGCGGACCACGCCGGGCCCGGAGGCCGCGCCGGTGGCGCAGGAGCCGCTCCCGGCGCCGACCACCCCCGCGCAGGGCGTCCAGCAGCCGCTGGTGGCCGAGCCGGAGACGCCGCGCGGCAGCACCCCGCCGTCCGGGCTCCCGCAGCCGGGCGCGGCCCAGGCAGGCGTGCCCCGGCCCGTGACGCCCCAGCCCGTGACGCCGCAGGCCGGTGTCCCCCAGACCGGTGCGCCCCAGACGCCCGCGCCGAGGGCGGCCGAGCAGCCGGTGGCGCAGCCGTCCGTCGTGGAGCAGTCCGAGGTGGCCGCGCAGCGGGCCGAGCACAAGGCCGACCCGTTCACCGTGCACACCAAGCGGTAGCTCAAGAGCAGGCCCGGTGACCCCGGTCGAGCGGTTCGACGAATCGCTCGACCGGGGTCAACCCGTGGTAGGAGGGGGGCTCAGACCGCAGCGCGACGCGGCGGTCGCGGGCTCTGCCTAACCTGGTCCACGTGCGGCAGCTGAGCATGTGGATGCGAGCGCACCCCGCGTTCGGGGACACCCTGATCGCCGGGGTGCTCTTCATGTTCGACCTGCTCACCCTCGCCGCCGCCGGCCTGCCGTACCAGGTCCCTGGGGAGAGCGGCGGGGTCGTGACGTCCGGGGTGTCCGGCGCGGCCTGGCTCACCGTGCTGGTGCTGATGATCGGCCCGCTGCCGGTGCGCCGCAGGTACCCGAGGACGACCAGCGCCCTCATCCTGCTGGGCGCCTGGGTCCAGCTGTTCACCCACGGCACCGTGGACGACGCGGGCGGGCTGCCGCTCCGGCCCGCCGACATGGCGCTCGCCGTCGCGCTCTACACGATGGTCGTGTTCGTGGGCAGGCGGCCGAGCCTGCTCTACCTGGCCGCGCTGTCGGTGGGCAGCGTCCTGTGGGCGGTGACCGCCATGGGCGGCCCCGCGGGCGTCATGATGCTGTTCGTCATCGCCCCGGTGTTCGGGTTCAGCTGGGCGCTGGGCGAGTTCGTCGGCGCGCGCCGCGCCTACCACTCCGAGTTGGAGCAGCGGCTCCAGCTGCTGGAGCTGGAGCGCGGGCAGCAGGCCAGGATCGCGGTGGGCGAGGAGCGGTCGCGGATCGCCAGGGAGCTGCACGACGTGGTGGCGCACGCGGTGAGCGTGATGGTGGTGCAGGCCGACGGCGCCGGGTACGCGATCCGGACGCAGCCCGAGCTGGCCGAGGCCGCCGTGCGCACCATCTCCGACACCGGGCGGCAGGCGCTGGCCGAGCTGCGCAGGCTGCTGGGCGTGCTGCGCAGCGAGGACGGGTCCGGCACGCAGTGGGCGCCGCAGCCGGGCGCGGGCGACCTGCGGGAGCTGACCGAGGCGCTGCGCGCGTCCGGGCTGCCGGTGACGCTCGTGGTCGGCGGCGACCTGGGCGTGCTGCCCGCCGGGCTCGGGCTGGGCGTGTACCGGATCGTGCAGGAGGCGCTGACCAACACGCTCAAGCACGCGGGCAGCGGGGCGAGCGCGGTGGTGCGGGTGGACTGCGGTCCGGAGCGGGTGCTGGTCGAGGTGGTGGACGACGGCTTCGGCACGCCCCACGACCTGGTGGAGCTGTCCGGCGGCAACGGGCTGATCGGGATGAGGGAGCGGGCCGGGGTGCTGGGGGGTCGGCTGGAGGCCGGGCCCAACCCCGGAGGCGGGTGGCGGGTCAGGGTCGACCTGCCGCTCGTGCCCGCGTGAGCGGTGTTCGCGGAGCCGGCGCTCCGGCGGGGACCTAAGGTGGCTGACCATGATCCAGGTGTTGCTCGTCGACGACCAGGAGCTCATGCGGATGGGTTTCCGCATGGTGCTCAACGCGCAGGAGGACATCAGCGTCGTCGGTGAGGCGGGGGACGGGCTCGACGCCGTGCACATGGCCGAGCAGCTGCGCCCCGACGTGGTGCTGATGGACGTGCGGATGCCCGTGCTCGACGGGGTCGAGGCGACCAAGCGGATCACCGAGGCCGGGACGGCGCGGGTGCTGGTCATGACCACGTTCGACATGGACGAGTACGCGCTGTCCGCGCTGCGCAGCGGGGCCAGCGGGTTCCTGCTCAAGGACACGCCGCCCGCCGACCTGGTGTCGGCGCTGCGGGCGGTGGCCAGCGGGGACGCCGTGGTGTCGCCGAGCGTCACCAAGCGGCTGCTGGGGCGGTTCCTCGGCGAGGGCGGCGGGACGCTGCGCGACGCGTCGGTGCTGGACGCGCTGACCGAGCGGGAGCGCGAGGTGCTGGTGCTGATCGCCAAGGGCATGTCGAACACGGAGATCGCGCGGAAGCTGTTCCTGTCCGAGGCGACGGTGAAGACGCACGTGGGGCGCATCCTGGCGAAGCTGGAGCTGCGGGACCGGGTGCAGGCGGTGGTGCTGGCCTACGAGACCGGGCTGGTGCGGCCGGGCGACGTGTGAGCGCCGGTCCGGCGGCCCTCGGTCGGGCCGCCGGACCGGTGTGGTCTAGCGGTAGTCCTCGGCGTCGAAGTCCTCAGGGGCGCGCTCGGGCTTCACGACGTCGTCGTTCCAGCGGCCCCAGTCCGGCCTGGAGCCGTCCAGGTCGGTGAAGCCGTACTCGCGCATGAGCGTCCAGGACGCGAGCGCCTGGCCGGTGAACCGGTGCTTGTCCGGGTCGGCGGCCAGCGCGGCCAGGCCCCGGCCCAGGTAGTGCGGGGTCTCCGACAGGGCGTAGTGCGGTTCCTTGGCGATCGCGTCGCGCCAGGTGGCCTCGGTGACGCCGAAGTGCTCCAGCATCTGCTCCGAGCGCAGGAAGCCGGGGGTGGCGGCGACCGAGGTGCAGCCGTGCGGCTCCAGCTCCTTGGCCAGCACCCGGCCGAAGCGGCGGATCGCGACCTTGACCGAGTCGTAGGCCAGGGTGCCGGGGTAGTGGTCGTCGGTGTCGCCGTCGGTGACCTCGACCAGCAGGCCCCCCGGCCTGCGGATCAGCAGCGGCAGCAGGCGGTGCAGGGAGACGAGGTGCGCGCGGACGCTGTTGTCCCACATGCGCAGCTGGGCTTCGAGGTCCTGCTCCCAGAAGGGGGCGAACTCGACGTCCAGCTCGCCGCCCCAGACGTCGTCGACGAGGACGTCGAGCTGCCCGCCGCGCTCGGCCTCGATCCGGTCGCGGAACGCGTCCACGTCGGCGGGGTCGGTGAAGTCGCAGCGCACCGCGATGCCGGCGCCACCGGCGGCGGTGACCAGCTCGGCGGTCTCCTCGATGGTCTCGGCGCGGCCGATCGGCGACCGGCTCTCGCGGGTGGTGCGCCCGCCGACGAACACCGTGGCGCCCGCGGCGCCCAGCTCGACCGCGATCGCCCGGCCCGCGCCGCGCGTCGCGCCGGTGACCGCGGCGACCTTGCCCTTCAAAGTCATGCTCTCCCCTTGTCGTTCGGTGGCCGTGCTCAGGTGGCCGTGCTCGGGTGGCCGTGCTCGGGTGGCCGACCCGGTCAGGGGCGTCCCCAGGCGTCCAGCACCGCGTCCACGTCGTGGAGCATCCGGTCGACCAGCCCGCCGTCCGGCCGGATCGACCAGTCCAGGGTCGCGCCGGAGACCAGGGCGTGCAGCACCCGCGCCGCCCGGCCCGGTTCCGGCGCGCCCGGCAGGTCGACCGCAGCGACCAGGTCGCGCAGGGCGGTCTCGATCGCGACGTGCAGGTCGGCGAGCAGGGCGCGCAGTGCCGGGTCCATGAGGTCCACGCCCAGCTGGGCGAGGTGGTTGCCCGCCGTCGCCGGGTCCGGGGCGCCCTCGAAGAACCAGGAGGTGAGGGCGGCCCTGAGGCCCTCCAGGGGCGGCAGCCCCTCGGCGGCGGCGCGCATCCGGTCGCCCACCTGGGTGATCTCGCGCCTGCTCAGGGCCTGGAGCAGGCCGCTCTTGGAGCCGAACCGGGCGGCGAGGGTGCCGACGGAGACCTTCGCCTCGGCGGCGACCTGGGCCATCGTGAAGTCCGGGCCCTCGCGGCTGATGACGTCGCCGGTCGCCTTCAGGAGGCGTTCGTCGGTGATGGACTTGGGGCGGGCCACGCGAGTTATTGAACCACGGTTCATTAACCGGGGCCAGTGGCCGTGCCAGCGAATTTCCCGAGGAAAGCTCACTTAAGGTGGCCGGATGGAGCGGACACCTCGCCTGATCGCGCTGGACATCGACGGAACCCTCGTGCCGACCGGGAGCGACGAGGTCTCGCCCGCCGTCCTGGACGCGGTCGGGCGGGCGGTCGCGGGCGGGGCGCGGGTGGTGCTGTCCACCGGGCGGAGCGTGCTCGGGACCCTGGGCGTGGCCGGGCGGCTCGGGGTGGGCGGGACGCTGCTGTGCTCGAACGGGGCGGTGTGGTGGGACGTCCGGGCGGGGGCGGCGGTCCGGCGGTCGGCGTTCGACGCGGCGGCGGCGCTGGCGGTGCTGCGGGAGGCGCTGCCGGGGGCGGTGTTCGCGAGCGAGGTCGTCGGGGTGGGGAGCCTGGCGCTCGGGCGGTGGGCCGAGGGGGACCTGTCCGGGGACGTGCGGGAGGTCGGGGTCGGGGAGTTCACCGCGGAGCCGACGTCGCGGCTGGTCGCGCGGTGGGTGGGGCGGGAGCCGGGGGAGCTGGCGGCGCGGATGTCCGGGATCAGGCTGCCCGGCGCCACGTGGACCTCGGACCACGTGGAGGCGTGGTTGACCGTGGTGCCCGAGGGGGTGTCGAAGGGGGCCGAGCTGGAGCGGTTGCGGCGGGAGCTCGGGGTCGACCCGGCGGACACGGCGGCGATCGGCGACGGGCACAACGACGTGGCGATGCTGCGGTGGGCCGGGTGCGGGGTGGCCATGGGGCAGGCGCCCGAGGAGGTGCGCGCGGCGGCCGACGTGGTGACCGGGACGTTGGCGGAGGACGGGGTGGCGGCGGCGCTGGGGCGGTGGTTCTGAGATTTGTCGTCCTTTGGACGACGGGCGGGGTTGTCAACGGTGTGATGACGTAGTAGCCTTGGTGGCACAGCGCATTGACCGGTAGTCGATACGTGGAGGTGGTTCTCGATGTTGATGCGCACCGACCCCTTCCGTGAGCTGGACCGCTTCGCGCAGCAGGTGCTGCGGGGCGCGGGTGGCCTCGGGTCCGGTGGACAGGGCGGCACGTGGTCGCGGCCGGCGATGATGCCGATGGACGCCTACCGGGTCGGGGACGAGTTCGTGGTGGAGTTCGACCTGCCGGGGGTGGCGGCGGACGCGATCGAGCTGGACGTGGAGCGGAACGTGCTCACGGTGAAGGCCGAGCGCAGGCCGAACCACCTGGGGCGGGGTGTGGCCGGCGGTTCGCGGGCGGGTGCCGCGAGGGGTGGGGCTGCGGGCGCGGGTGCTTCGCAGGCCGGCTCCGCAGAGGCTGGCACTTCGCGGGCGGACGCTGCGTGGACTGGTGCTGCGGGCCCCGAGGCAGGCGACCGGGGGACCGGGCAGCCGAGCGCGGCCAGGCAGTCGGGTGCGGCCGGGCAGCCGAGCGAGGTCGAGCAGTCGGGCGTGGCCGAGATGGTGGTGTCGGAGCGACCGCTGGGCGTGTTCTCCCGGCAGCTGTTCCTGGGCGACGCCCTGGACGCGGAGAACATCCGCGCCGACTACGACGCGGGTGTCCTGACCCTGCGCATCCCGATCGCCGAGCGCACGAAGCCGAGGAAGATCGCGATCGGCAGCGCGGGCGACCGCAGCGCCGACCACGGTGCCAGGCACACCGACCGCACCACGGTCGACGCCACGCACGTGGACCACAAGGAGCTCAGCTCCGAGAGCGCGCAGACCAGCGCTTGAGGGCGGGCCGACGCCTGACACCCAGCTGATTGGCACGAGCACCCGCACGGGGAGCAGCACGCGCGGTCCAAACAAGGGCTGTGCGGAAACATCGGGGAACAAGTCGAACACGCACACGGGTACCGGGACTCCGCGCGGGTCCCGGTACCCGTACGTGTTCCGGATCCGGCCGGTTGTCCGACTGGTGCGAGTCCCCTGTGCGCGAATCCCGCGAGCCAGGTTCGCCGTGCTGCGTGTCAGTCGTTGGAGACCGGGATCTCGGCTCGGACCTCCCAGCCGCCGGTGGGGCGTGGGCCCGCGGTGAAGGTGCCGCCGAGGAGTTCCGCGCGTTCGCGCATCCCGACCAGGCCGTAGCCGCTGGAGCCGGTCAGCGGGGACGTGCGCTGGCGGCCGTCGTCGGCCACGCGCACCCGCACCGCCGAGCCGTCGCTGGTGACCTCCACGTCGACGCGCGTCACGCCGTCCGCGTGCTTCCTGGTGTTCGTCAGCGACTCCTGCACCAGCCGCAGCACCGACCGGGCCAGTGCGACCGGGAACTCGCCGGGCAGGTCGACGCTCAGCCGCACCGGTTGGCCCGACTTCTCCGCCACCGCGCGCACGTCGTCGGCCAGGCCGCTCTCCGTCGCCTCCGGGGCCGCCGCCTCCGAGTCGCGCAGCGTGCCGACCAGTCGCCGCATCGCCGTCAGCGCCTCGTTCCCGCTGGTCACGATGATCGGCAGCACTTCCTGCGCCGCGTGCGGCACCGCCTGGGCCGCCTGGGCGTGCACGACGATGCCGGTCACGTAGTGCGCCACCACGTCGTGCAGCTCCCTGGCCAGCGCCATCCGCTCCGCGTGCTGCGCCGCCGCCACCTCGGCCCGCACCGCCGTCGCCCGCTCCCGGTCGCGCGCCCGGAAGTACAGGCCCGTGCCCACGGCCAGCGCCAGCAGGATCACCGTGACCACGGCGTTCGGCAGCAGGCTGGGCTCGGCCGGGAAGTGGTCCGGGTACCTGACCCAGTAGTTCGGGCGGATGTAGTACTCGGCGACCCCGGCGGCCACCAGCACCACCAGGGCGACCGTCGAGCGCCAGACCTTCTCCTGCCGCACCACGATGGCCGCCATCGCCATCATCGCCCCGAGCTCGACCACGGTCAGCGCGCCCAGCAGCGACGGACCGGGCGTCGCGCCCGCCGCGCGCATCAGCACGGAGGACGCCACCAGCGCGGTCGCGGCGGCGAGCACCGCGTCGAACGGCTTGCGCGGGGACACCACGGCCAGCGCGGCGAGCGACAGCGACCCGATCAGGTTCGACCAGGCGGGTCCCTCGCCCTGCGCTTGGAGCAGCAGGAACATCACCAGGACGCTCGCCAGCGGCCACTGCCGTCGGGCCAGTGCCCGCCATTCGAGGTTGGTGCCCTCCACGGAAGAACACCGTAGAACCTTCCGGGTGAACCTGCGTCACTCCAGGGTCGGGTGCGGGGTCAACCACAAGGCTGAGGGAAAGCCGCAGATGAGCACCCCGCTGGCCGATGTCGGATGACGCGCGCGCGGGCGACCCTGGTGGTGGGGAAGCTCGCGGAAGGAGAGAACGATGATCACAACGATCGCGACGTGGACCGGGGCGGCGCTGGGCGTGCTCGTGCTCGTGCTGATGGCGGTGTCCAGCGTGCTCGTCGACTCGCAGGAGTAGCCCGTGGCGCTCCTGGAAGCGGAGGCGTGACCGCGCGCGGGAAGAGCCCTGCGCGCGGTCGCGCCCCCGGATCGGCTCGGGCTAGCTCGGCTCGGGCTGGATCCGCTCGAACATCAGGTCGTGGCTGACCCGCTCCTCCTCGACCGCGCGCTGCTCGAACTTCGTCACCGGCCGCCACTCCGGGCGCGGGGCCCAGCCGTCGTGCAGGTTGCGCAGCGCGGGCTCGGCGGAGCACACCTCCAGCATCTGCTCGGCGTAGCTCTCCCAGTCGGTCGCCATGTGCAGCGTCCCGCCCGGCCGCAGCCTGCTGGCCAGCAGCTTCACGAACTCCGGCTGCACGAGCCTGCGCTTGTGGTGCTTCTTCTTGGGCCAGGGGTCCGGGAAGAAGATCCGGACCCCGGCCAGCGTCCCCGGTTCGACGTGCGACTCCAGCAGGTCGACCGCGTCACCGCGGAAGGCCCGCAGGTTCGTCGCGCCGAGCGCCTCGGTGCGCAGCAGCAGCTGCCCCAGGCCCGGCTTGTACACCTCGACCGCGACGTAGTTCAGCTCCGGCGCGGCGGCCACCAGCTGGCTGGTGGTCTCGCCCATGCCGGAGCCGATCTCCAGCAGGACGGGGGCTTCCCGCCCGAACCAGGCCGTGAAGTCCACCGGCCCCTCGGGGAGCGCCTTGACCTCGCGGCCGACGCGGTCCCAGTGGGTGTCCCACGCGCGTTGCTGACCGACGGTCATCCGCTCGCCTCGCTGGACGTAGCTGACGACGGTGCGGTGGTGCGCGGGGCGTTCCTGCTTGCTCGGTGTCACGGGCGCACAGCCTAGGACAGCGCTACGCGATGTTCTCCAGGTCCTCGATCTGCTCGCGCAGCTCGGCGGGGGTGAAGGCGATCGGCTGGCGCAGTCCGGGCCCCCGGTGCGCGGGCAGCAGGTCGACCCAGCCGGGGTGCTCGTCGGTGAACTGGACGGTGGTCGGCTCGGCCGGGCCGTAGACGCCGCTCTCGGACGGCACGAACTCCCAGTAGCCGACCTCGCCCTCGTCCGCCCACGGCACGTAGATCCAGCCGGGCCTGCTCAGCAGCAGCTGCGACACCTCGTCCTCGACGGCGAACCCGGCCGCGCGGGACGGGAGCCTGCCCCGGTCGAGCGCGCGGAGCCACCACGGCGCGGGGACGCGGGCGCCGACCTCGCGGACCGCGCGGTACAGCGAGAGCACCTGGCGCTCGTCGGCCCGGTGCACCCAGGCCCTGCGGGACTGCGCGGGGGACGAGGCGAGCTCCGCCCCTCCCGCCGCCTCGATGGCGTCCGCCCACTCCAGGCCGAGCATGGGTTCGACGCGCAGCCCGCGGTCGCGCTGGCGGGGGCGGGGGAGCTCGGCGGGGCGCGTCGCGGGGGACGGCAGCTTCGCCTGCGGTGGCCGCTTCGCCTGGGATTCCGCGTTGAGGTCTGGATCGAGCACCGCCACGGGTTCACCTCCGGAGGGTTCCTTGACGGGGTTGGCGAATTCGCGTGCGTGCACACCGCCGCCTCACGATTCGCTACTTTCATCCCACCTGCTCGCCCGGTTCCTGTCATGGCCGGTTGGGACAGTTCACGGGGTCTTAACGAAGGACTTACTCCGTGCGCGTGACCTCTTGAGCTCGAAACATGAACGGCATCGAATATTTGTGACCTGAACCACAAGGCGGTGTTCCGAAGGTGCTCCCGGTCGCGCTCGCGGTGCTGGCCATGGTCGCGCAGACACCCGCCTGGTCGGTCGGCCAGCAGCAGTGGCACCTGGACGCGCTGGGGGTGCACCGGGCGCACGAGCTCGCCCGAGGCGACGGGGTCGTGGTGGCCGTGGTGGACTCCGGCGTCGACGACACGCGCCCCGACCTGGTGGGCCGGGTGCTGCCGGGGACGGGCGTGGGCGACGCGGTCGGCACCGGCGGCGTGCAGGACCGGTCGGGGCACGGGACGGCGATGGCGGCGCTGATCGCCGGGGTCGGCGAGTCCGGCGGCGTGCTGGGCGTCGCGCCCGCCGCGAAGGTGCTGCCGGTGTCGGTGGGCGTGGACGGGACCGGGTTCACGCTGGCGGCCGTCGCCGAGGGCGTGCGGTGGGCGGTCGACCACGGGGCCGACGTGGTGAACCTGTCGCTGACCTCGGTCGCGACGCTGACGCCGGAGCTGACCGACGCGGTGGACTACGCGTTCGAGCACGACGTCGTGGTGGTCGCGGGCACCGGCAACTCCGGCGAGCAGCACGTGGGCGCGCCCGCCGACATCCCCGGCGTGATCGCGGTGGCGGGCACGACCCGCGACGGCTCGCCGTGGGCGCGGTCCAACACCGGGCCGCCGACCGTGCTGGCCGCGCCCGCCGAGCGGGTGGTGACGGCGGTGCCGCTCACCTCGTCGGCCAGCGGGTACGCGGCGGTCGACGGGACCAGCGCGGCGACGGCGCTGGTGAGCGGGGTAGTGGCGCTGGTGCGCTCGCGGTTCCCCGACCTGGACGCGGCGAACGTGGTCAACCGGCTGGTGATCAGCGCCGTCGACCTGCTGGAGCCGGGGCGGGACAGCCGGACCGGGTTCGGGCTGGTGAACCCGGTGGGCGCGCTGGAGGGCCGCATCCGCGAGGTGGACCGCAGCCCGCTGCTGCCGCCGAGGCCGCCGCTGCCCGCCGCGACGGCGGCCCCGGACCCGGCGCTCGCGAGCGCGGACCGGGGAAGCGCGGACCGGGGAAGCGCGGACTCGGGGAGCGGGGACCGGGGGAGCGCGCCGGTGGCGACCGAGCCGGGCGACGGGATCGGGCCGGTGGAGCGGGCGGCGTGGGCGACGGCGGTGGTGCTGCTCCTGGCCACGGCCGGGCTGGTGGCGCTCCGGCGCTTCCGGAACGCCGAACCGGGTGGAGCGGGGGTGGGCGCGTTGGCATCGGGTGGACCGGCGCCGAGCGCGCCGGAGGCGGGCGGACCGACACCGAACACGTCCGCGCCCACCACTCCCACCACGCCCACGCCCACCACGTCGACACCCACCACATCGACACCGGACGCCGACCGCCCCTGACGCCGGGCCACGCCGGCCTGTCACGCGGCAGACCTGCCGCGCGCCAGCCACTCGCCCCCGGACAGCGAGGAGCGCGGGCGCCTCCCCGAAGGCCGCCCGCGCTCCGCTCCCCCTGTCCGGCCCACCACCCCGAGCGCGGGCCGGAAGGTCCTGTCCCGTCAGGCGTCCCGGCGGTTCACCACGACCAGCGACACCAGGAAGACCGCCACCGCCACCGCCGCGAAGTAGCCCAGCGAGGGCCACGGCGCGAGCGCGCCCTCCGGCGCGGGCGGCCCCATGCCGCCCACCACCTCGCCCGAGGGCGAGCCGAGGACGAAGTTGTCGGCCATCGCGAACGGCAGCCACTTCTGGATCTTCGGCCCGAGGTCCGGGATCAGCGCGATCAGGCTCTCGCCGACCATCGAGTACACCAGCAGCACGGCCACCGCCCCCGCGGTGTGCCTGACCAGCGCCCCGACGCCCACGGCGAGCACCGCGGCGGCGGCGTAGACCAGGCCGACGCCCGCCACGTGCCGCCAGTCCGCCGACGACTCCAGCCCCAGCTGCGAGGCGTCCGCGGCGACCAGCCTGCTCGCGCCCCACGAGGTGAACGCGATGACCTCGCCGACGACGCCCGCGAGCAGCGCCACCACGACGACCTTGGCGACCATCACCGCGTTCCGGTTGGGCACGGCCTGGAAGGTGGCCCGCATGGTCCCGAACCGGTACTCGGTGGTCACCGCCAGCGCGGCCATCACCATGACCACGGACATGCCGAACGAGTAGGTGAACTGGGTCGTGCTGACCTGCACCGGGGCCTCGGCGGGCATCTCCATCGCGATGAGCGTGGCGATCCCCGAGGTCATGACGAGCGCCAGCGCCGCGCACCACCAGGGCGACCGCGTGCTGAACAGCTTGATCCGCTCGACGGCGAGCAGCGCCACGGCGGTCACACCCCCTTCTCGGCGGAACCGGTCTGGTACTCGACCGAGTCACCGGTCAACTGCATGAACGCCTCCTCCAGCGAGGCCCGCTGCGGGCTGAGCTCGTGCAGCACGACCCCGTTCCCCGCCGCGACCTCGCCGATCTCCGCGCCGGTCGCGCCCTCGACCGTGAGCACGCCCTCCGCGCCCTCGGCGACCGCGAACCCCTTGTCCCGCAGCAGGGTCGCGAACCGCTGCCACTCCGGCGCGCGCACCAGCACGGCGGCCTTGGCGGAGCGGTCGATGAACTCGGCGGTGCTGCACTGGGCGATCAGCTCGCCCCGGCCGATCACCACGAGGTCCTCGGCGGTCAGCGCCATCTCGGACAGCAGGTGGCTGGACACCAGCACGGTGCGCCCCTGCGCGGCCAGGCCCTGCATGAAGCGCCTGATCCACAGGATGCCCTCGGGGTCCAGGCCGTTGACGGGCTCGTCGAACAGCAGCACCTTCGGGTCGCCGAGCAGGGCGCTGGCGATGCCGAGCCGCTGGGACATGCCGAGCGAGAACCCGCCTGCGCGCTTGCGCGCCACCTTGGTGAGGCCGACCTCGTCCAGCACCTCGTCGACCCTGCGGACCGGGATGCCGTTGGACCTGGCCATCCACAGCAGGTGGGTGCGGGCCGAGCGGTTGGGGTGCACCCACTTCGCGTCGAGCAGCGCGCCCACGGAGCGCAGCGGGTTCTTGATCTTGTTGTACGGCGTGCCGTCGATCAGGACCCGCCCCGCCGTCGGGCGGTCGAGTCCGAGCACCATCCGCATGGTGGTGGACTTGCCCGCCCCGTTGGGGCCGAGGAAGCCGGTCACCCTGCCAGGTCGGACGGTGAACGACAGGTCGTTCACCGCTACGGTGCTCCCGTAGCGCTTGGTGAGGCCGATCGCCTCGATCATCGAGTGCTCTCCTCTCGCTTCCCCGGTTCTCCGCTGTGGTGAAAAAACTTCCACCCCGGCGTGCCCTCGCGCATCGACCGGTAGTCGAAAGCGGCGTAGTTCTTCGGTCTCATCTTCGGTATTACTACGAACGGGGGACTCAGTGATCACCCTGAGTCAGCCCTGTTGTTCCGCGCTCGGGGTCTCGGGGTCGGGGGGTCCTACGGTTGGCCCCATGGGTTACACGGATGCCCCCGAGGGCTGGTGGCGTGAGTTCGTCGCGGCCAGGCCGCGCACCGGGAAGCTGGCCGTCGTCCGCGCCGACGGATCGCCGCACGTGACGCCGGTCTGGGTCGACGTCGACGGCAGCTCGATCGTGTTCACGACGCACGTGGAGTCGGTGAAGGGCAAGGCGATCCTGCGCGACGGGCGGATCTCGCTCTGCCTGGACGACGAGGAGCCGCCCTACGCGTTCGTGACGCTGTCGGGGAAGGCCGAGGTGGACGACGACCCGGAGCAGGTCACCTACTGGGCGGGCAGGCTCGGCGCGCGGTACATGGGCGCGGACCGGGCGAACGAGTACGCGGCGCGCAACGGCGTGCCGGGCGAGGTCGTGGTGCGGCTGCGGAACCCGAAGGTCGTGGCGAAGGTGGACGTCGCGGACTGAGGTGGCGGCGGGAGTGGGCGGCCTGGACCAGGGGGGAGCGGGACCGGGTGGCCGAGACGCGGTGCTCGGAGCCGGGCGCCGGGGGCCGGACCGGTCGGGGCTAGTCGCCGAACACCAGCCTCGGTCGCCGCAGCGGCGCCTTCCACAGCCGCACGGCCAGGTCGGCGTACCACTCCTGCGCCTCCCGCTCCTCCTCGAAGCCGAGCAGGAACGCGATGTCGTCCCAGGTCCAGCCCTGCCTGATCAGCAGGGCGATCATGCTCGCGTCGGACTGGTCCACCTTCCGGCGCGCGTCGAAGTTCATGTGCGCCCAGCCCGCGATGACGTCGTCGGGCACCCACGCCCGGCCGACGCCCGCCGACGCGACCTCGACCGAGAGCGGCATCGCGACCAGCGGCATCCCCCCGACCAGGCGGTGCTGCTCGGGGGTGAACCGGCTGCGCAACCAGTCGTCCACAGCTCGGGGGCAAGGGCGCGGTCCCTCCACCTGAACGAGTTTCGGCTTGTCACCCCGGCCGGTCAACCGCTCTTGCGGCAGGATTCACGCCATGACCTTGCGCCTGCACGCCCCGGTGGTCCTGCCCTGCGACCCCGCCTGCACAGTCCTGCGCGACGCGGTGGTCGACGTCGACGAGCACGGCAGGATCGCCTTCGTCGGCCCCCGCGCCGACGCCCCCGAGCACACCGGCGCCACCCGCGAGCTGACCGGCATCCTGATGCCCGGCCTCGTCAACGCCCACGCGCACACCCCGATGATCCTGCTCAGGGGCATGGGCGGCGACCTGCCGCTGATGCGCTGGCTGCAGGAGGCCATGTGGCCCGCCGAGGCCAAGATGACCCCCGCCGACATGCGCTCGGGGATGCTGCTCGGCGCGGTCGAGATGCTCCGCAACGGCGTCACCACCAGCGCGGAGATGTACTTCAACGGCGAGCAGCTCGCCGAGGCGGTCATCGAGGCCGGGTCCCGCGCGCTGTTTGGCGCGGCGATCATGGAGCTGCCGGGCATGGACTGGCGGGCGCAGACCGACGAGGTGAACCGCTGGATCGACGCGGACGGCCTGCGGATCGGCCCGCACGAGCGCTTCGAGATCAGCTACGGGCCGCACTCGGCGTACACGCTCTCGGCGGACGCGCTCGGCGTCGTCGGCGGCGAGGCCAGGCAGCGCGGGGCGCTGGTGCAGGTGCACGTGGCCGAGTCGACGCAGGAGGACGTGGCGCAGCGCGAGCAGTACGGCTCGGTGCCGAAGCTGCTGGAGCAGGTCGGCGCGCTCGGCGGGCGCGTGCTGTCCGCGCACTCGGTGCACCTGTCCGACGAGGACGTGGCGATCTACGCCAAGCACGGCGTGGGCGTCGCGCACTGCCCCGGCTCGAACATGAAGCTCGCCTCCGGCGTCGCGCGGATCAGGTACTACCTGGACAACGGCGTGAAGGTCGGCCTCGGCACGGACGGCCCGGCCAGCAACGACGACCTGGACCTGATGGAGGAGGCGCGGCTGGCCGCGCTGCTGGCGCGGGTGTCGGGCCTGGACGCGACGGCGATGCGGGCGGCCGACGCGCTGCTGCTGGCCACCAGGGGCAGCGCGGACGCGCTGGGCCGCGACGACATCGGCGCGCTGGAGGCCGGGCGCTGGGGCGACGTGGTGCACGTGGACGTGGACGACCCGGCGTTCGCGACGGGGCTGGACGCGCCGGACGAGCAGGTGCTGGCGAACCTGGTGTGGGCCAGCGGGACGCGGCGGGTCAGCGACGTGTGGGTCGCGGGCGAGCAGGTCGTCGAGGCGGGCGAGTCGACGCGGGTGGACCGGCGCGAGGCGCAGGCCGAGGTCGCCGGGATCGCGGCCCGGCTGCGGTAGCGCGCCCCGCGCTCCCGGCTGCCGCGAGGCGGCCGGGAGCGGGCGCCGCCCGGTTTCCCCGGCGCTCAGCCCAGGGGCGCTCAGCCCAGCCTGGTCCTCGGGCGCACCACGATCTCGGTGATGTGCGCGTCGTCCCCGGCCAGCACCGCGCGCGCCACGGCGTCCGCGACGGACTCGGCCCGCAGGTACAGCTCGGCCTCGTACTCGCCGCCCTCCTGCTGCCGCACGTCGCGCTGCATGTCCGTGTCGACCCGGCCGGGGTGCACCGAGGTGACGCGCAGGGCGGGCTCCTCGGCCCGCAGGACGTCGCCGAACGCCCGCAGCGCGAACTTGCTGGCCGCGTAGACGCCCCAGCCGGGGTTCGCGCGCAGCCCGGCGCCCGAGTTGATCAGCACCACGTCGCCGCGCGCCTCGCGCAGCAGCGGCAGCGCCAACCGGGTCAGCTCGGCGACCGCGACGACGTTGACCTCCAGGGTGCGCCGCCACACCTCGGCCGACGCACCGGACAGCGGCCCCAGCTCGGCCACGCCCGCGCTGTGCACCAGCACGTCCAACCGCTCGATCCCGGCGACCGCCCCGGCGAGCGCCTCCGCGTCGGTCAGCTCGACGGCGAACGGCCGGGCGCCGGGCAGCTCGTCGGCCAGCGCCCGCAGCGCGGCCTCGTCACGGCCGCCGAGCAGCACGTCGTGGGTGGGGGCGAGGGCGCGCGCCACGGCGGCGCCGATGCCTCGGGAGGCTCCGGTGATCAGGGCTGCGGGGCGTTCGGTCATGGGGGAACCCTAGAGGGTGAACCGGGTGACGGCCGTGCGCCGGAACCGCCCGCGCCGGGCAGTGCCCCGGACAGCGCGACAGACAGCGCGACAGACGGCGCGACGGCCCCGCGCACGGGTGCGCGGGGCCGTCGGAGCGCGTCGCGGTCACGCCCGTCCCCGACCGCGACGACCGGGAGTCGTCAGCCGCAGACGCGGCCCCGGTCCTTCTTCCACACCGCCACCACGGACGGCCTCGGCTGCGAGGTCCCGCCGTCCGGCCAGTGCGACACCGGGTTGTCGGCGTTCGCCCCGTCGACCTCGCCGGGGTGCTGCACCGACACCAGCACGAACTCGTCGTCCACCACGGGCCCGCAGGTCTCCGCGCCGCGCGGCACGGTCAGGAACTGCTTGACCCGCCCCCGGTACTTCCCCTCGACCGGCACGGCGAACAGGCCGTCGTTGGAGCCGAGCGCGTTGCCGTCGGTGGAGATCCACAGGTTGCCGCGCGAGTCGAACGCGACGTTGTCCGGGCAGGAGATCGGCGAGACCTGGGTCTTGTCGTAGCCGCCGAAGTAGGTGTCGGCGGTGTTCGGGTCGCCGCACACCAGCAGCAGCTTCCAGGAGAAGCTCAGCGCGGTGTTGTCGCCGCGCCGCTCCTCGATCTCCAGCACGTGGCCGTGCTTGTTGCCGGGGCGCGGGTTGGGCTCGGTCGGGCCCTCCTTGCCGGTCTTGCCCCGGTCGGTGTTGTTGGTCAGCGCCGCGTAGATCCGGCGGTTGCGCGGGTTCGGCTCGACGTCCTCGGGCCGGTCCATCTTGGTCGGCGACACGGCGTCGGCGGCGAGCCGGGTGAAGACGTAGACCTCCTCGGCGGTGAAGCCGGGCACGAACGAGCGGTTGCCCGCCGCCAGCCTGATCCACTCGCCCGCGCCGTCGAACTCGCCGTCCGAGGGCAGCTTGCCGGAGCCGTCGATCTCCGCGACCGGGCTGTCGCCGGTGAGGCGGGCGACGTACAGGGTGCCCTTGTCCAGCAGCTTCTTGTTGTGCTCGCGGGCGTGCTTGCTGTTGCCCGGCTTGTACTTCTCGTCGGAGACGAACTTGTACAGGTAGTCGAAGCGCTCGTCGTCGCCCATGTAGGCCACGGCGCGGCCGTCCTGGGCGATGATGACGTTCGCGCCCTCGTGCTTGAAGCGGCCGAGCGCGGTGTGCTTGACCGGGGGCGCGTCGGGGTCGTGCGGGTCGATCTCGACGACCCAGCCGAAGCGGTGCGGCTCGTTGGGCTCCTGGGCGATGTCGAAGCGCTTGTCGAACCGCTCCCACTTGCGGGTGGTCGCGCCGGAGGACATGCCGTAGCGGGCGATCCGCTTCTGCTGCGCCGGGTCGGTGACCGTGCTGCCGTTGGCGAAGTACTGGTTGAAGTTCTCCTCGCCGGACAGGACCGTGCCCCACGGCGTGACGCCGCCCGCGCAGTTGTTCATCGTGCCCAGCACGCGGGTTCCGGTGCGGTCGGCGGAGGTCTTGAGCAGGTCGCTGCCCGCCGCCGGACCCGTGACGCGGAACTCGGAGGTGAGGGTGACGCGGCGGTTGTAGCGGCGGTCCAGCTTGGGCTGGAGCTTGCCGCTGCGCCGGTCGCGCTCGACCAGGACCACGGACATCCCGTGCGCGGCCCAGGCGATCTCGGCCTGCTCGCGGGTGGGGTTGGCCGCGTCGTAGCCGCGGAACATGAACTCCTCGGTGGTGTACTCGTGGTTGCTCACCATGAGCCACCGGTCCCGGCCGTCGAGCGGGACCAGGCCGCAGAAGTCGTTGTTGAACCCGAACTGCCGGGCCTGCGCCGCGGCGCTCTGGCGGTCGAAGTCGAACTTCGGCGCGCCGGGCAGGACCGGGTCGCCCCAGCGGATCACGACGGACTGGTCGTAGCCCTCGGGGGTGACGACGCGGTCCTCGGTGTTGGGGGCGACGGGCGTGAAGTTGAGCCCGTCGCGCCTGCGCCCGCCGCCGAGGTCGAAGTCGGCGCCCCCGAGGTCGGGCTTGCCGGGGGCGGCTGCGGCGGTGCCCGCGAGGCCGACGCCCGAGGCGCCAGCGACGGCCAGCACGGCTCCCGCCTTCAGCAGGCCGCGGCGGCGCACGACCTCGCCGACAACGTCGCCGAAGTAGCTGTTGTCGGAGGTGTTGGGCGCCTCGTGGGCGCAGGCGTTGCCGCAGCGGTACCGGCAGGTGACGGCCGCTCGGCCGACCGGGTGGTTCGGGAACAGGGGCAGCAGGTGACGACCCTGGTCGGTGGGAGCGGGCACGCGGACCTCCGTGCATCGGTGGGAGCTCGTCATCGGGGAACTCGCGAGACGCTAGGTTTCGCAGTCCTCGTCCGGTGGGACAGCGGGTGAACGCCAGGCGAACACCTGCGCCGACGGTGGAGAACGGATCACCCGCCGTCCGTCCGGACGCGCGCTCCTGCCGCGCCGGGGCGCTCAGCCGAGGCCGATGTCGCCCAGCCTGCCGCGCTCCTCCCGCCACACCGCGACCACGGACGGCCTTGGCTGGGAGTCGCCGCCGTCCGGCCAGTGCGACGCCGGGTTGTCGGCGCTCGCCCCGTCGACCTCGCCGGGGTGCTGCACGCACACCAGCACGACCTGCCGCCCGACGACGGGCCCGCAGGTCTCCGCGCCGCGCGGCACGGTCAGGAACTGCTTGAGGTGCCCCCTGGACCGCCCCTCGACGGGGACGCCGAAGAGGCCGTCGTTGTGGCCCGCGAGCGCGCCGCCGGAGTCGGTGGCGATCCACAGGTTGCCGTGCGGGTCGAACGCGACGTTGTCGGGGCTGGAGATGGGGGAGACGCGGTCCTTGGGGAAGCCGCCGAAGTAGGTGTCGGGCGCGGCCGGGTCGCCGCACACCAGGAACAGGTTCCAGGCGAAGGTCGTGGACAGCGGGTCGTCGCGCCGCTCGGTCAGCTCCAGCACCTGGCCGTGCCGGTTGTCGATCCTCGGGTTCGGCTCGGTCGCGCCCTCCTTGCCGGGCTTGCCGCGCTCGGTGTTGTTGCTCAGCGCGCAGTACAGGACGCCGGTGCGCGGGTGGGTCTGGAGGTCCTCGGGGCGGTCCATCCTCGTGGCGCGCACCCGGTCGGCGGCGATCCTGGTGAAGACGCACACCTCCTCGGCGGTCATGCCGTCCACGAAGGACCGGTTCCCGGAGACCAGCGGGATCCACTCGCCGGTCCCGTCGAACCGGCCGTCCGAGGGCAGCGCGCCGGAGCCGTCGATCTCCTCGGGCGGGCTGTCGCCGCTGAAGCGGGCGACGTAGAGGGTCCCGTCGTCGAGCAGGGTCATGTTGTGCCTGCGCGCGGCCTTGCTGTCGCCGGGGCGGAAGCGCTTGGCGGAGACGAACTTGTAGACGTACTCGAAGCGCTCGTCGTCGCCGGAGTAGGCGACCACGCGGCCGTCCGCCGCGACGCGGACGTTGGCGCACTCGTGCTTGAAGCGGCCGAGCGCGGTGTGCTTGACCGGGGTGGAGGTCGGGTCGTGCGGGTCGAGCTCGACGACCCAGCCGAAGCGGTTGACCTCGTTCGGCTCCTGGGCGAGGTCGAAGCGGGGGTCGAAGCGCTCCCACTTGCGGGTGGTGGCGGAGCCGGTGACGCCGTAGCGGGACAGGCGCGGGTCGGCCAGGGCCTCGGCGTTGGCGAAGTACTGGTTGAAGTTCTCCTCGCCGGACAGGATCGTGCCCCAGGGCGTGACGCCGCCCGCGCAGTTGTTCATCGTGCCCAGCACGCGGGTTCCGGTCGGGTCGGCGGAGGTCTTGAGCAGGTCGCCGCCCGCCGCCGGACCGCGCACCTCGAACGGGGTGGCGAGGGTGATGCGGCGGTTGTGGCGGGAGAACACCGGGCGCAGGGCGCCGTCGCGCGGGGAGCGCTCGACGCGGACGACGGTGAGGCCGTGCGCGGCCCAGGCGATCTCGACCTGCTCGCGGGTGGGGTTGGCGGCGTCGTAGCCCCGGAACATGAGCTGCTCGGTGGTGTACTCGTGGTTGACCACGAGCAGGCCGGTCAGCTCGCGCTGGTCGAGGGGGAGCAGGGCGGCGAAGTCGTTGTTGAAGCCGAACTGGCGGGCCTGGGCGGCGGCGGTCTGGTGGTCGAAGTCGAACTCGGGGGCGCCTGGGAACAGCGGGTCGCCCCAGCGGATCACCACGGACTGGCGGTAGCCGTCGGGGACGACGACGCGGTCCTCGGCGTTGGGCGCGACGGGGGTGAAGTCGAGGCCCCTCGGGGCGGGGTGACCGGCTGCTCCGACGGGCGCTTCGGCGGCTGCTGCGGCTGCTGCGGGCGCGGCGGTGAGCGCGATGAGGGCCGTGCCGCCGAGGAGCGCGGTCCTGCGGCTGACGAGGTCGCCGAAGTACGGGTTTGCCGTGGGGTTGGGCACCTCGTGGAAGCAGGCGTCACCGCAGCGGTAGCGGCAGGTCAGCGCCGCGCGGCTGGGCGAGTGGTTGCCGATCAGGGGGAGCTGGAACGTCACGTCGAACGCCTCCTGCGGTCAGGTCGGGTCAACTGACCGTAGGCCGGCGTTCACCCTTTGTTAACCCACCGCGTCCTCGCCGACCAGCACGGCTTCGGCGGGCACGACCTTCTCGTCCCCGCCCTTGAAGGAGAGCAGCACGGCGGCCAGCGCGCAGGAGACCGCGGCGACGACGAACGGCTGCGGCAGGTGGCTGACGAACGTGGCGGCGAGCGCGCCGCCCAGCCAGCGCAGGAAGTTGTAGCCCGCGCTGGCGACCGGCCTCGGCGCGGGGCTCACGCTCATCGCGGTGCCGGTGAACAGGGTGTTGAGCAGGCCGGAGACCAGGCCGGACACGATGATCGCGACGACCAGCAGGGTCTTGTCCGGCACGGCCATGACGAGCATCAGCGCGGCGAACGCGAGCACGGCGGCCAGCGCGGCGCGGCGCTCGCCGAGGCGGGCGGCCAGGCGCGGGGCGAGCAGGACGCTGGAGAGCGCGACGCACAGGCCCCAGCCGAAGAAGACCAGGCCGATCTCGACCGCGCCCCAGCCGAGCACGAACGGCGACCAGGCGAGGACCGCGAAGAACGCGGCGGTGTAGAGCGCGGAGGCGAGGGCGGTGCGCAGCAGGCCGGGGTGGCGCAGGGCGCGCAGCGGGTCGAGCACGCCGACCCGGCCGCGCCTGCCGTCGTCGGCGAGCCAGACCGCGCAGAGCACGAGGGCGAGGGCCATGAGCACGGCGGTGCCGAGGAACGGGCCGCGCCAGGAGATGCTGCCCAGGAGCGCGCCGAGCAGCGGGCCGACGCTCAGGCCGAGCCCGAGGGCGGCTTCGTAGAGCAGGATCGCGCCCTCCTGGCCGCCGCTGGCCGCGCCGACGATGACGGAGAGGGCGGTGGCGATGAAGAAGGCGTTGCCGAGGCCCCAGACCGCGCGCAGGCCGATGAGCTGGCCGATCGAGCCCGCGAGGGCGCAGAGCAGGGTGGCGACGACGATCAGCGCGAGTCCGCCGACGAGGGTCCGCTTGGCGCCGAACCGGGCGCTGGCCGCGCCGGTGAACAGCATGGCGAGGACCTGGACGCCGAGGTAGGAGGAGAACAGGAGGGTGACCTGGGACGGGGACGCGTTCAGGCCTTCGGCGATCGACAGCAGGATCGGGTCGACGAGGCCGATGCCCATGAAGGCGATCACCGCGGCGAACGCCGTGACCCAGACCTGGCGGGGTTGGTGGAGGAATTTCATTTCGCCATGCTAACCGATTTTGCTTAGCATGGCGAAGGACCGTTCGAGGCAGTAGCTTCGGCCGGGTGGATGCTGTGGTGTTCGACCTGGACGGCGTGCTGGTGGACTCCGAGCGGACGTGGGACGAGGTCCGCAGGGCGTTCGCGGCCGAGCACGGCGGCGTCTGGCCGCCGGAGGCGACCGTGGCCATGCAGGGCATGAGCACCCCCGAGTGGGGTGACTACCTGGTGCGCGAGGTCGGCGTGCGGCTGAGCGCCGAGGAGGCCGCGCGGGGCGTGATCGCGGAGATGGCCAGGAGGTACGAGCAGGGCCCGCCGGTGCTGCCGGGCGCGGTCGAGGCGGTCCGCGCGGTGGCCGAGCGGTGGCCGGTGGCGATCGCGAGCTCGTCCCCGCCGGTGCTGATCCAGGCGTTCCTGGAGGCGACGGACCTGGGTGGGCTGGTGCGCGTGGCGGTGTCGAGCGAACAGGCGGGCGCGGGCAAACCGGCCCCGGACGTGTACCTGCTGGCCGCACGGGGCCTCGGCGTGGAACCGGGCCGGTGCGCGGCGGTGGAGGACTCGACGAACGGCCTGAAGTCGGCGCGCGCGGCGGGCATGGCGGTGTACGCGATCCCGAACCCGGACTTCCCCCCGGCGCCGGAGGCGCTGGAGGGGGCGGTGGTGCTGGGCGGGATCGGGGAGTTGGCGGGGGCGCTGGGGCGGGGGTGAGCCCTGGCCGCCTCACCGGACGAGCGGACCGTCACCGCGGGATCACTCCGGGCGATCCCGCACCCACCCGAGCTCGTCCCCCTGCTACCACCAGGTGAAACACCTAGCCTGGGCGCATGGAGCAACGAGTTGCCGTCGTGACCGGCGCCGCGCAGGGCATGGGGTTGAGGATCGCCGAGCTGCTGCGGGCCGAGGGGTACTCCGTCGTGGGGTTCGACCTCTCGGCCACCGAGGGCGGGGTGGTCGGGGACGTGTCGTCCGAGGAGGACGTGGCCCGGCTGGCCGCGCACGTCGGCGACCGGGTGGACGTGCTGGTCAACAACGCGGGCATCGCCGCCATCACGCCCTTCGAGGAGACCAGCCCGCAGCTGTGGCGGCGGGTCATGGAGATCAACCTCACCGGGCCGTTCCTGCTCTCGCAGGCGCTCGGCGCGAAGATGCTCGCGCGCGGCTCCGGCTCGATCGTCAACATCGCCTCGGTGGCCGGGCTGAGCGGCGTGGCGGACCGGGCCGCCTACAACGCCAGCAAGCACGGCCTGATCGGCATGACGCGCACGCTGGCCGTCGAGTGGGGCGGGCGCGGGGTGCGGGTCAACGCGGTCTGCCCCGGCTGGGTCAAGACCGAGATGGACGTCGAGTCGCAGGCGGGTGGGCACTACGGCGACAGCGACATCACCGACCACGTCCCCATGGGGCGCTTCGCCGTCCCCGGCGACATCGCGCAGGCCGTCGCGTTCCTGGCCGACCCCGAGCGCAGCGGGTTCGTCAACGGCGTGGCGCTGCCGGTCGACGGCGGGTGGACCGCCGACGGGTCCTGGCAGTCGCTGCGGCTGTCCAAGCGCTGAGCGACGAAGCGCCCCGAAAAGCCAGGGGAACCCCGGAAAGCCCGAAGGCCGGACCGCCCCCGCCCAGCGCGTGGGGGCGATCCGACCTCGGGGAACGTCGAGCCCGGCGGACCCGGCCCAGCGACGTCAGCTCAGCGCTCGACCTCGCCGCGGATGAACTTCTCCACGGCCTCGCGCGCCTCGGTGTCGTCGTACTGCTCCGGCGGGGACTTCATGAAGTACGACGACGCCGACAGGATCGGCCCGCCGATCCCCCGGTCCAGGGCGATCTTCGCCGCGCGCACCGCGTCGATGATGATGCCCGCCGAGTTCGGCGAGTCCCACACCTCGAGCTTGTACTCCAGGTTCAGCGGCACGTCGCCGAACGCCCGGCCCTCGAGCCGCACGTACGCCCACTTGCGGTCGTCGAGCCACGCCACGTAGTCCGACGGTCCGATGTGGACGTTCCGCTTGCCCATGTCCCGGTCGACCTGGGAGGTGACGGCCTGCGTCTTGGAGACCTTCTTGGACTCCAGGCGCTCCATCTCCTTCATGTTCAGGAAGTCCATGTTGCCGCCCACGTTCAGCTGCATGGTGCGGTCGAGCTGGACGCCCCGGTCCTCGAACAGCTTGGCCAGCACGCGGTGCGTGATGGTCGCGCCGACCTGGGACTTGATGTCGTCGCCGACGATCGGCACGCCCGCCGCGCGGAACTTCTCGGCCCACTCGGGGTCGGAGGCGATGAACACCGGCAGGGCGTTCACGAACGCCACGCCCGCGTCGATGCACGCCTGCGCGTAGAAGCGGTCCGCGTCCTCGGAGCCCACCGGCAGGTAGGACACCAGCACGTCGACCTCGGCCTCGCGCAGCGCCGCGACGACGTCCACGGGCTCGGCGTCGGACTCCTCGATGGTCTCCAGGTAGAACTTGCCGAGGCCGTCGTAGGTGTGGCCGCGCTGCACGGTCACGCCGAGGGGCGGCACGTCCGCGAGCTTGATGGTGTTGTTCTCGCTGGCGAAGATCGCCTCCGAGAGGTCCGTCCCGACCTTCTTGGCGTCGACGTCGAACGCGGCGACGAACTCGACGTCGCGCACGTGGTAGTCGCCGAACCGGACGTGCATCAGGCCGGGAACGCGCGTGTCCGGGTCGGCATCGCGGTAGTACTGGACACCCTGCACCAGCGACGCCGCGCAGTTGCCCACTCCGACGATGGCCACTCGAACAGTGCGGCGCTTGTCGCCCATGCCGAGTCCTCCTTCTTGTTCTGCGTCAGTCATTCGTCCCGCTCACCCAGCTCGGCCTGCTCGTGGGCGATCAGCTCGTTGAGCCACCGCACCTCGCGCTCGCTGCTCTCCAGCCCCATGCGGTGCAGCTCGCGGGTGTAGCGGTCGATCCGCTCCCCGGTCTCGGCTAAGGAGGACCGGAGGCCCTCCCTGCGCTCCTCGACCCGCCGCCTGCGGCCTTCGAGGATGCGCACCCTGACCTCGGCGGGAGTTCGGGAGAAGAAGGCGAGGTGCACGCCGAACGAGTCGTCGTCCCAGGTCTGGGGCCCGGCGTCGGCCAGCAGCTCCCCGAACCTCTCCTTGCCCTCAGCGGTCAGCCGGTAGACCTTCCGCGTCCGGCGACCCCAGGAGCGCTCCTCCTCACCGGGGGCCTCCTCCACGATCAGCCCGTCGCGTTGCAACCGGCGCAGCGCGGGGTACAGGGTCCCGTAGGAGAAGGCCCTGAACGCCCCGAGCAGGCCGTGCAGCCGCTTGCGCAGCTCGTAGCCGTGCATGGGCGCCTCGTGCAGCAGGCCGAGGATCGCGAACTCCAACACGAGATCACCCCCTGATCCGCACGCCGATGGGTGAACCGAGTATATCGACGCGATACATCTGACCCTCCTGGAGCTGTGTCATCTCGCACACAGTGGCACTGTGACGAGCACCACTGCGCTGAACAGCCCTCCGGCGGCGTCGGGGGGCCACGTACTCTGGGGGCCGTGCTGACCCAACGCCAGGTCGTGGACTACGCCCTGCAGCGCAGAGCGCTGCTCGCGGGGGTCCACGCTGGCCGGGTGGGCACCATGGAGGTGTGCGACGCCAGCCCGTACCTGCTGCGAGCTGCGAAGTTCCACGGCGAGCCGAGCGACGTGACGTGCCCGGTGTGCCGCAAGGAGCCGCTCACCCTGGTGTCCTGGGTCTACGGTGACGAGCTCAAGCACGCGGCCGGGTCCGCGCGCACGCCGGAGGAGCTCGGGCGGATGGCTAACCTCTTCGAGGAGTTCTCCGTCTACGTGGTTGAAGTTTGCCGCACGTGCAGTTGGAACCACCTGGTGCAGTCATACGTCCTGGGGACGCGGGGGATTGGCTCGACCAAACCCCGCCGCAGGACCGCGTCGGAGTGACCCCGCTCCCGGTGCGGTTGGTGTGACCACCGAACCGCGCGCACTCGGCGCGCCGGTCTGGGAGGCCTTTTCGTGAACGACCAGCATGATGACAGGCACGGTGGCGGGGAGCCGCAGTGGCCGACCGGGGAGGACCCGGACGGCGGGGCGATGCCCCCGCGGCGAGGCGCCCAGGACCAGCCGGAGCGGAACATCCCGCCCGGCGGTTTCGCGCGTCCCGGCTCACCAGGCGGTCCACCCCCCCGGCAGCCGGGCCCCGGTACGGGCCCCGGTCCTCGGGCGGGCGGTCCCGGCGGTCCCGGCGGCCCAGCGGGCGGCCCTCCCCCCGGTGGCCCCATGCGCCCCCCCATGCCCCCCGGCGGTCCGCGGCGTCCCGGCCCCGGCGGCCCCGTGCCGCCCGGCGGGCACCTGGGCGCCGGTGGTCCCGGCGGTCCGCGCCGCCCCGGCGGCCCCGGCGGCCCCGGCCCCGACCGCAGGCCCGGCGAAGAGCCGACGGACATGCTCCCCGCGCTCACCCCGCCGCCCCCGCCGAAGCGCGAGCCCGACCTGCTCACGCACCGCGAGGCCGACGAGGAGATCGACGCCTTCTACGAGGGCGACGAGGACGACTACGACGACGAGCTGACCGACGACGAGGAGCGCGCCCTGCGCCGCAAGAAGATCTGGCGGCGCGTCCGCCGGGTCTCCTACGTGGCGCTCGGCCTGATGATCCTGTCGCCGGTCGTCGCGTTCGCGATCGCCTACCAGGTGATCGACGTCCCGAACCCGGAGGACGTGGCCGCCAAGCAGGGCAAGGCGATCACGCTGCTGTACTCCGACGGCTCCCCGATGACCACGATCGCGGACAGCGGGTCCAACCGGTCGATGATCACCTACGAGGAGCTGCCCGAGGTCGTCAAGAACGCCGTCTTCGCCGCCGAGGACCCGACGTTCATGACGAACCCCGGCTTCGACTTCACGGCCATCGCCCGCGCGGTCTGGTACCAGGTCAAGGGCGGCGACAGCGGTGGCTCCGGGCTGACGCAGCAGTACGTCAAGAAGGCCACCGAGGACGAGTCCGCGACCCTCACGCGCAAGTTCAACGAGATGGTCCGCGCGTACAAGATGTCCAAGCAGCAGAAGAAGGAGGACATCCTCGCGGCCTACCTGAACACGATCTACTTCGGCAGGTCGGCGTACGGCGTGAAGACCGCCGCGAAGATGTACTTCAACAAGGACCTGAAGGACGTCTCGCAGGCCGAGGCCGCCCTGCTCGCGGGCATGATCCAGAACCCCGGCCGCTCCGAGGAGACGGAGTACGTCAAGGAGCGCTGGGAGTACGTCCGGGGCCAGCTGGTCAAGAACGGCATGATCGACCAGGCCACCGCGGACTCGATGGCGCAGCCGCCGATGGCGCCGCTGGAGGAGGTCACCGAGAACGCGCTGACCGGTCCCAGGGCGTTCATCCAGCAGCAGGTGTTCTACGAGATGGCCAGGGAACCGATCGGGATGACCCAGGAGGACGCCGGCCGCAAGGGCGTCGTCATCCACACCACGATCGACAAGAAGATGCAGCAGGCCGCCGAGGACTCGGTCAACGAGGTCATGAAGGGCGAGCCCGAGGAGCTCAAGACCTCGCTCACCGGCATCGACCCGAAGTCCGGCGCGGTGCTCGCCTACTACGGCGGTTCCGACGGCATGGGCCTGGACTACGCCACCGGCACCATCCAGGAGGCGGGCTCGTCGTTCAAGCCCTTCGACCTGGTGGCGGCGCTGGAGGACGGCTTCGGCCTCGGCTCCCCGTTCGACGGCGTGTCGCCCAAGTCGTTCCCCGGCATGGACACCAAGATCCGCAACGCCTCCGACCCGCAGAACAAGTGCGGTCCGGAGTGCCCGCTGCGCGAGGCGATGAAGCTGTCGCTGAACACCGTGTTCTACGACCTGGTGTTCAACCACACCGGCGCCGAGGCGGTGGCCGAGGCGGCCTGGGCCGCAGGCATCCCGAAGCAGGTCTCGGTCGGCGGCCAGAAGATCGACACCCTGCTCGGCGAGGGCGGCGCCAAGCCCAACACCGGTATCGCGCTGGGCGGTGACGTCGCGCGGGTGCGCCCGTTCGACATGGCCTCGGCCTACGCGACGTTCGCGGCGCGCGGCGTCCACCACGAGCCGTTCTTCGTCTCGAAGATCACCGACTCGTCGGGCGAGACCATCCTGCACCAGCACATCGACCAGAAGCGCGACGCCTTCGACACGACCAACTCCCAGCTCAACCGGGACATCGCGGACAACGTGACCGAGGCGCTCAAGCCGATCCCGCTGCACTCCAAGATCGCGTGCGCGGGCAACCGCGAGTGCGCGGGCAAGACGGGAACGCACGAGCTCCCGGACGACGCCTCGCAGAACTCGAAGGCGTGGATGGTCGGCTACACCAAGTCGCTGTCGACCTCGGTGTGGATGGGCCGCAACGAGGGCAACGTGGCGCTCAAGAACGCCGCGGGACAGCCGATCTTCGGTGGCGGTCTGCCGGGTCAGATCTGGAAGAAGTTCATGGACAAGGCCCTCGACGGGACTCCGAAGGAGACCTTCGACAAGGCCAAGCCCCTCGGCCAGTACAACGACCCGGTGAAGACCACCTCGGCCAAGCCGAGCACGCCGTCCTCCGCGCCGCCGTCCTCGACGTCCAGGAGCCGCGAGGAGGACGACGACAAGTCGACCCCGCCGTCTCCGTCGAGGAGCAACGGCAACAGCTCGTCGACGCCCAACACGGGCATCACGTGCCTGCCGGGCCTGTGCCCGAACCCCGACCCGAGGCCGACCGGGGGGCCGAACCCCGATCCGGCGATCGGCGGCGGCCGGAACGACGGCGGGGGCTGACCGCACGTCCGCTGACGAGGGGCGCGCATCCCACCACGGGGTGCGCGCCCCTCGCGCTTCCCAGGGCCGCCCGGACCCGCGCTGCGGGCTTGCTGTCCGTCGCGCAGAGCTACCCGTAGCATCCGGCGGGTGGCCAGTCCTTCGCAGCACTCCCAGGCGTCAGCCGAAGACACCGACTCGCTCACACCCGAGGAACGGGTGCACCCGACGTGGACGGAGTCGCTAGCCAGAGGCTTGAGCAGGCCGTTCGGCGGGCCCGCGGGCAGGCACGCCTCGCTGGGCAGGCAGTGGTTCTGGACACCGCTGCGGGTGGTGCTGCTGCTGACCCTGGTGACGCTGTCGCTGGCGTTCCTGCAGAAGTCCCCCTGCATCCAGCAGTACGTGGACTCCAACGGGGTCGTGCAGCTCGACTGGCGGGGCGGCAAGCAGTACACCGCCATGTGCTACTCGGACACCATCCCGCTGTACACGGCGGAGCGGCTCGACCAGCCGGGCATGTTCCCCTACAAGACGCACTGGTTCGACGACCAGGGCAAGCCGACCGAGCACATCCGGTACATGGAGTACCCGGTGCTCACCGGCCTGTTCCAGTGGGTCAACGCGCGCATGGCGCAGGGCTGGACCGCGATCGCGGAGAGCACCGGTCTGCTGCCCTCGCCGATGACCGTCATCGTGTACTTCGACTTCACCGCGCTGTGGCTGGGGCTGGCCTGGCTGGTCACCGCGTGGGCGACGCTGCGGATCGCCCGCCGCAGGCCGTGGGACGCGGCGCTGGTCGCCGTCTCGCCGCTGGTGCTGGTGCACGCGTTCACCAACTTCGACACGCTGGCCACCGCGTTCGCCACCGCCGGGATGCTCGCCTGGGCGCGCAGCAAACCGGTGCTGGCGGGCGTGCTGATCGGCCTCGGCGCCGCCGCCAAGCTGTACCCGCTGTTCCTGCTCGGACCGCTGGTGCTGCTGTGCTTCAGGTCGGGGAAGATGCGCGAGGCGCTGAACACCGTGCTGGCCGCCGCGCTGGCGTGGCTGGCGGTGAACCTGCCGGTCCGGCTGGCCTACCCGGAGGGCTGGGGCGAGTTCTTCCGGCTCAACACCCTCCGGGGCGTGGACCCGGACACGGTCTACAACGTGCTGGTGCAGTGGACCGGCTGGACCGGGTTCGACCCCGGCCTCGGCTTCCGCGAGCCGCCCGCCGTGCTGAACGCGGTCACCGCCGCGCTGTTCCTGCTGTGCTGCGCGGGGATCGCGGTGGTGGCGCTGTCCGCGCCGACCAGGCCCCGGCTGGCCCAGCTGTGCTTCCTGGTGGTGGCGGCGTTCCTGCTGACCAACAAGGTGTGGAGCCCGCAGTACTCGCTGTGGCTGGTGCCGCTGGCCGTGCTGGCGGTGCCGAGGTGGAAGCTGCTGCTGGCCTGGATGACCGTGGACGCGCTGGTGTGGGTGCCCAGGATGTTCTTCTACCTCGGCGAGGAGAACAAGGGCCTGCCGATCGACTGGTTCCTCGGCGCGGTGCTGCTGCGGGACGCGGCGGTGCTGCTGCTGTGCGTGGTCGTGCTGCGGGAGATCTACAAGCCCTCGCTGGACCTGGTGCGGGTCTCCGGCGACGACGACCCGGCGGGCGGCGTGCTCGACGGCGCCCCCGACCGCAGGGTGCTGCGGCTGCGGCCCGCCGACCGGACGGCCACGCCCGCCTGAGCGGTGCCCTCCGGCACGACGACGGCGAAGGCGCCCTTCCCGCGGGAAGGGCGCCTTCGCCGTCGTCGGGACCGTCAGGTCTGCGCGGGCGACGGCGGTGGCGACGGCGCGAGGTGGTTGGCGACCCGCTCGCGGGCGGACGGCACCACGTCCGACTTGAGGAACAGGTAGAACAGCGCGACCAGCAGCGCGGCCCGGCCCCACACGCCGATCACCACGGCCTGCGCGGAGAACCCGTCGTAGATGCCCGACGGCTGCCCCTGCTCGATGGCGTAGTACCAGCGGAAGATCCCGATGCCCATCGCCAGGTCCGCGGCGAAGTAGGCGAACGTCCAGGTCAGCGGCACCCGCATGAGCACCAGCATCGGCACCAGCCACAGCGTGTACTGCGGCGAGTGCACCTTGTGCAGCAGCAGGAACCCGCACAGCATCGCCGCCGAGACCGGGATCCACGGGTAGACGCCCTCGCGGGTGAAGCGCAGCCAGCCGATCCAGCAGGCCAGGCCGAACGAGATCAGCATCGTCATCGGCGACAGCACCCCGACGATCGCCTGCATCGCGTCGTCGCTCATGAACGGGCGCATCGACCAGTACCAGACGGAGTTGGTGGTGATGTCCACCCGCCGCATCCCCTGGAACGCGAACGACGCCTTCCAGCCCTCCAGGCCGAAGATCGCGAACGGCAGGTTCACCACCACGACCGTCACGATCGACGCGAGCGCCACCTTCACCGCGCCCACCACGTCGTACCGGCCGCGCTGCGCGGTCAGCACGTGCAGCGCCAGCGGCAGCACGAAGATCGCCGGGTAGATCTTGAACGCGAACCCGAGCCCCAGCAGCACGGACGCGACCAGCGCCCGGTCCAGCAGCGGCCGGTCCGCGCCCCTGCGCCCCCAGCCGCGCTGCACCACGTACGCCGCCGCGACCGCGCAGAACACCACCGGCAGGTCCCAGTTGTGGTACGCGTACAGCACGAGCGGCGGGCCGACCGCCCACAGCAGCGCGCGCCAGCGGGCCAGCTTGCCCAGCAGCCAGCCGGTGGCCAGCCCGAACGGGGCCATCAGCAGCGCGGAGAACAGCAGGAACTCGGCGTCGTTGTGCGCGAAGATCGCGCCGCCCCAGATCAGCAGGCCGGTCAGCACCGGGTACTCGACCACCCCGCCGACCAGGACGCCCTTGGGGGTGATGCTGCCGTGCACGTAGGGGAAGACGTGCCGGTCGACGTCGCGCCCGATCCAGAGGTGCTGGATGTCGGAGTAGCAGACCTCTTCCTTGTTGCGCACGTCGTAGTCCGGCTGGGTCCGACCCCACTGGTCGAACTCGGGGCCGGTGCAGCGGTCCTTGTTGGCGAACCCCGCGAGCAGGGTCAGGCCGCACAGGAGGACCAGCGCGGCCAGCGCCGCGCGGCCGAACCGCCGGGTGCGCGTACCGGCGTCCACCAGCGGGGCCACCGCCTCCCGTGTCGTGCTCATCGGGCCAGGTGCTCGCGGAGGTAGGCGATGTCGGCCGCCTGGCCGTCACCGGGCGTCTCCACCAGGACCGGCGCGCCCGCCGAGGCGCACACCGCGACGAGCTGCTCGGGGTCGATCTTGCCCGATTCGACGTTCGCGTGCCGGTCCCTGGACGAGCCGAACTCGTCGCGGGAGTTGTTCAGGTGCACCAGGTCGATCCGGCCGGTGAGCGCCTTGACCCGCTCCACGACGCCGACCAGGTCCTCACCGGCGGCGAACGCGTGGCAGGTGTCCAGGCAGAACCCCGCGCCGAACTCGCCCACCGCGTCCCACAGCCTGCCGAGGCGGTCGAACGAGCGGGCCATGGCGTTGTCGCCGCCCGCCGTGTTCTCGATCAGGATCGGCACCCCGAAGCCGCCCTCGTCGACCTGCCGCTCGAACAGCTTGCGCCAGTTGGCGATGCCGTCGTCCGGGTCGTCGTCCTTGGTGACGTGCCCGCCGTGCACGATCAGCCCCAGCGCGCCGACCTCGGCCGCGCGCGCCGCGTGCTGCACCACCGCCTTGCGGGACGGGATGCGGACGCGGTTGTTCAGCGAGGCCACGTTGATCAGGTACGGGGCGTGCACGAAGACGTCGAGCTCGGAGTCCTTGAGCGCCCGCGCGTGCTGGTGCGCCCCGGGGGCCTTCCAGCTCTGCGGGTCGCTGAGGAAGAACTGGACCACCTCGGCCCCGCGCTCGGCGGCGGCGGCGAGCGGATCGTCGTCTCGGACGTGAGCCCCGATGCGCATGAGGTGCAGGGTAGCCGTGCCGGGGCCGGGTCCGGTCGGCAGCGCCACGACGAGGAGCACCCGATCGCCGAGCGGCGGGCGCCGCCACGCGGGCCTACGCTCGTTACCAGCAAGTAGGAAGTGCGTCGCCGAGCGCGCGCGGACCGGCGCGGCGGCCCAGCACCGGGGAGGCAACGATGCGCACCCGAAGCACCCGCTTAGCAGGCGTGGGAGCCGCGCTCGCCGTGGTCGGGACGACCGCCTGGCTGGGCGCGGGGACCGCGGCGGCGGCCGAACCCGTGGTGCTCGGGGAGTGCCGGACGACCGTGCGGGGCGAGCCGGGGACGCCGCTCGCGCTGAGCGCCTCCGCCGTGCTCGGGCCGGTCACCGACCTGGTCAGGGCGGTCCCGCTGCTGGGGCCGGGGCTGGCGGAGCCGTTCCGGGCCGCGTTCGCCGCGCTGCCGCCGATCCCGATCGGCGCGATCCCCACCGGGGAGGGCGTCGTCACCGGCGGGCAGATCGCCGCGCGGGTCAACGGGGAGCTGGGGAGGCTGCCGCTGCTCGGGCCCGTGCTGACCACCGTGACCGGCGGGGTCGGGCAGGTGCTGGGCGGGCTGTGCTCGGTGACCGCGATCGGGGTCAACGCCGCCGTGGCGCCCGTGCAGGAGGGCGTGGGCGGGGTGGCGGACGCGTCCGAGGCGATCGTCGGGCAGGTGCTGCCGCCCGCGCCGCAGCAACCGGCGCCGCAGCAACCGGCGCCGCCCGTGCCGCAGCCGCAGCAGCCGCCCGCGCCGCAGCCGGAGGAAGTGCCCGCGCGGGGCGTGCCGCAGGGCTCGACCACCGCGACCGCGTCGGCCGTGGTCGCCCAGGGGCGGGACCTGCTGCGGTGGGGCGCGAACTTCGGCGGGGCGCCCGCGTTCGGCTACGGGTCGCTGCCGTTCGCGGCGCCGGGCCTGTTCTCGCCCGTCCCGCGCGGCGAGACCGGGGGTCCCGGCGCTGGGCGCGGGCTGCCTCGGGCCGCCGACCGCGAGGACGTCCGCGAGGCCGGGCGGGCGCAGGCGCTGCCGGGGCTGGCGAACGGGGTGGCGACGCCGGTGCTGCTGGCCGTGGTGCTGCTGGCCTGCGTGACGGGCGCGCTGGTGCGCACCTGGGTGCTGCGCCGCCCGTCGGTCCGCTGAGCCGCCCCGGACCAGGGCTCCGGTCAAGGCCCCGACCAGCGGCGGTCAAGGCCCCGACCAGCGGCGCGACCGGGTGCGCCGGCAGAACCCGGTGATCTTGAACCACCCCGGTTTCCCGGCTCCCGCGCGCTCGAAACGCCCCGTCGACCAGTCGGTTTCACCGACCGGGCCGAACCCCTGTAGGCTGTTCAGGTTGCTGACGCGACGACCCTCCTGCCACGGAAAGCCCGTGGCCGTGAGTCCACAGGAGGTGAGTGGTCTTCATGCGTCATTACGAAGTGATGGTCATCCTCGACCCCAGTCTCGACGAGCGCACGGTCGCGCCCTCGCTCGACACGTTCCTCAACGTCATCCGCACCGCGGGTGGCAACGTCGAGAAGGTCGACGTCTGGGGCAAGCGCAGGCTGAGCTTCGAGATCAACAAGAGCGCCGAGGGCATCTACGCCGTCCTCGACCTCCTCTCGACGCCCGAGGCCGTGAAGGAGCTGGACCGCCAGCTGGGTCTGCAGGAGACGGTGCTGCGCACCAAGGTCCTGCGCCGCGAGCCCGCGAAGGCCGCCAAGGCCGCTGCCAAGGCAGCAGCGAAGGCCGCCGCGAAGGCCAAGGCCTGAGGGAGAGCCGGACATGGCAGGCGAGACGACGATCACGGTGGTCGGGAACCTGACCTCCGATCCGGAACTGCGCTTCACCCAGTCCGGTGCGGCGGTGGCCGGTTTCACGGTCGCCTCCACCCCGCGCACCTTCGACCGCCAGTCCGGCGAGTGGAAGGACGGCGAGGCGCTCTTCCTCCGCTGCAACGTGTGGCGCCAGGTCGCGGAGAACGTGGCCGAGACGTTGACCCGCGGTTCGCGGGTGATCGTCACGGGCAGGCTCCGCCAGCGCTCCTTCGAGACGAAGGAGGGCGAGAAGCGCACCGTCGTGGAGCTGGAGGTCGACGAGATCGGCCCCTCGCTGCGCTACGCGACCGCGAAGGTCAACAAGGTGAGCCGAGGTGACGGCGGTGGTGGCGGCTACGGCGGCGGCCAGCAGCAGTCCCGCGGTGGCGGCGGTGGCGCCCCTGCCGACGACCCCTGGGGCTCCGCGCCCCCGGCGGGTTCCGGCGGCGGTTTCGCCGACGAGCCTCCCTTCTAGACCAGCACAGGTCACCCCAGAACTTCACCGCGTCACTCCAGGAGTACACACATGGCCAAGCCGCCTGTGCGCAAGCCCAAGAAGAAGGTCTGCGCGTTCTGCAAGGACAAGAACGCCAACCTGATCGACTACAAGGACACCACCCTGCTCCGGAAGTACATCTCGGACCGGGGCAAGATCCGCGCTCGTCGGGTCACCGGCAACTGCAGCCAGCACCAGCGCGACGTCGCCGTCGCGGTGAAGAACGCCCGCGAGATGGCGCTGCTGCCCTACACCTCGACCGCTCGCTAAGAAGAAGGGGGATAACACCGTGAAGCTCATCCTCACCGCTGATGTCAGCGGCCTCGGTGGCCCCGGCGACATCGTCGAGGTCAAGGACGGCTACGGCCGCAACTACCTGCTGCCCCGCGGCCTGGCGATCCTCGCCACCAAGGGCGCGGCGAAGCAGGTCGAGGTCATCCGCCGCGCGCAGGAGACCCGTCGCGTCCGCGACCTGGACCACGCGAAGGAGATCAAGGCCTCCCTGGAGGGCTTGGGCTCGGTCTCGCTGAAGGCCAAGGCCGCCTCGGGCTCCAAGAAGCTGTTCGGCTCCGTCACCTCGTCCGACGTCGTGTCCGCGGTTCGCGCCGCGGGTGGCCCGGCGCTGGACAAGCGGTCCGTGGACCTGGCGGGCCACATCAAGACCCTGGGCAAGCACTCGGTCACCGTCCGACTGCACCCCGAGGTCACCGTGTCGCTGCCCGTCGAGGTCTCCTCGGTCGGCTGAGCGCGCTCCGGAAGCGCCGTCCGCCCCGTCGCGGGGTGGGCGGCGCTTTCTGCTGAGTTGTCCACAACCCCTGTGGAGAACCT
Organism: Actinosynnema mirum DSM 43827; assembly: GCF_000023245.1. Taxonomy (GTDB): domain Bacteria; phylum Actinomycetota; class Actinomycetes; order Mycobacteriales; family Pseudonocardiaceae; genus Actinosynnema; species Actinosynnema mirum. The sequence goes on from NC_013093.1 coordinate 8,182,701, forward strand.
GCTGTGACGGGGTGACCACGACACGCCGTGAGGCGAGTAACACGCGACACGCCGAAGTTGTGACCCACTAATTTCTCCACAACTGACTCACAGGGTCTGACCTGGGAATTTTGGAATCACAGGTCGAGTTGTCCCCAAGTTGTCCACAGGTTCGAGGCGACCTGTGGTCAGCTCGGCCAAACCATCCCCAAGTTCTCCACAGGCTTGTCCACAGGCCCGGTTGCTTGGTCCGTCCGGGTGGCTCTAGCGTCCCTGTGTCGCTGTGCGTGGCTCCTCGCCGATACCGGGGAGCCGGGGCAGGAACGTTCGGCACGAACGGATTGGGGTGGGTAGCCGTGGCGGTGGTGGACGACCGGGGCATGGCCGAGCCAAGCTTCGAACGGCAGCCGCCCCAGGACCTGGCCGCCGAGCAGTCCGTGCTCGGCGGGATGCTGCTGAGCAAGGACGCGATCGCCGACGTCGTCGAGGTGCTCGCTCCGAACGACTTCTACCGACCGGCGCACCAGGCCGTCTACGACTGCGTCCTCGACCTGTACGGCCGGGGCGAGCCCGCCGACCCGATCACGGTGTCCGCGGAGCTGGAGCGCAGGGGCGAGCTGCTGCGGGTGGGCGGCGCGCCGTACCTGCACACCCTCATCGCGACCGTGCCCACCGCGGCGAACGCGAGCTACTACGCCGAGATCGTCGCCGAGAAGGCGGTGCTGCGCAGGCTCGTCGAGGCCGGGACGCGCATCGTGCAGCTCGGCTACAACGGCGCCGAGGGCGCCGACGTGGACGAGGTGGTGGACCGGGCGCAGGCGGCCATCTACGAGGTCACCGAGCGCCGCACCACCGAGGACTACGCGGTGCTGGAGGAGCTGCTCCAGCCCACCATGGACGAGATCGACGCCATCGCCTCGCGGGGCGGCTCGTCCCTGGGCATCCCGACCGGCTTCGCGGACCTGGACCAGCTGACGAACGGCCTGCACGGCGGTCAGATGATCATCGTCGCGGCCCGTCCCGGCGTCGGCAAGGCGCTGGCCCTCGACACCCCCCTGGCCACCCCGACCGGGTGGACCACGATGGGCGAGGTGCGGGTCGGCGACCTCCTGCTCGACGCGGACGGCCTGCCGACGCGGGTCGTCGCGGCGACCGGGGTGATGCGGGGCAGGCCGTGCCACGAGGTGGTGTTCTCCGACGGGTCGGTGCTGCTCGCCGACGCCGAGCACCAGTGGCTGACCGGCGCGCCGGGCGCCTCCGCCGTGCGCACGACCGCCGAGCTGGCCGAGGCGCTCCGCCGGGGCGAGACGCCGTCGGTGGCGGGCGCCGCGCCGCTCGCGCTCCCGGACCGGCCGCTGCCCATCGCGCCCTACTCGCTGGGCGTGCTGCTCGGCGGCCACGCCGCGTCCGCGCGGTTCACCTCGGAGGACGCCGAGGTGCTGTGGAACGTCGGGGCGGACGGCTACGAGGTGCGCGCCTCACCGGCCTGCCAGGGCTGCGGCGCGGCGTCGACCGGCGTGCGGGACTGCCCGGAGTGCCACAGCGAGCGCGGCACCCTCCAGGGCCTGCTGCACGGCGCGGGCGTGCTGGGCTCCGAGCGGGTCCCGGCCGGGTACCTGCGGGCGTCCGAGCCCCAGCGGCGGGCGCTGCTCGCCGGGCTGCTGGACACCGCGGGGACGGTCGCCGAGGACGGCTCGGTGCGGTTCGAGGCGTCGGGCGCGGGCCTGGCGCGGGACGTGCGCGAGCTGGTCGTCGGCCTGGGCTACCGCTGCGCCGGGGACGGGGTGGTCGTCGGCTTCGAGGCCGGGGACGACGTGTTCCGGGTGGAGCGCAAGCGGCTGGAGCACAAGGACCGGGGGCAGCGCGCGGGCGCGGGGACCCGGTTCGTGGTCGGGGTGCGGCCGGTGGCGAGCGTGCCGGTGCGCTGCGTGGAGGTCGACAACGCCGCCCACCTGTACCTCGCGGGCCGGTCGATGATCCCGACGCACAACTCGACGCTGGGGCTGGACTTCGCCAGGTCCTGCTCGGTCAAGCACGGGCTGACCAGCGCCATCTTCTCGCTGGAGATGAGCCGCACCGAGATCGTCATGCGGATGCTGTCCGCCGAGGCGCGCATCCGCCTCGGCGACATGCGCGGTGGCACGATGAGCGACGACGACTGGACCCGGTTGGCGCGGCGGATGAGCGAGATCAGCGAGGCGCCGCTGTTCGTGGACGACTCGCCGAACCTGACCATGATGGAGATCCGGGCGAAGGCGCGCCGGCTCAAGCAGCGGCACGACCTGCGGCTCGTGGTGGTGGACTACCTGCAGCTGATGTCGTCGGGCAAGAAGACCGAGTCGCGCCAGCAGGAGGTCTCGGAGTTCTCCCGGAACCTGAAGCTGATCGCGAAGGAGCTGGAGGTCCCGGTGATCGCGATCAGCCAGCTGAACCGCGGTCCCGAGCAGCGCACCGACAAGAAGCCGCAGCTGTCCGACCTGCGCGAGTCCGGCTCGCTGGAGCAGGACGCGGACATGGTCATCCTGATCAACCGCCCGGACGCGTGGGAGCGCGACGACCCGCGCGCGGGCGAGGCCGACCTGATCATCGCCAAGCACCGCGCGGGCCCGACCGCGACGATCACGGTGGCCCACCAGCTGCACTACAGCCGGTTCACGGACCTGGCGCAGGGCTGATCGGCGGGTCGTCGGGGTCGTCGGGCCGACCTCGGTCAGCCGCTTGCGCGTGGCCGGTGCGGAGATGTCCGGGGTCGACGCGGCGGCGGGCAGCCTGGTGTCCGCGCGCAGCCGGGCCCGGACCGTCTCGACGCCCGCCGGGTCGATCGGGTGCAGCCGGGAGTTCGGGTTGGTCAGGAGCTCCTCGGCTCCGGGGTCGGCGAGCGGGACGCCGTGTCCCGGCTCGCCCGCCACCACCAGGCAGGGGTCGGCCGCCGACGTCTAGCAGCACCGCCGTTCCACCCGCGCGCCGCGCGAGCCGGTCGAGCAGCGCGCCGACCGCGCCCGGTCCGGCGGAGAGCCTGACCAGCGCGGTGAGGTCGTCGGCGCGGTCGGTCACCCGACCCCCGGTCTGACGTCGGCCGTCCCCTGCGCGCGAGCCGCCCCTATCCGGATTCGCCCGTGCCCGGACAGAACGTGAAGCGCCCCACCTGCGGTTTCGGCCGCACCACCCCGCTGCTCCACCCGCCGCGGCGCCGGTCCACCGCCGCGCCGCAGCGCTGGAACCGATCTTCGATGACATCATCGGGGGAGAAGCCGAAGAATCGAGGCAGGTCGAGACCAGCGTCCGCACGGGACGACACCCAGCCGAGGCCCACGAGGGCCGGGCACCCGCTACCGACGGGGAGGCAGCCCGCATGGGCCTGAAGGTGAGCAAGCACCGCGTCGACCACGGCGAGGGCTCGTTCCTCGTCGCCGGGATCTCGGGGGTGGTCGACCTGTTCACCTCCCCGAAGCTCTGGACGGAGCTGGTGGTCGAGGAGATCGACGAGGGCGCGTTCCTCGTCGTGCTGGACCTGGAGCGGGTCGAGTCGCTGGACCACCACGGGCTCGGCGTGCTCGCCGGGGCGCTGGCCAGGGTGCGGGCCAACGGCGGCGCGCTCGCGCTGGCCGGGGTCGGCGAGACCGTGCTGGACGCGCTGGAGCTGGCCCGCTTCGACGAGATCATCCCGATCGCGGACACCGTCGAGGAGGCCATCGCGATGGCCAGCGGCGAGGAGCCCGCGCCCTGATCCGGCCGGGCGCGGGCCACCGGGTCAGATGCCGGTCCCGCCGGTCACCGGGAGCACCGCGCCGGTCACGTACGAGGCGCGGTCGCTGAGGAGCCAGGCCGCCGCCTCCGCCACCTCCTCGGGCGCGGCGGCCCTGCCGAGCGGGGTGGACGCGACGATCCGGTCGATCACGCCGGGGTCGTGCGACTCCCAGTCGTCGACCATCTCGGTGCGGGTCAGGCCGGGCGCGATGGCGTTCACCCGGATGCCCGCGCCGCCGTAGGTGACGGCCGCCGACTCGGTCAGGCTGTTCACCGCCCGCTTGGCCGCCGCGTAAGCGGGCAGCGCCGGGTTCGCGATCAGGCTGCCGACGCTGCTGGTGTTGACGATCGCCCCGCCGCCGGTGGCGATCATGGCCTTGACCTCGGCGGCCACCGCGTGGAACACGCCCTTGAAGTTGACCTGGACGACCCGGTCCAGGTCCTCCTCGGTCACGTCCGCGAGCGGGTGCGGCGGGGTGGCCGTGCCGCCGTTGTTGAACGCCGCGTCGAGCCTGCCGTGCCGCTCGACGACCGTGCGCACCAGGTGGTCGATGCTCTCCTTGTCACCCAGGTCGGTGACCACGTACGAGGCACCCGGCAGTTCCGAGGCGAGGGCCTTGAGCGCGTCCTCGCTGCGCGCGGCGAGCACGACGGTGGCGCCCTCGGCGGTGAACAGGCGGGCGGCGGCGGCGCCGATGCCCCGGCTGGCCCCGGTGACGAGCGTGATCTTGTCGGCCAGCAGTCCGGTCTTGGTCATGGCTCCACCGTGCCGCGCCGCGAAGCGCTCAGGCAGGCCCTGCCCGTACCTGTCAGCGAGCGGTCGCGGACGGCATCCTCGGGGGCGTGGACAAGGCTGAGCTGGGCCGCTTCCTGCGGTCGCACCGCGAGCGGCTGGCACCGGGGACCGTGGGACTGCCTTCGGGCGGGCCGCGTCGCACCCCCGGTCTGCGGCGCGAGGAGGTGGCGCAGCTGGCGCACATCTCGACCCAGTACTACACGCGGCTGGAGCAGGCGCGCGGTCCGCGGCCGTCGCGGCACGTGCTGGTCGCGCTGGGCAGGGCGCTGCGGCTCACCGACGCCGAGCGGGACCACCTGCACGCGCTGTGCGGGCGGCCCGCGGAACCACCGGGCGTGTCCCGCGACGTCCCCGACCGGGTGATGGACCTGGTGGAGCGGCTGCCGGACACCGCCGTGGTGGTGCTGGACGCGAAGTACGACGTGCTGGCGTGGAACCCGCTGGCGGCGGCGCTGCTGGAGGACTTCTCGGCGGTGCCGCAGCGGGAGCGCAACATGATCCGCCGGTACTTCCTGGACCCGGACCCGGCGCGCAGGCACTACGGGATCGAGGACGGCGGCGGGTTCAGCCGGTTCGCCGCAGCGCACCTGCGCGCGGTGGCCGCCCGCTACCCGCGCGACCGGGGCGTGCAGGACCTGGTCCGGGAGCTGCTGCGGGGCAGCCCTGAGTTCGTGGAGCTGTGGCGGGTGGCCGAGGTGTCGGGCGAGCACGGCATGGCGAAGGTCGTCGCGCACCCCCGGCTCGGCCCGATCCCGCTGGACTGCGACGTGCTGGTGGTGCCGGAGCGGGACCAGCACGTGGTGCTGTTCACCGCCCCGCCCGGTTCGCCGGGGCACGACGCGCTGCGGCTGCTGTCGGTGCTCGGGCTGCAGGAGATGCGCTGACGGTAGGTTCGTCCGCGTGGGTTACGCGGTGGTCGACGTGGAGACGACCGGGTTCCGGCGGTCCGACCGGGTGGTCGAGGTGGCCGTCGTGCAGCTGGACCGGGACCGGCGGGTCACCGGGGAGTGGTGCACGCTGCTGAACCCCGGCCGGGACCTCGGACCGCAGCACGTGCACCGGATCAGGGCAGCCGACGTGTGGGGCGCGCCGACGTTCGCGCTGGCGGCGGGGGCGCTCGCCCGGCGGTTGGCGGGTCGGGTGCTGGTGGCGCACAACCTGGCGTTCGACGCGCGCTTCCTGGCCGCCGAGTTCGGCCGGGTCGGGGTGGACGCGGACTTCGACGGGCTGTGCACGATGCGGCTGTCGGGCGGGCGGCGGTCGCTGCGGGACTGCTGCGCCGACGCCGGGGTGCCGCTGCTGGACGCGCACTCGGCGCTGGCCGACGCGCACGCGGCGGCGGCGCTGTTCGCGCGGCTGCCCGAGGTCCCCGGCGCGGGCGCGCTGGACCTGCCGCCGCTGGGCGCGGACGTGCCCGAGGTGCGGCGGGGCGCCGCCGACCTGGCGGGTGGGGTGCTGGCGGGGACGGCGGGCGCCGGACCGGCGGGAATGGCGCCTGCGGGAACGGCGCCGGCGGGCGGAGTTCCCGCGAGCGGGCTGCTGGCGGGCGCCGCCCCGCGGTCGGGCGCGCTGGCCGGTGCGACGCGACCGGTCGAGCTGTCCGGCGGGACTCTGGCCGGTGGGACTCGGGCCGGTGGGACGCGGTCGGGCGAAGTCCTGGCAGGCGGGGCTCTGGCGGGTGGGTCGCTCGGCGGTCCGGCGATTGGTGTTGCGGCGACCGGTGTTCCGGGTGCCGGCGGTCCGGCAGCCGGCGGCGCGGGGTCGGCGGTGCGGTTGGCGCGGGGCGACCTGGTGGTGTTCACCGGGCAGATGGACGACGCGCGCGACGTGTGGGTGGGCCGGGCGCTGGGCTCGGGGCTGCGGGTGAACTCCGGTTACGTCACGCGCGCCACGGCGCTGCTGGTCGCGGCCGACCCGTTCTCCCTGTCGACCAAGGCGAGGCGGGCCCGCGCGTACGGGGTGCCGATCGTGTCCGAGGGCGCGTTCGCCGCGCTGCTCGCCGGTCTCGCGGACGGGCTCCCCGACGAGCCGCTGGGCAAGATCAGCTGAAAGATCACCGGACCGGGTGGTCGCGCAGGTGTTGAAATGCCCGCTCAGCGCGGGGAGGCTGCGAAGAAGGCCCGTGCAGCCCGCGGTGGGAGGCGACTGCGATGCGCACCCGGATCGGTCACTGGGACGAGCTGCTCGCGCAGCTCCCCGTGGGCGTGCTGCTCCTGGACTCGCGGGGCGCGGTGCTCGCCGAGAACCGGGTGGCCGCCGAGCTGGGCGCGGCGGGTGAGGCGCGCGACGACTCGGGCGCACCGCTGCCGTCGCGGGCCGAGCTGGCCGGGCAGGTGCTGCGCAGCCGGTCGACGCTGGTGCTGCCGGTGGTGCTGCCGCGCACGCGGGTGTGGGCCGAGTACCGGCCGCTCGACGAGCGGGTGCTGGTGCTGCTGCGCCCGGTGCAGGCCGACGTGTCGCACAGCGCGGGCCTGGTCGACCCGCTGACCGGGCTGCCCGGCCGGGCGCTGCTGCTGGACCGGCTGGACCAGGCGCTGGTGCGGGCGCGCACGCACGGCACGCTCGTGACGCTGGTGCTGCTGGACGTGCGGCACCTGGCCGAGGTGAACCGGGCGCACGGGTTCCACCGGGGCGACGAGCTGCTGGTGGTGCTGGGCGCGCGGCTCAGGGCCGGCCTGCGCGCGGACCACACGGTGGCCAGGTACGGCGGCGACGAGTTCGCGGTGGTGGCCGAGCACCCGAACGGGACGGGCGAGGCGGTCGCCGCGCGGGTCGGCGAGCTGGCGGGCCGCGCGGTGCGGGTGTCGGGCGCGCGGGTGCGGCCGGGGGTGCGGGTGTGCTGGGTGACCGGCGACGGCGCGATCCCGGTGCACGCGCTGGTCGGGCACGCGCAGGACCGGCTGCGCGGGCGCGACCGGGCCCGCGAGAACTGACCGCGAGAACTGACCCGCGAGGCCCGCAAGCGCTTGGCGCCGCGCGGATCTCGGCGCACACCCCCGGACAAGGGCCCGGCCCCCGGCGCGTGTCGCGCCGGGGGCCGAGCGGGAGGGTGGTTCAGCTAGTCGTGCTCAGCGCTCAGAGCGAGCCGAACATCGACGGGATCGCCAGCAGCGAGCCGAGCGGCGAGCCGCCCTTCTGGCCGCCGAGCTGCTCCAGCGGGTTGACCTTCAGGCCGCTGGTGGCCTTGGTCAGCTGGTCGGTCGGCAGGGTCGGGGCCGAGGAGCGCTGGCCACCGGTCAGGCCGCCCACCAGGGGCAGGCCACCGCCGGTCAGACCGCCGACGACCGGCAGGCCGCCACCGGTCAGGCCACCGACCAGGGGCAGACCGCCACCGGTCAGACCGCCGACCACGGGCAGGCCACCGCCGGTCAGGCCACCGACGACCGGCAGGCCGCCGCCCTGGGCGCTGCGACCGCTGATGCCCGGCAGGCCACCGGCCAGGCCACCGACCAGCGGCAGACCGCCACCGGTCAGGTTGCCCACGGGCAGGCCGCCGGTCAGGCCGCCGACCACGGGCAGACCGCCCGCGAGGCCGCCCACGACCGGCAGGTCGCCCTGGAACGAGCGCTCCATCATGAAGACGTTGTTCAGCAGCGGCAGGCTCGTGATCGACAGGTGGCGGTCGACCGAGCTGGGCAGGTTGATGCCCTTGGTGTCGGCCGCGCCGTCGACCTCGTCGCCGGTCTCGACGTCGTGAGTGCTGGACACCAGCGTGGTGGCGGTGCCGAGGACCTGCGCGGGCACGTCCACCACGGTCGCGGCGGCCTCGACCGGCGCGTACACCTCGGCGGCGGACAGCGAGCCGGAGCCCACCGTCTCGGTGCTGCCGCCGACCTGGGTCACGGCGGTGGAGTCGGTGACGCTGTCGGCCAGGCCCAGCACCGACACGGCGTCGCCGTGCACGGCCGGGTTGCCGGAGATCGGCGCGGTCACCAGCATCCCGGACGCGGCCGAGTCCAGGCCCGAGGTGTCGTGGTCGCCGCCGACGACGAGGGTGCTGTCGTTGGTGTGGGTGGTGTTGCCGTTGCCCGCCACGCCACCGGCGATGCCGAACACCTGCGCGGGCAGGCCGATCTGCGGGGCGATGCCGTTGCCGGACACCGAGGCGTTGTCGCCGTTGGTGGCGACGTTGCCGCCGGTGGTGACGTCGGCGGTGTTGGTGGTGACGACGTCGCCGTTGCCCGCGACCACGACCGAGTGGCCGAAGGACTGGAGCGTGGACGCCAGCGGGACCGAGGCGACGTTGCCCGCGATCGCGCCGTCCTCACCGGTGGAGACGGCGTCGCCGCCGACCGTGGAGGTGAGGAAGTTGTCGCTGTTGCTGTAGTGGTTGCCGCCGACGCCCACCGCGGACCCGAAGACCTGCGCGATGTTGTTGGTCGGCAGGTAGCCGATGTTGCCGGAGATCGAGCCGTGCTTGCCGGTCGCCTCGGCCGGGCCGCCGACGTCGAAGGTGCTGTCGCTGGTGGCGGTCGCGTTGGTGTTGCTCAGGATGCCACCGGCCATGCTGTGCATCTGCAGGCCGAGCGCGGTGGGCAGGCCGACCGCGTTGCTGGACACCGTGCCGTCGTCGTCGCGGGTGTTCGGCTCGCCGCCGACCGCGGAGCCCTTGACCTCGTCGGCCGTGCCGTCGGCCTGGCCCAGCACGGAGAACGCGTTGCCGAAGGACTCGGCGGGCACGAACGAGGGCAGCGACACCAGGTTGCCGGACACGACGCTGTCGTTGCCCCGGCTGGCGTTGAGGCCGCCGACCTCGGTGGTGACGAGGTTGTTGCAGTTGCCGTCGGCGTTGCCGCCCGCCGAGAGGCCGGTGCCGCACAGGTCGGCGGGGGCGGTCACCGGGGCGGAGACCACGTTGGAGCCGAGCACGGCGCCGTCGCCGTTGGTGAAGGTGTTGCCACCCACCAGCGTCGTGGAGTCGTTGGTGTGGTCGGCCGCCGCGTTGCCGAGGACCGCCGCGCCGTTGCCGCCGACCGCGGCGGGCAGGCCGATCGGCAGGTCGCCGATGCTGCCGGACAGCGTGCCGTTCTCGCCGGTCGTGCTGGTGAAGCCGCCGACCTGCGAGTAGTTGGACGCCGAGGAGGTGGCGGTGGAGTTGCCCGCGACCACGACCGCGTTGTCGTCGGCCGAGATGGGCCCGGCGATCTGCGGCTGGAGGATGTTGCCCGCCAGGGTGCCCCGGTTGCCCGAGGTCTCCGCGTAGGTGGGCAGGTCGAAGATGCCGGTGTGCTCGCTGCCCGCCGTGGCGGTGGCCGAGTTCTCGGCGAGCACGTCGCCGTTGCCGAGCACGCCCGCGGCGTTGCCGTTCACGGCGGCGATGGGCGCCAGCGGGGCCAGCAGCGCGTTGCCGCCGCCGAAGCTGTCCGCGCCGCTCGTGGTGATGGTGCCGGGCACCTCGGCGGTGACGTCGGACGAGCCGTTGGCGAGCGCGTTGCCGATCGTGCCGACCGCGTTGTTGTTCAGCTGCACCGGCACGGCCCACTGGCCCGCGACGACGTTGCCGGACAGCGAGCCGCGCTCGCCGGAGGTGGTGATGTCGCCGCCCGCGACGGCGGACTGCGACGCGGTGGTGTTGGCCTCGGCGTTGCCCAGGCCGGCGATCGCGTTGCCGGTGACCGAGGTGGGCACGGCGGCGGCGATGGCGACGACGTTGCCCGCGAGCGAGTCGCGGGAGCCGTCGGTGATGGTCGTGCGGGTGCTGCTGGCCTCCTGCTCGCAGTCGGCCTCGACGTAGGCGTCGCCCAGCGCGCCGATCGCGTTGCCGCACACCATGACCGGCACGACGAGGTCGCCGACGATGCGGTTGTTGCGGATGATCTGGTCGGAGCCGATGCCCCGGCTGTCCTTGACGAGCGGGTTGGACTGCTTGCCCATCATCGTGTTGAGCGAGGGGACGACGAGCTTCTCGTCGATCTCGGGCAGCTCGACCGCGTCGCCCAGGACGCCGATCGCGTTCTTCTCGACGAGGACGGGGATCTCGATGTCGACGTCGGCCAGCTCCTGGCCGATGCTGTCGAGCATGGAGGGGGCGAGGTCGGGGCTGACCCGCTCCTCAGCGGAGGCGATGCCCGTGCCGAGCATCAGCAAACCACCGGTGACAAGTGCGGACTGGAGACCGCGCTTGGCCCAGGTCTGCATGTTTTCTCCTTCGATCAGTGAATGGGGGGTGGTCGGACGCGGACGGCGTCTGGGGGACGACCACCCGATTTCGGAAGAGCGCGCGGCGGATCGCCCGGAACGCGGTGCTCAGCGAAGAGCGCGCAGGCCGGAGACCGAGGGGCACGGGTGTGCCGCCTCGAAACCGCGCGCGGTGATCAGTCGGGGGTGATGCCGGGCTGCTTGCCGGGCATCGCGGTGTTCCGCTCGGTGGCGGGCAGCAGTGCCCGCGCCGCAGCGGTGGGAACACCGGAGGTGGACGCGATCGTGGAGAGCGCGCCGCCGTTGTTGTTGGACGAGGAAGCGCCGTCCGCACCGCACGAGCAGTGGGCGGGCGTGCCGGAAGCGGGCACGACCGGGACGGACGGCCGGTCCGGGGTGACGGGCTGCGCCGGGCGCGCCTCGGCTGCGGGCGCTTCATTGCGCGACCGCTCGACCGGGGCCGCCGGGGCGGCGCTGGCCCTGGTGGACCGCTGCTGGGCCTCGACCTCGGCCGCGGCCGGGGTCTCGGGGGCCGCGACGGGCGCGGCCTCCGCTTCGGCCGGGGCCTGGTGCTGCTCGGGGAGCGCCGGGATCGCGGTGGGCGCGAGGGCCGCGTCGACGCGCGGGGCGTCCTGGACCTCGACCACCTGCAGCACCGGTTCGACCCCGAGCAGGCCGCCGACCTGGCCCACGGCGCCGCGGATGTCCTCCGCGACGCGGCCCAGGTCGGCTCGCGGGATCTCGACCAGCGCCTCGCGCTGGGCCCGGATCGCCGCGTCGAGGTCGTCCACCGCCTTGTCGACGGGGGAGAGGACCTCGCTCAGCGGGCCGCCGCCCAGCACGCCCTCCGAGAGGACGCCGACCGGGTTGAGGTCGAGGGTCTCGGCGGAGGCGGGAGCGGCGGACAGCGCCCAGGCGGCGGCAGTGCCAGCCAGCGCGCCACCGGCGACGAGCAGAGCGCGGGACAGCAATCCGCGGAAGCGGACCACCTTCCCGACTCGCTGCGCCGCTGCGGACACGCTGGTACCTCCACCTGGGAAAACGGACTTGGGGAGCCGACCCGCACGATCACCGCCGTGGCTGGCCGACGCCGAGAGCCTGCCAGGGCTGCTCCCCTTGGCGCACCCCTTGACTGCTCTGTTCGCCGGATCGTGTGATCGCCACTCTGAGTTTCACCAGGATGACGCGGGGTAGCCGAGAAAATCTCGGTTCTTCCGTGTCACGCGCCCCTCGCGGGAACGCCGCCGCAGGTCAGCCGTTCGTGGACGACCGAACCGGAACGGCGGCGTCCCACCGGGCCCCGCTAGACCCGCTTGAGCACGCGGGCCGCGCCCGCCGCCGCCGTGGACGCCAGGATCCAGCCCACCGCGATCAGCGCGCTGGCGATCCACTGGGACGCCCCGGTGAACTGCCAGCGGTTGTCCTGCCCCAGGTCGATGATCGGCAGCAGCAGGTCGGCGGCCAGCAGCCACGGGTTCCACACCGGCGACTCGTCGTCGTTGAGCTTGAGCATCTCGTGCCACTGGAACCACAGGGCCCCGAACAGCCAGAACGCGGTGAGCCAGGTGATCGCCAGCCACGGCCGGTAGCCGTAGCCGACGGTCCAGCGCTGGAGGAAGCCCCACGCCCGGTGCGCCAGGCCCAGCTCGGAGTACCGGCGGTGCTGCTTCTCGACCAGCACCACCTGCGCCAGCTCCTCGTCGCCGCCCTCCCGGTAGACGGTGGCCAGCTGCTCGTACGGGCCCGGCGCGAAGTCCGGCTGCACCTCGCGCAGCCAGCGCAGCCGGGTGCGCACGTCCACGTCCGGGGAGGAGGCGATGGACCCGAAGGTGAAGTCCTCCACCGCGACCCCGCCGCCCGCCGCCCACAGCCCCGGCCCGTCCACGACCGAGGCGGCGCGGGTCCCGGTGAGCACGACCCGGCCGCGCGGGGCCTGCTCGGCGTCGAGCCGCAGCACGAGCTGCTGGGCGGTCATGCCCCTGGCGCCCAGCGCGGTGCCGTCGGGGTCGTGGCCGAGCAGGGCGCCCGCGAACGTGGCGGTCTTGCCGACCTCGGCCAGCAGCAGCCGGACGCCGCCCTCGGCGGTGAAGCCGCCGCTGCACAGGAGGTCCTTGCCGACGGTGGCGACGCGGGCGTCCAGCGAGGGCTTGGCGGTGCCGTCGTCCCGGCGGCGCGGGTCGCGCAGCACCGCGCCGGAGCAGTCGAGGGTGGAGCCGATCTCGGCGTTCTGCAGGCGCAGGGAGCCCTGCGCGCGCAGGTCGCGCAGGAAGAGCGTGCCGCCGACCTTGAAGCGGTCGGCGAACAGGACGTCGATGCCGGGGCCGACCAGGCGCGCGCCGGACAGGCTGGCGCTGCCGCGCACGCGGGCGTCGACCAGGCGGACCTGGCCGTAGGCGAGCAGCGCGGCCTCGCGGGCGCTCGGGCCGGTGAACGCGCCGTGCGCGGCGCCCCTGGCGTCGAGGTCGCCCCGGACCTGGACGCCGTCGGCGTGCAGCGCGACGGGGATGTGCAGGATGCCGTCGTCCTCGGCGCCGGGCTCGGGCTCGTCCCCGACCTCGGCGGACCCGGCGGCGGCAGCGGTTCCGGCGGCAGCGGTTCCGGCGGGCCTCGTGGTGGCCCCCGCGGGGACGTCGACGCCACCGTCCTCCCCCGCACCACCCGCGCCCGCCTTGCCCGCCTCGCCCGCCCGCGCCCTGATGGCCCGCTCGACCAGCGCCTTCTGCCCGATCCGCGCCCCGGACAGCCGCAGGTACCCGCCGATCTCCGCGTTCGGCAGCCGGACCGTCCCGGTCGAGGTGAAGCCGTCGTCCAGCTCCACGTTGCCGTCGACCCTGATCCGGTCGGCGACCAGCGCCGCCGCCTCGTCGGCGGTGCCGCGCGGGATCACCAGCACCGGGCGCTCCACGGTGCTCGCCCGCAGCCGCGCGCCGGAGAGGACGACGTTGCCGCCGACCCGCGCGCCGTCCAGCAGCACCCGGCCCTCGGCGGTGAACCGGCCGCCCTCGGCGTCGCAGAACAGGCTGCCCGCGACGCGGACGCCGCTGGCCTCCAGCGCGTTGTGGCCGGGGTTGATCAGCCGGGCGCCGCCGAGGTGGACGCTGCCCCCGAAGTCGGCGCCGCGCAGCCGGACCTCGCCCTGGGCCCGCAGCGCGACCGCCATCAGCGAGCCGGAGACCCGGATCCGGGCGGCGAGCAGGGCGTGCGCGCCGCCGCGCAGGACCGCGCCCGCCAGGCGGAACGTGCCGTCGACGGTGGCGTCGGTCAGGTCGACCACGCCGTCGCTGGTGAACCCGGCCTCCAGGACCAGGTCGCTGCGCACCCGGACGTTGCGGGCGCGCAGGCCCGGCACCTTGCAGCCGCGCATCCGCAGCCCGACCAGGCGGGCCATCCGCAGGTCCGGCGGCTGCTCGAAGGTGCAGTCGAGCAGGTCGACCACGTGCTCGATCCGCGCGCCCTCCAGGCCGAGCAGGCCCACGACGTGCGCGTTGATCAGCCGCAGCGCGGGCGGCCCCGGCGGCGCGGTGCGGGCGGACGCGAACTTGGCCGGGATGAACCTGGCCGGGGTCGACCGGGGCTTCGGGTGCTCCTCGGGGTCGGTCTCGGCGACGGCCGCCCTGATGGTCGCGGGCCGGATGGTCGCGGTGCCGTTGAGCAGCGCGGCGAGGAACGCCCCGCGCACCGTCCGCTCGCGCTGCGGGGTCCTGACGCCGAACCTGAGCCGCGTGCCGCCCGCGAAGGCGGCGGCCACCCGCTCCTCTGCTGCGCTGATCGCTTCCACCTCCCGATCCGATCATCCGGGTGGCGCGCTTGACCAGGTCCGGTGACGGGTACTGCTGAGCTGCGCGAAGTCGGGACCCCGGCGGGGGTGGGCGGGATACGGTGATCGGCGTGGGCACACCGGATTGGGAGAGCAGCAAGGTTCCCCCGCTGCTGCGGGTGAGCGCGGCGCTGAGCTGGCGGTTCGTCGCCGTCGTCGGCGCGCTGTACATCGTGTCGCAGGCCGTGGGCTACATGGCGTCGGTGATGATCCCGGTGGGGATCGCGCTGCTGCTGGCCGCGCTGCTGTCCCCCGCGGTGACGCAGCTGACCAGGGTGGGCGTGCCGCGCGGCCTGGCCACCGGGTTCGTGCTGGTCGGCGGGCTCGCGGTGGTCGGCGGGGTGCTCACGTTCGTGATCACCGAGTTCTCCAACGGCCTCCCCGAGCTGCAGAACCAGGTCACCGCGTCGCTGAGCACGATCCGGGACTGGCTCAAGGACGGGCCGCTGCACCTGAGCGAGCTCCAGCTCCAGCAGTACGTCGACCAGCTGCTGGAGACGGTCAAGGCCAACCAGGGCGAGATCACCTCGGGCGCGCTGACCACGGCGGCGACCGTGGGCGAGCTGCTGACCGGGCTCGTGCTGGCCCTGTTCACCCTCATCTTCTTCCTGCACGACGGCGACGGGATCTGGCGGTTCATCACCCGGATCGTGCCGCGCGACGTGCGCGCCAGGGCCGACCTGGCCGGGCGGCGCGGGTTCGCCTCGCTGGTCAGCTACGTGCGGGCCACCGCGGTGGTCGCGGTGGTGGACGCGGTCGGCGTCGGCATCGGGCTGTGGATCGTCGGGGTGCCGCTGGTGGTGCCGCTGGCGGCGCTGGTGTTCCTCGGCGCGTTCATCCCGATCGTCGGCGCGGTGATCACCGGCGTGGTGGCGGTGCTGATCGCGCTGGTCGCGAACGGCCCGGTGGCGGCGGCGGTGGTGCTGGCGATCCTGATCGGCGTGATGCAGCTGGAGAGCCACGTGCTGCAGCCGCTGCTGCTGGGGCGCGCGGTGAAGCTGCACCCGCTGGCGGTGGTGCTGGCGATCTCGACGGGCCTGGTGGTGGCCGGGATCGCGGGCGCGCTGCTGTCCGTGCCGCTGCTGGCGGTGCTGAACTCGGGGATCAGGTCGCTGCTCTCGGACGCGGACAAGCACGTGGACCCGCGGCGGGTGGACGTGGACGAGCCGCAGGCGTCCGCGCCGAAGGACTTGGGGGACGAGCACCGGGTGGACGAGCTCGGTTCGGACGACGACGACAAGAAGAAGGAGAGCGGTCGAGGGCGCCGCTGACCCCGCGCTCCCGGCTCAGGCCATCTCGACCAGGTTCCGCCCGTAGCTCTTGGCGGCCAGCAGCGCCGAGTCGGCGGCGACCATCAGGTCGGGCAGCTCGTAGCCGAAGCGCTGGGTGGTCGACACCCCGATGCTCACCGTCAGCCCGGTGAGCAGGTGGGCGTGGCCGTCGGTGCGCACGGTCGGCACCTGGAGGTCGGCGATGGCGTGCCTGACCCGCTGGGCGACCGACCTGGCCACGGCCGGTTCGGCGTCCGGCAGCAGCACCACGAACTCCTCGCCGCCGAACCGCCCGACCAGGTCGCCGCGCCGGGTGCTGGTGTTGAGCAGGCCCGCCACGGCGCTGAGCGCGGCGTCGCCCGCCAGGTGCCCGACCAGGTCGTTGACCTTCTTGAAGTGGTCGAGGTCGAGCAGCAGCACGGCCATCGGGCGCTCGGTGGCGCGGGCCTTGGCCAGCTCGTAGCGGGCGCGGCCGTCCCAGTGCGCGGCGTTGGCCAGCCCGGTCTTGGCGTCGCGCTGCGCCGACCGCCGCCAGTGCGGCAGCTGGGCGGCCCGCTCCAGCAGGGCCAGCGGCGGGCCCGCGACCACGGCGTGCACGGCCGTCGCCAGCGCGGCGAACCCCATCAGGCCGCCGATGCTGACCGCGACGACGCCCAGCACCACGTCGATCGGCTCGCCCACGACCTCCTCGCTCGGGGCGCGCGGGCTGCGCAGCTTCAGGCCGAGCGAGATCAGCGCCGCGCGGACCGTCAGCAGCATGGTGGCGCCCAGGACCAGCACGTCCAGCCTGCCCGTCGTCGGGTGCTCCCAGCCGATGGCCAGCCGGGTGCCGAACACCGCCAGCGCCGTCGAGGACAGGGTGAACAGCCAGCGGTGCACCTCGGGGCGCTGGTCGAGCAGGCCGTGCAGGGCGGGGCCGAACAGCAGCAGGACCAGCAGGTTCCCCGGCAGCGCGACCAGGCCCGCGGTGAGGTAGGACAGGTGGGCGGCCCACGGGTTGCGGGCGATCTCGCCGACGCGGTCGCTGTACACCGAGCTGACGATGATGACGGCGCCCGCGGTGCCCGCGATGGCGGAGAAGCGGGCGATCTCCTCGGGGGTCGGCCGCTCGGTGGCGACGATCGCGAGGACCGAGGCGGCGAGCGCGGCGGCGTCCACCAGGAGCCAGTAGGCCAGCGCGGGTCGCCGCAGCGTCCACAGCGGCCACTCGCGCACGCGGAAAACCTCCCCTGCCGGAGGACGCCCGACGCGGTCACCCCCTGCGACGGGCACCGGACCCGGTCAGCCTTCCACAAGCGGGTGCGGCGGAACAGACGGCCACCTGGGGGTTAGCCGCAGGGCGCGGACACGGCAGGATAGGGGTGGGGAGGGCTCCGGATGGCACAGGCACAGCAGACCGGTTCGGGCGCGGCCGGGTTGGACGATCCCGTGGCGCACCTGTGGCGGGCCACGATCGTGCTCCGCGTGGTGACGTTCTTCTTCGCGCTGGGCACGGTCCTGGTGCAGCAGAGCGGGTACCAGCGGCCGTGGTTGGCGTGGGTGGCGCTGGGCCTGATGGCGGTCTGGACGGTGGTCACCTCGGTGGCGTACCGGGGGCCGTCGGGGCAGCGGACGTGGCTGGTCGTGACCGACGTGCTCGTCGTGTGCGCGATCATGTCGCTGTCGCTGCTGGTCCTGACGCCCGCGCAGTTCCTGTACGGCGTCCCGCTGATCACCACGATCTGGGCGTCGGCGCCCCCGGTGGTGTGCGGCGCGCACGGCGGGCAGTACGCGGGCGCGGTCGGCGGCGCGGTCGTCGGGTTGAGCACGTACCTGAACCGGGGCGACCTGAACACGGACCTGGTGCGGGACGTGGTGCTGCTGGTCGGGTCGGGGTTCATCGTCGGCATGGCGGCGACCGTCGGGCGCAAGTCGTCGGCGCAGCTGGCGCAGGCGCTGCGGGCCGAGGCGGCGACGGCGGAGCGCGAGCGGCTGGCCCGGTCGATCCACGACGGGGTGCTCCAGGTGCTGGCGCGGGTGCGCAAGCGCGGCAACGAGCTGGGCGGGGAGGCCGCCGAGCTGGCCGAGCTGGCCGGTGAGCAGGAGGTGGCGCTGCGCACGCTCGTGGCGGCGTCGCCGGAGGAGACGACGGAGAGCGGCGAGGCGGACCTGCGGCCCGCGCTGCAGCTGCTGATCACCCCGAAGGTGCACGTGGCGACGCCCGCGACGCACGTCATGCTGCCCGCCAGGACGGTGATCGAGCTGGTGTCGGTGGTGCGCGAGGCGCTGTCGAACGTGGAGAAGCACGCGGGCCCGGACGCTCGGGCGTGGGTGCTGCTGGAGGACCTCGGCGAGGAGGTCGTGCTCAGCGTCCGCGACGACGGGCCCGGCATCCCGGAGGGCAGGCTGGCCAGCGCGGAGGCCGAGGGTCGGATGGGGATCGCCAAGTCGATCCGGGGCAGGGTCGAGGCCCTGCGTGGGACCCTGGAGCTTCAGACCGGGCCGGGGGAGGGCGCGGAGTGGGAGGTGCGGGTCTACCGATGAGCAGCGTGACCGTGATGGTGGTGGACGACCACCCCCTGTGGCGCGACGGTGTGGCGAGGGACCTCGCCGAGCGCGGTTTCCAGGTGGTCGCCACCGCCGCGGACGCGGGCTCGGCGGTGCGGATCGCGCGCGCCGTGCGGCCCGCCGTGGTGCTGATGGACCTGAACCTGGGCGAGGCGGCGTCGGGGGTCGACGCGACGCGGATGATCGCCGGTGAGCTGGAGGGCACCAGGGTGCTGGTCCTGTCGGCGAGCGGCGAGCACGACGACGTGCTGGAGGCGGTGAAGGCGGGCGCGTCGGGCTACCTGGTGAAGTCGGCGTCCGCGGAGGAGCTGGTGGAGGCGGTCAACCGGACGGCGGCGGGCGACGCGGTGTTCACGTCCGGCCTGGCAGGGCTGGTGCTGGGGGAGTACCGCAGGATGGCGGCGGCCCCGGACGAGGTGGACCGGCCGCAGCTGACCGACCGGGAGACCGAGGTGCTGCGGCTGGTGGCGAAGGGCCTGACGGCGAGGCAGATCGCGACCCGGCTGGTGATCTCGCACCGGACGGTGGAGAACCACGTGCAGTCGACGCTGCGGAAGCTGCAGCTGCACAACCGGGTGGAGCTGGCGCGGTACGCGATCGAGCACGGGCTGGACGGGGACCCGGAGGGCTGAGGGGCCGGAGGGTTCCCCGCCCGCTCGGCCACCTCGGGTCAGGCCCAGACCAGGCGCGCGGTGATCCGCTTGGCCGCGTCGGGGCCGGGATCGGGGTCGCTGAAGAGCGCGGCGGCGCGCTCGGGGGCGGTGCTCCCGGCGGGCATAGGGCTTCGTGGTCGGGGCCGGTCCAGGACCGGGTCAGGTGCTCTCTCTTCGGGAAAGCGGGAGCGGGGCGTGCAGCGGGTCCTCGGGTGCTCGGAGTCGAAGGTGGGCAAGATCCTGCGCGGCGACGTGTCGGTCGTGCCGCTGGAGCTCGCGGCGCTGCTGGACCTGTTCGGCGTCGAGGGGGACGCGCGCCGAGCTGGAGCGCTTGGGCGAGGAGTCCCGGCGGAGGCGGCCGAAGACGCCGTGGGGCATGGCGGTCCCGGACCGGTTGCGGAAGTTCTTCAACACCGCAGCTGGTGCAGGCGCGCATGGCCAGGCAGGCGCGACTGACCGGGACCAACCCGCCGGAACTGGTGCTGGTGGTGCGCGAGGCCGTGCTGGAGGCACCGGTCGGGACGGCGGCCGTTCGGCGCGGGCAGCTCACCCACCTGAAGCGGTTGGTGGACGAGGGTCGCTCGGTGCTCAAGGTGGTCCGGGAGCTGCTGGACGTGGCGCTTCCACCTGCCGAGTCGGTGGGCCTGCTCGATAGGGTCTGACCGTGGTCCCTGAGCGGGTGGTGTGGCGGAAGTCCTCGTAAAGCGGGAACAGCGGGGGGAGTGCGTCGAGGTCGGGCGCGCGGCCGGGTTGTCGGCGTTCGTGGCGGCGGTCAAGCTCGGCGAGTTCGCCGAATAGCGCCGTCGTCGGGAGGCTGCGGTTGTCGGAGTCGCTGCTCTCCGGCGTGTGGGCACAGGTCGCCATTGCGCTGGACCGCGCCGCTTCCACCGCACTCCTGCTGAACAGGGCTTTCGGGTTGCTGTGCGAGGCGGTGGACGGTCTGTTCGTGGTGGCCCGCGGGAGCGCGGGGGAGGTGCGTGGACTCGTCCAGTGGTGGGCGGAGCAGGCTGCCGAGGTCGCGGAGTCGCTGTGGCGGATGCAGTGGAGCTACCTCCGGGCCGAACATTCACTGCTTGCTTATGTAGCTCGACTGGGTGGAGTTCTGCCCGCGCGATCCGTCATGTTCCCCGGCCACGTCGAACCGGACGCGCACTTCGGCCCCAACCCGGAACGGCACCACCCGGCACTGGTCGAGGTGCCGATCGTGTGGGCCGGGCGGCAGGAGGACCGCACGAGCACGTGGGCGAGACGTGTCCAGCGCGGGTTTCCCCGATACACCGTTGGCGCCAAGACCGCAGGAATGTTCTACAACGCCGGAAGCCAGTCCTGGGAACTGCTCAGCGGCGTCGACCACCGGGGCGGGTTGACGAGAAAAGCCAGCCAGCACATCTCGCGCATGCTCTCCAGCGGCTTCTTCGACGGAAAACCGCTGGACACCAAAAGCGACCACTTGAGGATGCTCAACTACACCAGCACGCACGTGGAGACCAAAGCCGCGATCTGGGCGCGGGACTCCGACCAGGAGACCATCGACGTGGTCACGAACCGCAACTACGTCTGCGGCGAGAGCTACGACCCGGATGACGTCGACGAGCCTCCGGGGTGCTACCAGGCGGTCGAGAGCGTTCTCCGCGAGGGGCAGACCATGCGCGTGTGGACGACCGACCCGGAGAACCGGGTGATCACGATTCACGGAAAGGGGATGTGAGTGCCCCAGGTCGAATTCAGGGGGGAGATCGAAGGCCGCCGCTACCGGCCGGGAAGTTGGACGGCTTCCTCCTCCGAGGAAGTCTCGGACGCCCTGGACCGGATCTTCAACAGCCCGTGGGAGTTCCGCACCGAGTGCGTCATCCGCATCGCGGGTCTGCGGACCGGTCTCCGCGTTCTCGTCTACCTGAAGGACGGTCGCACGACCCTGCTGTGGGCGGGAACCCACCGGTCCAAGAACCCGACCCCGTTCCCCGACGCGCCCCTGATCGCCGAGGACCGCGACAGCGAAACGCCGCTGCACTTGAGGCGTGATTCCTACCTCTCCCGCGAAAGCGCCCGGTCGGCGGTCCTCGAGTACCTGGCGACCGGAGAACGCCCCACCTGCATCGAGTGGCAGCCGGAGAGCAAGGAGGCCTACGCGCTTCCCGAACCGGTCGAGGGCATGTCGGACGACCTCTGGGGCGTCGTCTCCCTGATCACCGGCAGCACCCCCGAGGCGGACGCCCGGCGCCTCCGCGAAGATCAGGAGATCGCCGACTACTGCCCGGTCGGCCGCCCGCCCCGGATAGCCTCGACCGGAGACGAGCCGCTCTTCCGAGACGAGCCGCCGTTCTTCTTGAGGGGGACCGAGTGACGATGACCGATCCCAAGCAACTCCGCGTGTCCGACGCCGAGCGCGAGCACGTCGTCGGCCTGCTGCAGAAGGCCATCGGGCGTGGGCTCATCACGCTCGACGAGTTCTCCGAGCGCACCGACCAGGCGCTCGCCTCGCGCACCAGGGGCGAGCTGAACGCCGTCCTCGTCGACCTGCCCGGCATGGTCAGCTCCGAGGCGCCCGTCGAGGACGTGGCGGTGGACCCGCGGTTCGCGGGCAGCCCGAAGGAGCGCCTGGAGCTCAAGTCCACGATGTCCCACGTCCAGCGCAAGGGGCGGTGGTCCGTCCCGCGCACGATCGTGGTGCACAACCGGATGGGCAATACCGAGCTCGACTTCCGGGAGGCGCACCTGCCGCACCCCGTCGTGACGATCGACCTGGACGTGTTCGCGGGCTCCGTGCGCGTCCTCGTGCCCGAGGGCAGTTCGGTGAACACCGACGACCTGCGGCTGAGCGCCAGCGGGATGCAGGACAAGGTCCGGGTCGAGTCCGGCGGCAGGCCGCACTTCGTCGTCAAGGGCAACGTGAAGGCGGGCACGGTAGAGATCAAGGTGAAGCGGAAGTTCAGCTTCCGGCACGCCTGAGCTGCGGGATGACGCCGATGCGCCGATGATCGGGTGGTGCGATGCCTAGTCACCGGCGCGACCGGTTACCTCGGCGGACGGCTCGTGCCCCGGCTGCTGGCCGAGGGGCACCAGGTCCGCTGCCTAGTCCGCGATCCAGGCAAGCTCCGCGACGTCCCCTGGGCGAAGCGGGTCGAGGTGGTGCGCGGCGACGTGCTCGACCCCGACTCGCTCGCCGAGGCGATGCGGGACGTGGACGTCGTGCACTACCTGGTGCACTCCCTGAACAGCCCGGACTTCGTCGACGCCGACCGGCGCGCCGCCGAGAACACGGCGCGCGCCGCCGAGGACGCGGGTGTCGGGCGGATCGTCTACCTCGGCGGGCTGCACCCGGCGCGCGGCAGGCTGTCCCCGCACCTCGCCTCGCGCAAGCAGGTCGGCGACACCTTCCTCGCCTCGCGCGTCCCCACCGTCGTGCTCAAGGCCGCGGTGATCATCGGGTCGGGTTCGGCGAGCTTCGAGATGCTGCGCTACCTCACCGAACGCCTCCCGGTGATGGTCACCCCCCGATGGGTGCACAGCCGGGTCCAGCCGATCGCGGTCCGCGACGTGCTGCGCTACCTCGTGCAGGCCATCACCCTGCCGAAGGACACCAACCGGTCGTTCGACATCGGCGGCCCCGAGGTGCTCACCTACTTGGACATGATGCACCGGTACGCGCGCGCCGCCGGTCTGCCGAGGCGCCGCGTGCTGCCGGTCCCGCTGCTCACCCCCCGGCTGTCCTCGCACTGGGTCAACGTCATCACGCCCGTGCCCCGCTCGATCGCCTCGCCGCTGATCGAGTCGCTGGTCCACGACGTGGTGTGCCGCGAGAACGACCTGTGCGCGCTGCTGCCGGGTCCCCAGATCGGGTACGACCGGGCGGTGGAGTTGGCGCTCAACCGGGTCCGCGACACCGACGTGGAGACCCGCTGGTCGAACGCCTCGCTGCCGGGCGCGCCGTCCGACCCGCTGCCGAGCGATCCCGAGTGGTCCGGTGGCTCCTCGTACACCGACATCCGCACCCACCTCACCGGCGCGACCCCCGAGCAGCTGTGGCGGGTCGTGGAGGGCATCGGCGGCGAGAACGGCTGGTACTCGTTCCCGCTGGCCTGGGCCGTGCGCGGCTGGGCGGACCGGCTGGTCGGCGGGGTGGGGCTGCGGCGCGGGCGGCGCGACCCCGGCAGGCTCCAGGTCGGCGAGGCGCTGGACTGGTGGCGGGTCGAGGAGATCGAGCGGGGCGTGCTGCTGCGGCTGCGGGCGGAGATGCGCGTCCCCGGCAAGGCCTGGCTGGAGCTGCGGGTGCAGCCGCTGGTCGACGGGAGCGCGCGCTACCTGCAGCGGGCCGTGTTCGTGCCGCGCGGGCTGGTCGGGCACCTGTACTGGTTCGCGGTGTGGCCGTTCCACGGGATCGTGTTCGGCGGCATGGTCGGCAACATCGCCGCCGCCGCGGGGGCGGCCAACGCGGAGGACCGGCGGGCCTCGGGCTGGACGCCGCCACCGCCGAGGTCGGCCGAGCAGGCGCCGGGAAGATCGCCAGTGAAGCCGAGCTGACAAGCGAGTTCAGAAAGTCCTGATGGACCGAACGGCGCAACCCGGAGCAGACTCCACCGCTGTGAAGGCACTGGTCAAGGCTGAGGCCGGGCCGGGACTCTCGTTGACCGAGGTCCCCGACCCCACCCCCGGCGCGGGGGACGTGCTGGTGCGCGTCCTGCGCACCGGCATCTGCGGCACCGATCTGCACATCGACTCGTGGGACGAGTGGGCGGCGCGCACCGTGCGCGCCCCCCTCGTGCTCGGCCACGAGTTCACCGGCGAGGTCGCGGCCGTCGGCTCCTCGGTCACGGACGTCAAGGTCGGCGACCTGGTCAGCGGCGAGGGCCACCTGGTGTGCGGGGCGTGCCGCAACTGCAAGGCGGGCCGCAGGCACCTGTGCGCCAACACGCGCGGCCTGGGCGTGCACGAGAACGGCGCGTTCGCCGAGTACGTGGTGCTGCCCGAGGCGAACGCCTGGGTGCACCGCGCGCCCGTCGACCTGGACGTGGCGGCGATCTTCGACCCGTTCGGGAACGCCGTGCACACCGCGCTGTCGTTCCCGGTGATCGGCGAGGACGTGCTGATCACCGGCGCGGGCCCGATCGGGATCATGGCCGCCGCCGTGGCCAGGCACGCGGGCGCCAGGCACGTGGTGATCACCGACGTGAGCGAGCACCGGCTGGAGCTGGCCCGCGCGGTCGGCGTGGACCTGGCGCTGGACGTGTCCCGGCGGACGCTGGCCGAGGCGCAGGTCGAGCTGGGCCTGACCGAGGGCTTCGACGTCGGCATGGAGATGTCCGGCCAGCCCGTCGCGCTCCAGGACATGATCGGCAACATGGCGCACGGCGGGCGCATCGCGATGCTGGGCCTGCCCGCGTCGGACTTCGCCGTCGACTGGAGCAGCGTGGTGCTGAAGATGCTGCACCTCAAGGGCGTCTACGGCCGGGAGATGTTCGAGACCTGGTACTCGATGTCGGTGCTGCTGGAGCGCGGGCTCGACCTGTCCCCGGTGATCACGCACCGGTTCGACCACACCGACTTCCGGGAGGCCTTCGCCACGGCGCGCGGGGGCAAGTGCGGCAAGGTCATCCTCGACTGGACGGGAGCTGCCTGATGTACGGCGCGATGCGCGAAGACCTGCGGGCCGGGTTGGACGAGATCCGGTCGGCCGGGCTGTACAAGTCCGAGCGGGTCATCGGCGGGCCGCAGCGGTCGGCCGTGCGGGTCGGCGAGACCGACGGCCTGCTGAACTTCTGCGCCAACAACTACCTGGGCCTCGCGGACCACCCGGTGCTGGTCAAGGCCGCGCACGACGCGCTGGACCGGTGGGGCTTCGGGATGGCGTCGGTGCGGTTCATCTGCGGGACGCAGGAGCCGCACAAGGAGCTGGAGGCGCGGCTGTCGCAGTTCCTCGGCACCGACGACACGATCCTGTACAGCTCGTGCTTCGACGCGAACGGCGGCCTGTTCGAGACGCTGCTCGGCGCCGAGGACGCGATCATCTCGGACGAGCTGAACCACGCGTCGATCATCGACGGCGTGCGGCTGTCCAAGGCCCGCCGGTTCCGCTACCGCAACCGGGACATGGCCGACCTGGAGCAGCAGCTCAAGGACGCCGCCGACGCCCGCTACCGGTTGATCGCGACCGACGGCGTGTTCTCCATGGACGGCTACCTGGCGCCGCTGGACGAGATCTGCGACCTCGCGGACAAGTACGACGCGCTGGTCATGGTCGACGACTCGCACGCGGTCGGGTTCACCGGTCCGGGTGGTCGCGGCACGCCGGAGCTGTTCGGGGTGCAGGACCGGGTCGACGTCGTCACGGGCACGCTCGGCAAGGCGCTGGGCGGGGCGAGCGGCGGGTACACGTCGGGCCGGGCGGAGATCGTGGAGATGCTGCGGCAGCGGTCGCGGCCGTACCTGTTCTCCAACTCGCTGGCCCCGTCGATCACGATGGCGGCGATCGCGGCGCTGGACCTGCTGAGCTCGTCGGGCGAGCTGCTGGAGCGGCTGCGGGCGAACACCGCGCTGTTCCGGTCGCGGATGACCGAGGCGGGGTTCGACCTGCTGCCGGGCGAGCACCCGATCATCCCGGTGATGATCGGCGACGCGGCCGAGGCGGGGCGGATGGCGGAGCTGCTGCTGGAGCAGGGCGTGTACGTGATCGGGTTCTCGTACCCGGTGGTGCCGCACGGCAAGGCGCGCATCCGCACCCAGATGTCGGCGGCGCACACGACCGAGGACGTGAACCGGGCGGTGGACGCGTTCATCGCGGCGCGGGAGCGCATGACCGGCTGAGTCCCTGTCCGGACGACGGCCCTGCGGGTCCCCGCGGGGCCGTTGGCCCACAATGCGCAGGTGATCGATCCTCGCAGGTTGCGCGTGCTGCGCGCGCTGGCCGACCACGGCACCGTGACGGCCGCGGCGGGCGCGCTGCACCTGACCCCGTCGGCGGTGTCGCAGCAGCTGGCCGCGCTGGAGTCGGAGGTGGGGCACGAGCTGCTGCGCAGGCGGGGGCGGCGGGTCGCCCTGACGGCGGCGGGCGAGCTGCTGGTGGGGCACGCGAACGCGGTGGCGGCGGAGCTGGAGCGGGCGCGGGCGTCACTGGCGTCGTTCGCGGCCGGTGGCGGCGGGCGGGTCGTGGTGGCGGGGTTCGCGTCGGCGATCACGCAGGTGGTCGCGCCCGCGCTGGCGGTGCTGCGGGCGCGCGCGCCGGGGGTGGTGGTGCGGGTGCGCGACGCCGAGGGCAACGCGAGCGTGCCGCTGCTGCTGGACGGCGAGATCGACCTGGCGGTGACCGAGGAGTACCGGCCGGGAGGGCGCGACGACCGCCGCATCACCAGGTTCCCGCTGTACACGGAGCCGTTCGACGTGCTGCTGCCACCGGGGCACCGGTTGGCGGGGGAGGCGGCGGTGGAGCTGCGGGAGCTGGCGGACGAGGAGTGGGTCGCGCCGCAGCTGGGGAACCCGGTGCGGGACGCGGTGGAGCTGACCTGCGAGAACGCCGGGTTCGCGCCGGTGGTGACGCACGTGTCGGATGATTTTCGGGCGATCGGGGCGTTGGTGGGCGCGGGGGCCGGGGTGGCTCTGGTGCCACGAGCGGCGGGGGCCGGGGTGCCGGTGCACGGGGTGGCGCCGCTGCGGCGGGTGTTCGCGGCGGTGCGGGCGGGGAGCGAGGAGCACCCGTTGATCCGGGGGGTGTTGAACGCGCTGTCGGAGGCGGTGAGCGGGTTGGGGCCGGGTCAGGCGGACAGGCGGTTGACGTAGGCGCGGCAGACCTGGCGAACGCGGTCCTCGGGGACGTCACCGGCCAGGGCGGCGACCGCCATGTTGGCGCCGGGCGAACGGGGGCCAGCGAACAGCTCGCGCAGGAGGGCGAGTCCGGTGGTGGACACCTCGCCGACGCGTTGGTCACTGGTGAGAGCGTGCCAGGAGGCTGCCACTCCGGCTGCCGGAAACCCCATGAAGAGCCGGTAGACGTCACCGGCGTCCTTGTTGGTGAGCCGGTCGGGCCTGCTCTCCGCGTCCTTGATCCGGTCGATGATCTTGTATGCCTTCGCGACGAGCAGCGCCACGGGCCTGCGACGCACGCCTCTGCGGAGCGCTCTGCGCCGTCCAGCGAGGTGATCGTCATGAGTGACCGGTCGACGACGGCCGTCTCCAGGCCGGGCACGCGAAGGATGGCCAACTTGTCGTGGGGCGGCGCTTTGGCGCTGCGCTTGCCCTTGCCCGCGAACCGCTCGGCCATGAGCAGGTCCAGCTCGATCGCGGCGGGCAGGCCTCCGACCACCTCGTTCAGGAACCACAGTCCGGGCTGGTTGGCCTTGGCGAGCTCGAAACCGGCACCTCGCAGGGCTTGCTCCAGCAGGGGCTCTTCACCGAGGAGGTCAGGGTCCAGGCCCAGATCGCCGTCGGAGGTGTAGGCGGCGCTGCTGATCCCGACCCCGGCAGTGCGCAGGTAGACGGCCTGGGCGCCGACCACGGTGACGGCCGAGCGGTGATCGCGGAGCGCTTCCACCCCGTCGAGCAGGGTGTTGCGCGCGACGATCGTCAACTTTTCCGGATCGACGTTCGCGGGAGCTCTGGACGCTTCGACCGCCTTCTCGGGTGAATGCGGCGATGAGCGTAGTGATCGCACGTCGAACACGAACGGGTGACTAGCAGGCACTCACCGTCGCCACTCATCTTCGTGATCGGCCATCCACGCGAGGACCGCCTCGGCCTCGGCGGGCATCCGGCCCGGCCCGGCGAGTCCGTCGAGCACGAGCTGGCTCGGCGCGATGTGCGGGAGACCTTCCACGACCCTGGCACCCTCGAACACCACCGGGTCCTGAGGCTTCAGGAACAGGACGTCAGGACTTTCGTCGGTGGGCAGCAGGCCGAGGTCGTCCATCAGACCGGTCACCTCGTGCTCGCTGGCATCGACGTAGACCATCAACTGGCCGCCGACCGACAGCGGGGCCAGCGCGCGGGCCGCGTGCGGACCGGTGATCGCGAACGGGCGGTTGATGGCGCCGGAGCGCAGCCGTTCCAGAACGTCCCGGACGCCGTTCAGCGCCAGGCCGCCGTGGTGGGGGTTGTCGCGCAGCAGATCACCGGCCGCCGCACGAGCGCGCAGCAGTCCCCGCCAGTCGACCTTGGTGATCACCCGGTTCTCGCGCTGGATCAACAACCGCTCTTCCAGCTGCCCGAGCAGGCGTGACACCCATGCGGTACTCACCTTCGCAGTCTGCGCGACGTCCTTCGCCTGGTAGGGCGGCGCGTGATCCACCAGGAATCGAACGATCCGACCGGTACGACTTCCAGCGAGGGTGATCGTTCGGCCGGTGGACGGCTTGCTGGATGACTTGGTCAGCCCTTGGAGGTGGATCCGCACCAAGGGGTCGTCGCTGTTGAGCGAGACGTTGCCGGTCAGGTCCAGGTAGTCGACACCGTGCTCGCGCAGTTCGTGCTGGGTTCGCGGGCTGAGCCACGGTGAGACGACCAGCAATGACTGCCAGACGTGGGCATGGCGCAGGATGCTGTGCGTCTGCGCGATCTTGCCGTTGATGTCACGAGGCGTGAGTTCGCGCTCCGCGAGAACTAGGAACTCCACGACCTTGCTACCGGGGAAAACCAGCCGAACCCGAGCGTCGAACGCCCCGTCGTCCAAGACCTCGTTGGTGATCTCCCACTTGGATCCCAGCAATGCCTGCAAGCTGCGGACGGCATGGTCAACGAGGGCGGACTTAGGTTCCTCCGAAGGTTCCACCGCAGCCCACCCTTGCCTCAAACGCCAAGTTGCCTCACTCAGACAACTTCCAGTTTGAGGCAAAGTTGCCCTAAAGCGCCAGTTGCCTAACCCAGGCAACTCGACTTTTGAGGCAAAGTTGCCTCGAACGAGGCAACTCCAACCTCACTCCGCCGCCTCCGCCAACCACCGCTCCAGCACCACCGAAGACCGGTTCAGCCGCAGCACCCGAGCGGTGTTCGTGTGGTCCGGGGGCATGACCTCGGCGGCCAGGAGCAGGGACGCCCGCCGCGCCCCCGCGCCGAACGCGCCTTCCGCGTCCAAGACCGCCAGCGCCTCCACCGCGGCCTCCAGCGTCGCGTCCGGATCCCCCCTCGGGAACCGCACCCCCGCCAGCCACTCCTCACCCCAAGCGCAGTACGGCGAGTCCGCGTACGACCACCGCACCCCCTCGTCACCCACCCGCGCCAGCGCCTGCTCCGACCACGCCGTCAGCGCCAGCCGCTCGCCCTCGCCCGACGTCGTCAGCGTGACGTAGTACCAGTCCTCCCGGTGGGCGCGGCGCAGGTCGGTCCAGGCCGACCGCACCGCGTCCACCAGCGCCTCCTGCACTAGTGCGGGGCCCGTGCGGCCAGCTTCGCGGAGGCCGGGTCCGCCGCGCCCAGCGCGCCGCGCGCGGCCAGCTGGCACAGGTCGTAGCTGGTCGTCGCCAGCCTCGCGCCCACCGTGGCCAGGGCCGTGTGGTTCATCGACAGGCTGCTCACGCCCAGGCCCACCAGCACGCACGCCAGCAGCGGGTCCGCCGCCGCCTCGCCGCAGACGCCCACCGGCTTGCCCAGGGCGGTGCCCGCCTCGCCCACCAGGGCGATCAGCCTGAGCAGCGCGGGCTGCCACGGGTCGTTCAGCGCGGCCACCGCGCCCACCTGGCGGTCCGCCGCGAACACGTACTGCGCCAGGTCGTTCGTGCCGATGGACGCGAAGTCCACCTCCGCCAGGACCTCCTTCGCGGCCAGCGCGGCGGCCGGGATCTCGATCATCACGCCGACCCGCGCGATCCCCGCCTTCCTGGCGCGCTCGGCGAACCACGCGGCCTCGGCGGCGGTCGCCACCATCGGGGCCATCACCGACACCTCGGCGCCGCTGTCCTGCGCGGCCAGGGCGATCGCCTTCAGCTGGCGCTCCAGCACGTCCGGCCGGTCGAAGGCCACGCGCAGGCCGCGCACGCCCAGCGCCGGGTTCGGCTCCACCTCGGGGTCCAGGAACGGCAGCGGCTTGTCGGCGCCCGCGTCCAGGGTCCTGACCACCACCGGCTTGCCCGCGAACGGGGCCAGGACCGCCGCGTACGCCTTGCGCTGCTGGTCGACCGTCGGCTCCTCCGACGCCGACAGGAAGCAGAACTCGGTGCGGAACAGCCCGACGCCCTCCGCCCCCGCGGCGACGGCGGCGACCGCGTCCGCCTCGGCGCCCACGTTGCCGACGACCTTCACCCGGTACCCGTCGCGCAGCGTCCCGACGCCGTTCCACTCCACGCGCGGACCGAGGTGGGCCGCGCGGACCACGCCGTCCGACTCCACGACCGCGCCCGTCTCGCCGTCCACCGACAGCGCGTCCGCGCTCAGCGACAGCACGCCCCGGCACGCCACGACCGCCGGGATGCCGAGCGAGCGGGCCAGGATCGCGGTGTGCGAGGTCGGGCCGCCCTCCTCCGTCACCAGCGCCAGCACCTTCGCCGGGTCCAGCCCGGCCGTGTCGGCGGGCGCCAGGTCGCGGGCCACCAGCACGCTGGGCGCGTCCAGGTCCGGCACGCCCGGCGCGGGCACGCCCAACAGCTCGGCGACCAGCCGGTCCCGCACGTCGCGCACGTCGCGCGCCCGCTCGGCCATGTACCCGCCCGCCGCCTCCAGCGCGGAGATGAACCCGGCGGCGGCCTGGTGGACGGCGCGCGCGGCGGGCAGCGACTCGGCGGTGACCAGCTCCTCGGCCTGGCCGAGCAGCGCCGGGTCCGCCGCCATCGCGGCGGTGGTCTCCAGCACGGCCCTCGCGTCGCCCTCCAGCGTCGCGGCCTTCGCCGTCAACCGCGCGGCCACGGCCTCCGCCGCAGGCGCGATCCGCGCGGCCTCGGCGGCCGGATCGGCCGGGGCCGGGGACGCTGGCGGCTCCCCGAGGGCCTCCGCCACCCGGACGACGGGCCCGGCGGCCCTCCCTGCACTGACCCCGACACCGCTCAGCCGCGCGTTAGCCATGATCTAGACCGTACTCCCAGGTGGGCGGCTTGTTCGAGACGCGCCACCACCCTGCGGGACGGCCGCGCCGATCACGGGCCGCCCAGTTCGGCCAGCGTCGGGTAGGACGGCTGCGCCCCCGCCCTGGTCACCGAGAACGCCGCCACGCGCACCGCGAACCGCACCGCGTCCACCAGCTCCCGCCCCTCGGCCAGCCGCACCGCGAGCGCCCCGGCGAAGGCGTCCCCGGCCCCCGTGGTGTCCACGACGTCCACCTCCGGCGCGGGCGCCTCCAGCACCCCCGACCTGGTCACCACGGCCGCGCCGCGCGCGCCGAGGGTCACCACCACCGCGCGCGGCCCCAGCTCCAGCAGCCCCTCGAACGACGGCGCCAGCTCGGCCGCCTCGTGCTCGTTGACCACCAGCGGGTCCAGCGCGGCCAGCACGTCCGGGGCGACGCCGACCACCGGCGACAGGTTCAGCACCACCCGGACCCCGGCCGCCGACGCCGCCCGCACCGCCTCCTCCACGACCGGGACGGGCACCTCCAGCGAGCACACCAGCACCGCGAACCGCCCCCACGGGGCCTCGGCGACCACGTCCGCGTTGGCACCCGGCGCGACCACGATCGAGTTCTCGCCGTCCGGCGTGACCGCGATGTAGGCGGCCCCGGTCGGCCGCCGGGACACCGCGACCAGCGCCGCGTCCACCCCGGCGCCCTCCAGCGACCGCCGCAGCAGCGCGCCGTTCCCGTCGTCGCCGACCGCGCCGAGCAGCGCCACCCGGCCACCGGCGCGGGCGGCGGCCACGGCCGTGTTCGCGCCCTTCCCACCGGGCAGCACGACCGTGTCGGAACCGAGCACGGTCTCCCCGCCCGCCGGTCGCCGGGGCACGGACACCACGAGGTCGGCGTTGGCCGACCCGAGCACGAGGACCTGAGCCATGCCCGGCACTCTGCCGCACCGCGCCGGTGCGGGTGGGGCGGGTGCGGGTGGGGCGGACGCGGGTTGAGTAGTGGTACCGATGATTTGTCCGCTTCGCGCGGCGATCCTGGACGCATGACCGGTCCGGACCCGCTGATAGCCCTGGCCACCGAGGTCGACGCCCTGTCCCGCCGCCTGACGCAGGTGGGCGCGGAGCTGCGGACCCTGCGCCGCACGACGACACCCGCGCCGACCCCCGAGGCCGCCACGACGACGACGGCGACCGCGGCGGAACCGATCGCGCCCACGACCGAGCACGTGGTCGGGCCGGCCGTTGGAGCCGCCATCCCGGCGCAAGCGCAAGCGCAGCCGCAAGCACAGCCGCAGCCGCCGCACCCCGCCACGGCCGGGCAGGTCCCGCCCGCGCCCCACCCGTTCCCGCAGCTCCCCGGCCCCCAGGGCCCGCAGTCCCCGTTCCCCCAGTACCAGCCGTACACCCCGCCTCCCAGGGTCTCGCTGGTCGAGCGGTTGGGCCAGGACGGCGCGGGCAGCCGCCTGCTGGCCTGGGTCGGCGGCGCGGTCACCACGCTCGGCGTGGTCATGCTGCTGGTCCTGGCCGTGCAGCGCGGTTACCTGGGCCCGGTCCCGCGCGTGGTCGGCGGCGCGCTGCTGGGCGCCGCGCTGGTCGGGCTCGCGCTCCGGCTGAACCGCAAGCCGGACAACCGCACGGGCGCGCTCGCGATCGCCGCGACCGGGTTCGCCGTGCTCTACCTGGACGTCGTCGCCACCACCGCCCTCTACGGCTACTTCCCGACCTGGCTGGGCCTGCTGTCGGGCCTGCTGGTGGCGGGCGCGGGCCTGTGGCTGGCGGTCCGCTGGGACGAGGCGGTGCTCGCGGTGGGCGTCGTGCTGGCCTGCGCGGTGTGCGCCCCGGTGATCACGGGGGTCCTCGCCGTGGAGCTGGTGCTGTTCCTGCTGGTCCTGCAGCTGGTCGCGGCCCCGGTGCACCTGCTGCGGAGCTGGCCCGCGCTGGCCGTGGCGGCCGGGCTGCCGCCCGCGCTGGGCGCGCTGCCGGTGCTGACGGTGAGCGGCGCGGCCACGTCGACCTGGTTGTCGGTCGCCGTCGCGGTGGTGGGCCTGGCGGTCGCGGTGGTCAGCGCCCGGCGCACCGGCGGGAACCCCGGCCTGGTCGCGCTGCTGGCCACCGCGCCCGCGCCGGTGCTGGTCGCCGCCCTGCTGCTGCCCGACGGGCGGGGCGAGCTGCTCGCGGGCGGGCTGGCCGCCGTGCTGCTGGGGCTGTGGGTGGTGCTGCGCCGGACCGGGAAGCCGGAGTTCGGCGGGGCCTTCTCGACGGCGCTCGCCGCGATGGGCCTGCTGGCCGCGTTCGAGGCGACCGCGCTGGTCTCGGGCCTGCGCTCGTTCGGCCCCGCGGTGCTGGCGGAATCGGCGGCGCTGGCCGTGCTCGCGGGCCGGATGCGCTCGCGCGGCGCGCTGGTCGGCGCGCTGGCCTTCGGCGTCCCCGGCCTGCTCGCCGCGCTGGGGGAGACCCTGGAGATCCCCCTGCTGCTGGGCTCCTTCGCGCGCGCCACCCCGACCGACCTGGTCGCGGGCGTGTTCACCGCGCTCGCGCTCGCGGCGGCGGCCGTCACCACGACCTGGGCCGCGACCAGGGCGGGCGCCGTGCCGCCGGGCCCGAACAGCTGGATCGCGGCGGGCGCGCTGGTGCTGTACTCGACGACGGGCCTGGTGGTCTGCGCCGCCCTGCTGGTCTCACCGACGGTGACCGCGTTCCTGTTCGGCCACGCGCTCGTCACGGTGGCCTGGACGGTGGCCGCGCTGGTGCTGCTGAACCGGGGCGTGGACAGCGCGCCGCTGCGGGTCAGCGGGCTGGTGCTGGTCGGCGCGGCGCTCGTGAAGCTGGTGCTGTTCGACCTGTCGGCGCTCAGCGGGTTCGCGCGGGTCCTGGCGTTCCTGGGCGCCGGACTGGTGCTGCTGGCTGCGGGCACCCGCTACGCCAAACTAGTGGCCGCGAAGAAAAATTCGGCAAATTCGTAGCACTCCGGAGCCAATCCACCCCCGGTTACGTCATTTTGGTGGTATGCCTCACTTGGTCGGGGCAGGACCACCGGTGCTCAGCGCCGGTTGGAACCCGGTGCCGGTCGTTTCGCCCCCCGAGCGACCGGCGCCGGGTGCCGCCTGCTGCCGCCCGCTCCGCCGTCGCGGGCGGCAGCTCGCGTGCGGGCTGCCCGACCGAACCTGGGACCTGACGACCAAGCCGCCGGATCACCCGCGGAACGCGCGGAGCCCGGCCGCCGAGGCGAACCGGGCTCCGCGAGCACGACGGGTCAGACCCGCGCGGGCTCCTTGCCGTCCTCGAGCGGGCCGCCCCCGACCGAGCCGTCCTCGACCGGGTCGCCCTCGTGGATCGCCATCCGCTCCTGGATGCGCTTGAGCGGACCGGGCGCCCACCAGGACGCGTCGCCGAGCATCCGCAGCACGGCGGGCACCAGCAGCATCCGGACCACGGTGGCGTCCAGCACCAGCGCGAGGATCATGCCGACGCCGACGAACCGCATCACGGTGATCTGGGAGAACGCGAACGCGCCGGTCACCACGATCAGCAGCAGGGCCGCCGCCGTGATCACCCGGCCGGTCTTGGCCAGCCCGGTGGTCACCGCCTCCTCGGTGCTCGCCCCGCGCCCGCGCGCCTCGACCATGCGCGAGAGCAGGAACACCTCGTAGTCGGTGGACAGGCCGAACACCACGGCCGCCATCAGCACGACGATGCCGGACTCCAGCGGCGCGGGCGTGACGCCGAGCAGCTCGGCGCCGTGGCCCTCCTGGAACACCAGGACCAGCACGCCGAAGGTCGCCGCGAGGCTCAGCGCGCTCATGATCACGGCCTTGATCGGCAGCAGCACCGACCCGAACGCCAGGAACATCAGCACGAACGTGGCGACCACCAGCACGCCGATCATGATCGGCAGGCCGTCCTGGATGGCCTTGAGGCTGTCCGAGACCACGGCGGTGCTGCCGCCGACGAGCAGCTCGTCACCGGGGTGGTCCAGCGCGCGCACGTCCTTGAGCGCCTGCTTGGACTCGTCGCTGAGCGGATCGCCGTCCAGACCCGCGTTGATCAGCCACACGCCGTCCTTGGGCTCGGCGCCGGGCTGCGCGTCCGCGACGCCGGGGACCTCGCTGACGCGCTGCATGAACGCCTGCGCCTCCCGGGGCGCGGGGTCGCCGGTGAGGACGATCTTGAACCCGCCCGCGGCGAGCGCCCCGAAGTCCTCCTTGACCGTCTCGGCGGCCACCCGGACCTCGTTGCCCTCGGGCAGGACCTTCTCGGTGACCTCGCCGAACTTGACGTTCAGGAACGGCGAGCCGAGGCCGAGCAGCAGCACCACGATGGGCAGCGCGAACAGCACCGGCCGCTTCATCACGGTGGCGGCGAGCTTGCGCCAGCCGCTCTCCTTCGGCTCACCGCGCTTGGCCCACGGCAGCGCGAGCTTGTCGATGTTCTTGCCGAGCAGGCCGAGCATCGCGGGCAGCAGGGTCAGCGAGGTGATGGCGGCGATGGCCACCGCCGCCATGCCGCCGTAGCTGAGGGACTTGAGGAAGCCGTGCGGGAAGATCAGCAGGCCCGCGAGGGCGATGATCAGCAGCGTCGCCGAGAACGCCACGGTGCGACCGGCGGAGCCGACGGTCCGCTTCACCGCGTCCTCGGTGCCGCGCCCGGCGGCCATCTCCTCGCGGAAGCGGCCGACCATGAACAGGCCGTAGTCGATCGCCATGCCGAGCCCGAGCAGGCTGGCGACGTTGACGGCGAACGAGTTGATCTCCAGGCCGAGCGAGGCCGCGTGCAGCACGCCCAGCGAGCCCAGGATCGACAGGCCGCCGACGAGCACCGGCAGGGACGCCGCGACGAGCCCGCCGAAGATCACCACGAGCAGGACCAGCACGATCGGGATCGACACCGCCTCTGCGGTGATCAGGTCGGACGAGGTGACCTCGTTGATCTCCCGCTGGGTCGGGATGAGCCCGCCGACGTGGCTGGTGACGCCGTCCTGGTGCAGCTGCGGCTCGATCTGCTCCAGCTGCTTCATCTGCCCGTTGGAGTCGGCGGCCTGGAGCGTGATGACCGCCAGGACCTTGTCGCCCTCGGGAGCCGGGATCAGCGGCGTGACCTGCTTGACCGCGTCGTCCGGCAGCCCCTCCAGCCGGGTGGTGATCTCCTGGAGCTTGGCGGGGTCACCGGTTTCGTAGATCACCAGGACGTCGCCGTCCTGGCGGCCGAAGGTGTCCTCCGTGACCGTGACCGCGCGGTCCGACTCGCTGCCGGGAGCCTCGTAACCGCCCTGGCTGAGCTTGTCGAAGACGCCGAGCCCCCACACGCCCCCTGCCACCGCCAGCAGCACTACCGCGATCAACACCACCCATCGGCGGCGGTAGGCGAGCGATCCCCACTTCGCGAACAACACGTCCTCCCTCGGTACAGTGCGTTACTGTTGCGTGAACGGTGTGAACTTCGTAAACACCGTTCACCGGATGACCGAGCCTGACCGTACGCGCGGTGAACACCGTTCACAACTCGATGGAGTGACACATGAGCGAAGCCACTCGCCGAGAACGGCTACGCGCGGAGACCGAACGCGACATCCTCACCCAGGCTCGCGCGCTTCTGACCGAGAAGGGCCGCGATTCGGTAACTCTCCGTGCCATCGCACGTGAACTGGGGATCACCGCGCCCGCGCTGTACCGCTACTACGACTCGCGCGAGGCGCTGCTCGCCCGGCTGTGCGAGGTCGTCTGCGAGGACCTGGAGAACACGCTCGGCGCCCTGCTCGCGGAGGTGCCGGACACCGCGCCGGTCGACCAGCAGGTGTACCTGGTGTGCCGGGGCTTCCGCAGGTGGGCGCTCGACCACCCGCAGGAGTTCTCGCTGGTGTTCGCCTCGACGGACGGCGACTACGTGGCGGGCCGGGAGGTCGCGGCCCCCGAGGAGCACGTGCGGGACCGATTCGGCCGGGTGTTCCTGGAGATCGCGGCCAGGCTGGTGGCCAGCCACCCGTTCCCCGACGAGGTGCCCGCGGGCGTGTCCGACCTGCTGCACGAGGACCTCGCGGTGTACCAGCAGGTGCTGATCAACCAGATCGAGGCGCGCGGCGTGCGCGTGGACGAGCGGACCCTCGACCAGGCGGCGATCTTCCACATCCTCCAGGCGTGGGTGCGGATCTACGGGCACGTGGCGCTGGAGGTGTTCGGCCGGTTCCCGTTCGCGGTGACCAACCCGGAGGAGATGTACGACCAGATGCTCGCCCAGCTCCTCGGCGAGCTGGGGCTCCGGGGCTGACCGACGCCCGAGAACAGCGGTGGCGGGGAACCCTGAAGTCCCCCGCCACCAGTGCTCAGCCGCGCGTCACAGCACAGCGCGTCACAGCACGATGTTGACCAGCCTGCCCGGCACCACGATGACCTTCCTCGGCTCGCCGGTCAGCAGCGCCGCCACCGCCGGGTCGCCCAGCGCGGCGGCCTTCACCTCGTCCGGCGAGGCGGACGCCGACACCGTCACCCGCGCCTTGACCTTGCCTCCCACCTGCACCGGGTACAGGACGGTGTCCTCCACCAGGTAGCGCTCCTCGGCCACCGGGAACGGCCCGTGCGCCAGCGAGTCACCGCCGCCGCCCAGCCGCTCCCACAGCTCCTCCGCCACGTGCGGCGCCAGCGGGGCCAGCAGCTGCACGACCGGACCGGCCAGCGCCCTCGGCGCGCCCGCCGGGTAATGCTTGGTGACGTGGTTGTTCAGCTCGATCAGCTTCGCGACCGCCGTGTTGTAGCGCAGGTTCGCGTAGTCGTCGTGCACGCCCGCGATGGTCTTGTGCAGCAGCCGCAGCGCGTCCTCGGACGGCTCGACGTCGGCCACCCGCAGCTCGCCGCTGTCCTCGTCGACCAGGTTGCGCCACAGCCGCTGCAGGAACCGCTGCGCGCCCACGACGTCCTTGGTCGCCCACGGCCGCGACACGTCCATCGGGCCCATCGACATCTCGTACACCCGGAACGTGTCGGCGCCGTAGTTCGCGCACATCTCGTCCGGCGTGACGACGTTCTTCAGGCTCTTGCCCATCTTCCCGTACTCGCGGGAGACCTCGGCGCCGTCGTGGAAGAACTTGCCGTCCTTCTCCACGACCTCCTCGGCGGTCACGTACGCGCCGCGCGCGTCGGTGTACGCGTACGCCTCGATGTAGCCCTGGTTGAACAGCCTGCGGTACGGCTCGTCGCCGGACACGTGGCCCAGGTCGAACAGCACCTTCTGCCAGAACCGCGAGTACAGCAGGTGCAGCACCGCGTGCTCGACGCCGCCGATGTACAGGTCGACGCCGCCGGGGTCGTTCGCGCCGTGCTCGGCAGGGCGCGGGCCCAGCCAGTACTGCTCGTTCTCGGCGTCCACGAACCGGCCGGGCTCGGTCGGGTCGACGTAGCGCAGCTGGTACCAGCAGGAACCGGCCCAGTTGGGCATGGTGTTGGTCTCGCGGCGGTACCGCTTGGGCCCGTCGCCCAGGTCCAGCTCGACCTCCACCCACTCCTGCGCGCGGGTCAGCGGCGGGGACGGCTCGGAGTTCGCGTCGTCCGGCTCGAAGGTGCGCGGCGAGTAGTCGTCCACCTCGGGCAGCACGACCGGCAGGTGCGACTCGGGCAGCGCGATCGGGGTGCCGTCCTCGTCGTAGACGATCGGGAAGGGCTCGCCCCAGTACCGCTGCCGGGAGAACAGCCAGTCGCGCAGCTTGTACTGCACGGTGCCCTCGCCCGCGCCGCGCTCCTCCAGCCAGGCGATGATCGCCTTCTTGGCCTCGGCGACGTCCATGCCGTCCAGGAAGCCGGAGTTGATCGCGGGGCCGACGCCGGTGAACGCCTCGCCCTCGAAGCCCTCGGTGGGCTGGACGGTGCGGATGATCGGCAGGTCGAACGCCTTGGCGAAGTCCCAGTCGCGCTGGTCCTGGCCGGGCACCGCCATGATCGCGCCGGTGCCGTAGCCCATCAGCACGTAGTCGGCGACGTAGACGGGCAGCTCGGCGCCGTTGACCGGGTTGACCGCGACCGCGCCGATGGGGACGCCGGTCTTCTCCTTGCTCTCCTGCCGGTCCAGCTCGGACTTGCGGGCCACCTCGGCGCGGTAGGCGGCGATCGCGCCCGCCTGCGCGGGGGAGGCGATCGCGTCGACCAGCGGGTGCTCGGGGGCCAGCACGACGTAGGTGGCGCCGAACAGGGTGTCGGGGCGGGTCGTGAAGACCTCGATCCGCTCGTCGGCGCCGACGGCGCCCTCACCGGCCCGAACCTCGAACCGGACCCGCGCGCCGTTGGAGCGGCCGATCCAGTTGCGCTGCATGGACTTGACCTTCTCCGGCCAGTCCAGCCGGTCCAGGTCGTCGACCAGGCGGTCCGAGTAGGCGGTGATCCGCATCATCCACTGGCGCAGGTTGCGGCGGAACACCGGGAAGTTGCCGCGCTCGCTGCGGCCGTCGGAGGTGACCTCCTCGTTGGCCAGCACCGTGCCCAGGCCGGGGCACCAGTTCACCGGGGCCTCGGACAGGTAGGCCAGGCGGTGCTCGCCCAGGACCTTCTGCTGCTCGGCCGCGGACAGCTCGGCCCACGGGCGGCCGTCCGGGGTGGCGCGCTCGCCGGACTTGAACCGCTCGACCAGCTCGGCGATCGGCCTGGCCTTCTTCACGTCCGCGTCGAACCAGGAGTTGTAGATCTGCAGGAAGATCCACTGGGTCCAGCGGTAGTAGTCCGGGTCGATCGTGGAGATGCGGCGGCGCTCGTCGTG
Organism: Actinosynnema mirum DSM 43827; assembly: GCF_000023245.1. GTDB lineage: Bacteria > Actinomycetota > Actinomycetes > Mycobacteriales > Pseudonocardiaceae > Actinosynnema > Actinosynnema mirum. The sequence goes on from NC_013093.1 coordinate 8,222,352, forward strand.
GCCCAGGCCCAGCCTGCGGATCTGGCGCAGGTAGGTCTCGATGTTGGCCTTGGTGGTCTCGCGCGGGTGCTGGCCGGTGCGCACCGCGTACTGCTCGGCGGGCAGGCCGAACGCGTCGAAGCCCATCGTGTGCAGCACGTTCCGGCCGGTCATCCGGTGGTACCGCGCGTACACGTCCGTGCCGATGAAGCCCAGCGGGTGGCCGACGTGCAGGCCGGCGCCGGACGGGTACGGGAACATGTCCTGCACGAACAGCTTGTCGGCGGGGACCTCGCCCTTGAGCTGACCGGACGGGTTCGGCGCGTGGAAGGTGCCGCGCTCCTCCCAGCGCCGCTGCCACCGCTGCTCGATCTCGTTCGCCAGCGCCGCCGTGTAGCGGTAGGCGGGCGTGTCAGCCGCCGGTTCCGTGCTCATCGGAGTTCCCTCTCCCTATCCCTGCCCCTGACATGACGAAACCCCCCAGCCGATGACAGGCATGAGGGGTTGCCGCGCGGACCAGGAGTCGACCGGTCAGCGCGGCTTGCTAAGGAGCAGGCGCGCCGTGCTCATGGCTCAACGGTAGCAGCGCCGCGCAACTTCGTAGCGTTGGGTGACCGGATCACCGCTGATCAACGCGGTGGGTGGCGACGGCTGTGATCAGTGCGATACCACGTCCGGTGGTGACGAGCACGGGGCGGCGCTGTGGATCGCGCGCGGCGCGCCTACCCTCGTCAGCGTGAACATCGTCCTGTTCGTGGTGCTGCTCCTGGTCGGCCTGCCGCTCGGTGCGGCCGGGGTCCTGGGTCTGCGCGGCACCCTGCCCCGCAACCGCTTCCTGGGAGTGCGCTCGAAGGCGTCGCTGCGCGACGACGAGACGTTCGCCCTCGCCAACCGGGTGGCGGGCGTGCCGAACCTGGTCGCCGCCGCCATCGCCGTGCTGGCCGGGATCGCCGCGCTGCTCGCCCCGGAGACCGCGCTGGTCGTCGGCCTGGTCGGGCTGGTCGGCGCGATCGGCATCGGCGCGGCCGGTGGCGTGCTCGGCCACCGCGCGGCCGAGGCCGTCCCGGAGCCCGAGCCCGCGGCCGGGTGCGGCGGCTGCGCCTGCGCCGGTGGCGGTTGCAGCGTCCTGACCAGGGCCTGAGCGGCCTCTCCCGGCGGTCCGCTCAGTTGCGGCGGACGTCCTCGGGGTAGGTGGCGAGCAGCGCCGTCGGCATCCCCTGGCGGCGCAGCACCCGACCCCACAGGTCGACGCCCGGCGGCGACAGCACGTCGTCGGGCAGACCGGGCACCACGATCCAGTCCTCCCGCTCCACCTCGCCCTCCAGCTGCCCCTCGCCCCAGCCCGCGTACCCGGCGAACACCCGCAGGCCGCGCACGCGGGGGAGCAGCGACTCGGGCTCCGAGTCCAGGTCGACCAGCGCGACCGGCCCGTGCACGCCGACCACGCCGTCCAGCGAGCGGTGGTCCTCGCCGGGGCGCAGCGCCGCCAGGCAGAGCGCGGTCTTCTGCTCGACCGGGCCGCCGATGAACACCGCCTGCGGGCGCGACACGTGCGGCCCCCAGGCGGGCAGGACGTCGTGCACGGCCACTTCGGAGGGCCGGTTCAGCACGACCCCCAGTGAGCCCTCGCCGCGGTGGTCGATGACGTAGACGACCGTACGGCGGAAGTTCGAGTCGTTGAGGGTCGGCGCCGCGACCAGCAGCGAACCCGGTTCGACCTCGGCATCAGCACCCACGGGCCCCATGATCCCAGAACCGCCCGCGTGGCGACGCGGAGCGAGAGCCGCGGGGCCGCTCACCCGTCGCCGCCCGCCGACCCGACCTACCCTCGGTCCGTGACCAGCGCCGACGCGGGGGTGCGCCACCTCGGGGTCCGAGGGCTCCTCGCCGCCCCCGGCTTCCGCAGGCTCCTCGCCACCCGCCTCGCCGCCCAGTGGGGTGACGGCCTGTTCCAGGCGGGCCTGGCCGGGGCGGTGCTGTTCAACCCCGAGCGGGAGGCCGAGCCGGGGGCCATCGCGGCCGGGTTCGCCGTCCTGCTGCTGCCGTACTCGCTGCTCGGGCCGTTCGCGGGCGCGCTGCTCGACCGGTGGGACCGGCGGCGGGTTCTGGTGGTCGCCGCGCTGCTGCGGGCGCTGTTCGTGCTGCTGACCGCCTCGGCCGTGGGCTCGGGGCTGGACGGCGTCCCGCTCTACGCGGCGGCGCTGCTGGTCACCGGGGTCAGCCGGTTCACCGGGTCGGGGCTGTCCGCCTCGCTGCCGCACGTGGTCCCGCGCGCGCACCTGGTCGAGGCGAACGCGGTCGCCACCACGGCGGGCTCGGTGACCGCCGTCGTGGGCGCGGCCACGGCCGTGCTGCTGCGCGGGGCGCTCGGCGCGGGCGACGGCGGCTCGGCCTGGACCACCGCGTGCGCGGCGGCGGGCTCGCTGCTGGCCGCCGCGCTGGCCGCCGGGTTCGCGCGGGACGCGCTCGGCCCGGACACCGGCACCGACCCCGGCGCCACCCGCACGCTCACCGCCGTCGCGCACGGCCTCCTGGACGGGGGCGGGGCCGTGCTGCGGACGCCCGCGGTGCGGTCGGCGCTGGCCGCGCTGGTGGCGCACCGGATGGCGTTCGGGATGTCGCTGGTGGTCACGCTGCTGCTGATGCGCAACTCGTTCACCGACCAGGGCCCGTTCCGCGCGGGGCTGGCCGGGCTCGGCCAGGTCGCCGCCTGCGGTGGCGCGGGCGTGCTGCTGGCGGGCCTGGTCACCGACCGGCTCGTGGGCGCGCTCGGCCGCGCGCGGGTCGTTCCGGGCGCGCTCGGGCTCGCCGCCCTCACCCAGCTCGGGCTCGGGCTGCCGATGCGGCTGCCCGCCGTGCTCGCGGCGGCGTTCCTGCTGACCTTCGCGGGCCAGGTGGTGAAGCTCTGCGCGGACGCGGCGGTGCAGGCCGAGATCGGCGACGAGGTGCGCGGGCGGGTGTTCGCGCTCTACGACACCCTCTTCAACGTCACGCAGGTCGTCGCCGTGTCGGTGGCCGCCGCGCTGGTGGCCCACGACGGCCGCTCGCCCGGCCTGGTGCTGGCCGCGGCGCTGGTCCACCCGGTCGGCGCGCTCGGCCACCTGCTGCTCGCCCGGCCGGGCGGCGGCTCAGCGGGGCACCGGTAGCGGCATCCGGATCATCCCCGCCTCGTGGGCGAAGACGACGGCGGAGATCCGGTCGCGCAGGTTGAGCCTGCGCAGGATCTCCGCCACCTCCCCGCCGACCTGCCTGCTGGTCAGCCGGAGCACCCCGGCGATCTCGTGGTCGGCCAACCCCCTGGCCAGGCAGCGCAGCACGGCCCGCTGCCGCTCGTCGAGCAGTTCGAGGTCCGGCAACCGGGTGCCGCGAGTGGCGGACAGTCCCCAGGCGTTCATGCGTCATCACCCCCTGTGCGCGTCGGGCGCACACAGGGTCATGCTCTCGCAACCGGCAGACACTTCGCTAACACTTCGGAGCAAATTGGTCACTCCGGGTGGTCATTGCGCTCGGGCCTGTTCCCGCCCGCAGCGCCCTGACCAGGGCTTTGCCGCTACTCGACCTCGGGAGCGCCCGCGGAGTCAGCCCCTTCGGGCACCCCCTCGGCCGCCGCCCCACCGGACGCCCAGGCCGCTCCGGCAGCGGCCTGGGATCCCACCGACCCGATGCCCTCGGCGCGCGCCCAGGCCAGCAGCTCCACCTCGGCCTCGTCGCGGTCCAGCGGCCCCCGGTCCAGCCGCAGCTCCTTGAGGAACTTCCACGCCCGCCCGACCTGCGGCCCCGGCGGCAGCCCGAGCAGCCGCATGATCTCGTTGCCGTCCAGGTCAGGACGCACCCGGCGCAGGTCCTCCTCGGCGGCCAGCCGGTCGATCCGCTCCTCAAGGCCGTCGTACGTGCGCTGGAGGGCGTTCGCCTTGCGCTTGTTGCGCGTGGTGCAGTCGGCCCGCACGAGCTTGTGCAGCCTGCTCAGCAGCGGACCCGCGTCGGTGGCGTAGCGGCGCACCGCCGAGTCGGTCCACTCGCCGTTGCCGTACCCGTGGAACCGCAGGTGGAGGTACACCAGCTGGGCGACCTCCTCCACGACCTCCTTGGAGTACCGCAGCGCCCGCAAGCGCTTGCGCACCATCTTCGCGCCCAGCACCTCGTGGTGGTGGAACGAGACGCCGCCGCCGGACTCGAACCGCCGCGTCCCCGGCTTGCCGATGTCGTGCAGCAGCGCCGCGAGCCGCAGCACCAGGTCGGGGGAGTTGTCCTCGTCCTCCAGGTCGATCGCCTGCTGGAGCACGACCAGCGAGTGGTCGAACACGTCCTTGTGCTGGTGGTGCTCGTCGATCTCCAGCCGCATCGCGGGCAGCTCGGGCAGCACCACGGCCGCGAGCCCGGTGGACTCGAACAGCTCGACGCCGCGCCTCGGGTGCGCGCCGCACAGCAGCTTCGACAGCTCCTGCTGCACCCGCTCCGGCGTGATCCGCTCCAGCTCGCCCGCCATGGCGGTCATCGCCTCGACCACCCGGTCGGCGGGCGTGAACCCGATCTGCGACACGAACCGGGCCGCGCGCAGCATCCGCAGCGGGTCGTCGCCGAACGACTGCTGCGGCGTCGCGGGCGTGTCCAGCACCATCGCGGCGAGCGCCTCGCGACCGCCGGTCGGGTCGATCAGCTCGCGGGCCGCCACGTCGAACGCCATCGCGTTGACCGTGAAGTCGCGCCGGACCAGGTCGCCCTCGACGGTGTCGCCGAAGGTCACCTCGGGGTTGCGGGTCACCCCGTCGTAGGAGTCCGCGCGGAAGGTCGTGATCTCGACGGTCCGGCCGTGCTTGGTCGCGCCGACCGTGCCGAACGCGATGCCGGTGTCCCACAGCCCGTCGGCCCAGCCGGACAGCAGCCGCTGGATCTGCTCCGGTCGCGCGTCGGTGGTGAAGTCCAGGTCGAAGTCACCCCCGGACGACCGCCCGAGCAGCGCGTCGCGCACGCTCCCGCCGACGAGGTACAGCCGGTGCCCCGCTTCGGCGAAGCGGGCGGCGAGCTCGTCGGCCACGGGGAGGTCGCTGAGCAGCTCCACGAGGGCATTGTCCTGAGCGGTGGACGCGTTCGAACCAGACACGAAGAGGCAGCGTATCCGCCCTGGCAAAGCGGTTACCCCCGGCGATGATCGGGAGACGGCCCGTGGCGTCGCCCCCGCACTACCATCAGGGCCATGTCCCAGTCGTCCGGCGGCACCGGCGGACCGGCCCCGAGGCGCAGGCCCCGGCGGCGCGGTCGGCGGTTGAAGTCGGTGGACGAGACGTCCGCGGGAGGGCTCGTGGTGGACGTCACCCGAGGCCGCGCGGCCGTCATCGGGCGGCTGGATCGGCGCGGCAGGCTCCTGTGGTCGCTGCCGAAGGGGCACATAGAGCCTGGTGAGACCCCGGAGCGGACCGCGGTGCGAGAGGTCCGGGAGGAAACCGGTATTCATAGCAGGGTAATGCGGCGGCTCGGCTCGATCGACTACTGGTTCGCAGCCGAGGACCGCAGGGTCCACAAGACCGTCCACCACTTCCTCCTCGAAGCGCTGGGCGGCGACCTTTCCGACGAAGACGTGGAGGTCACCGAGGTGGCGTGGGTGCCCCTTGGCGAACTGGACGAACGGCTCGCCTACGCGGACGAGCGGCGCCTGGTGCGCCGCGCCGCCGAACTGCTCGCCGAGTTCGGCGTTGACCTGGATGGAGCGGAGTCGGCGTGAAACGGCTGCTGTCCGTGCTGGCCGCGGTGTCGACGCTGCTCGTCGCGGGTGCGACCACCGCGCCCGCGGCGAGCGCCGACTCCCCGGAGGCGGAAGCCCGCAGCACCATCGGAGAACCACCACCCGCGACCCAGGTCTGGGCCACGCGGGCGGTGTCGAAGCAAGGTCCGCAGCCGCAGACCTTCCTCAGGCTCGATGTGGAGCAGCTCAGCCCGCGCGTGGTGATGGCGGGCAGCAGCGACTCGGTCACGATCAGCGGCAAGGTCACCAACGTCGGTGACCGCCTGCTGCGCGACATCGACCTGAGGCTGGAGCGCGGCAACGCGCTGACCAAGGAGGAGGAAGTTCGCACGGCGCTGCGCGAGGGCGCCGACTCCGAGGTCGAGCAGCCGCTGTTCACCAAGATCGCCGACAAGCTGGAGCGCGGCGAGAGCAAGGACTTCACCCTGACCGTGCCGCTGCACGGCAACGACCCCAAGTCGCTGCGGGTGGACGAGCCCGGCATCTACCCGGTGCTGGCCAACATCAACGGAACCCCGGACTTCGGCGGGCGGGCGCGGCTGGCCGCGCTCAGCACGCTGCTGCCGGTCCTGACCGTCCCCGGCGGTTCGACGCAGAACGCGCCGGGCGGCGGTTCGAGGCTGACGCTGCTGTGGCCGCTGGCCGACCGGCCGCGCCTGGTCGAGCAGCTCCCCGGTGACCGGTCGGTGCTGACCGACGACGAGCTCGCGGCCTCGCTGGCGCGCGGCGGCAGGCTGTACGGCCTGCTGGAGGGCTACAAGTCGGCGCTGGACGGCGAGCTGACCGGGTCGGTCTGCCTGGCCGTCGACCCCGACCTGCTGCGCACCGTCAAGATCATGTCCCAGGGCTACCAGGTGCGCGGCCTCGGCGCGGGCAAGGGCGCCGACGACGCCAAGCTGTGGCTGGACCAGCTGCGCAGGCAGGTGTCCGGCAAGTGCGTGGTCGCGCTGGCCGACGCGGACGCCGACCTGGTGGCGCTGAACCGCGCCGGGCTCGGCGACCTGGCCTCGAACGCGCTGACCGAGGGCGCGCAGGTGGTCGGCGACGTGCTGGAGTCCCAGAAGCCGCTGCAGGGCGTGGTGTGGCCCGAGGACGGCGTCCTCGACCAGGCCACCCTCGACCGGCTGACCGGCCAGGGCGTCACCGGCCTCGTGCTGGAGCAGCCCGCCGTCGCGGGCACGACGGGCACCGGTCCGGTGACCGTCGGCGGGGACAAGAAGGCCTCGGCCGCCCGCGTCGACACCATGGTGTCCGACGCGCTGGTCGGCTCGGCCAGCCCGATCGCGGGCGCCACCACGGCCAGCACCGAGCAGGCCGTGTCGGTGCAGAACGCGCTCGCGGCGCTGGCGTTCCGCACCGGGTTCCAGGGCAACGACCAGAACGTCGTGGTCGCCCCGCCCCGGCGGTGGAACGCCCCCGAGGGCGAGATCTCCATGTTCCTGCAGACGATGAAGTCGCTGGTGGCGGGCGGCTACGCCAAGCCGGCGGGCCTGGAGTCGCTGCTGGACACCACGCCCGGCGGGCAGAGCGCGGCGCTGAGCTACCCGGTCGAGGCGGGCGCCACCGAGGTGTCCCCGGCGGTGACCACCGAGCTGGCCCGTGCGTGGCGCGGCGTGCAGGACATCGCGTCCGCCATGAGCCAGCAGGACGCCGAGGCCGCCAAGCCCGAGGACCTGGTGGCCCCGCTCCGGCTGGCGCTGCTGCGCGCGGCCTCCGGGGCGTGGCGCGGCGACGAGGCCGCGGCCCGGCGCGCGCTGACCATCGGCCTCGACCGCATCGACGGCCTGGAGTCCCAGGTCACGGTGGCGGAGCCGGCCAGCCCGATCCTGCTCGGCTCGGACAACAGCCCGCTGCCGGTGAACATCTCCAACAAGCTGGACGTGCGCGTCACGGTGCGGGTCGTCGTCGAGGACGTCCCCGGCGTCACCGTGACGCAGATGCCGGACCTGGTGCTGCCCGCGCGCGGCGCGCGCCAGGTCATGGTGCCGCTGGAGGCGCTGCGGTTCGGCAAGTTCAGCGTGCACGTGCGGCTGACCACGCCGAACGGCATCGAGCTGGGCGACCGCGCCCGGCTGGAGGTGTCCTCCAACTCCTACGGGACCATCACCATCGTCATCACGGGCGCGGCGGCGGCGCTGCTCGTCCTGCTGTCCGGGCGCCGGATCTACCGGCGGGTGCGGGCGTCGCGGGCGGCGGCCGCGCAGGTGGCGAACGAGACCAAGCACGAGGACCAGATGCCGGCCACGCCGGAGAAGTCGAGCGCGAGTTGAGCGGACCCACCACAGCACGAGAGCAGTCCAAGCAAGGGCCGTCGCTGGCGCAGGCCAGCGGCTCGATGGCCATCGCCACGATCGTCAGCCGCGCCTCCGGCCTGCTGTCCAAGCTGATGCTCATCACGATCATCGGCTCGGGCGCGCTGAACGACTCGTACCAGGCGGCGACCACGCTGCCCACGATGATCAACGAGCTGCTGCTCGGCGGCGTGCTCACCAGCGTGGCCATCCCGATGCTGGTGCGCGCCGAGAAGGAGGACCCCGACGGCGGGGAGTCCTACGCGCAGTGGCTGATCACCATGGCGGTGACGCTGCTGGGCATCGGCACGCTCATCGCGCTCGCCTGCGCCCCGCTGCTGACGGCGCTGTTCGTCGGCGACGCGGACCAGGCGAGGCCCGAGCTGGTCACCGCCTTCGCCTACCTGGTGCTGCCGGGCATCGTGTTCTACGGCCTGTCGGCGCTGCTGGGCGCGATCCTGAACACCAAGAACGTGTTCGGCCTGCCCACCTGGGCCCCGGTGCTGAACAACGTCGTGGTGATCGTGACCCTGGCGGTCTACGCGCTGGTCCCCGGCGAGATCTCGATGGACCCGGTGCGGATGGGCGAGCCGAAGCTGCTGATCCTGGGCCTCGGCACGATGCTCGGCGTCGCGGTGCAGGCGTCGGTGCTGCTGCCCGCGATGAAGCGGACCGGGTTCAAGTTCCGCTGGCGGTGGGGCTGGGACCGCAGGCTCGCCGAGTTCGGCGGGCTGGCGTTCTGGGTGCTGCTGTACGTGGGCCTCGGCTTCGTCAGCATGATCGTGCTGACCCGCGTCGCCATGAACGGCGAGGGCGCGCTGACCGCGTACAACTTCCAGTGGCTCGTCGCGCAGGTGCCGTACGGCGTGCTGGGCGTGTCGCTGCTGACCGCGCTGATGCCCAAGATGAGCAGGGCGGCGGCCGAGGACGACACCCAGTCCCTGGTCGGCGACCTGTCGCTGGGCAACCGGATGTCGGCGATCATGCTCATGCCGTTCAGCGCGCTGATGACGGTCGCGGGCGTGTCGATCGGCGTCGCGGTGTTCTCGCACGGCGCGTCCGGCCTGGAGGGCGGCGAGCGGGTCGGCACGGCGCTGGCGCTGTCCGCGTTCGGCCTGGTGCCGTACGCGATCACGCTGCTCCAGCTGCGGGTGTTCTACGCGCTCAAGGACGCGCGGACGCCGACGATCATCCAGGGGATCATCGTCGTGGTCCGGATCGGGTTGCTGTACGCGTTCCTGGCGATCTCGCCCCCGGACAAGCTGGCGGCGGGCGTGTCCATCGCGATGTCGCTGAGCTTCGTGGTCGGCTGCCTGGTCGGCCAGCTGTGGCTGCGGGTGCGGCTGGGCAGGCTGCGCACCGGGTACACCGTGTGGACGGTGTGCCTGTCCGTGGTGGCGTCGGCGATCGGGTTCGGCGTGGCGACGGGTCTCGCGTGGGGCCTGGTGTCGGTGCTGGGGCTGGAGAGCCCGGTGCCGACGGCCGCGTGCGAGCTGGTCGTCCAGACCGTCGTCGGGCTCCCGCTGAGCTTCGGGCTGATGGCGCTGTTCCGGGTGCCCGAGGTCAAGCCCGCGCTCGACAAGGTGATCCGCCTGGTGCGTCGCCGGTGAACGCGGGGCGACGTCCACTTCCCGTACGCTCGGCAGCGTGAGCGGCGGTCAGGCCCACAGCACCCCGTTGGTTCCCGGCGGGGTCATCGGCGACGGCAGGTACCGGCTGCTGGCGCTGTGCGGGCGGGACAACCGGTGCGACGCGCAGCTCTGGCACGCCCGTGACGGGCAGCTGGGCCGCGACGTGGCCCTCACCGTGCTGGTCGGGGTCCACACCGACCACGCGGCGGCCACGCGGGCGAAGCGGACCGCCGAGCGGGCCATGCACGCGTCCAGCTTCACCCACCCCGGTGTCGCTCGGGTGATGGAGGTGCTCACGCCGGGCAACGGCGTGAAGTTCACCGAGGGCATCCTCGCGATCATCGTCGCCGACTGGACCCAGGGCACCGACCTGGTGGAGCTGCTGGCGGGCGGGGCGCTGAGCGCGGGCGCGACGACCACGCTGGTCGAGCACCTGGCGGCGGCCGTCGAGGGCGCGCACCACGCGGGCCTCGTGCTCGGCGTGGACCACCCGCAGCGCGTCCGGGTCACCCCGGAGGGCAGGCTGCGGCTGGCGTTCCCCGGTCCCAGGCCGGACGCGATCGCGCGCGACGACGTCCGGGGCCTCGGCGCCCTGCTGTACCTGCTGCTGACCGCGAGGTGGCCGCTGCCCGGCGCGCCCGAGGGCTACCGGGCGGCGCAGACCGGTCAGGACGGCTCGCCGGTCGCGCCGAGCGCGCTGAACCCGCTCCTGCCGCACGAGCTGTCGTCAGTGGCCGTGCGGAGCCTCCAGGACACGCCGGGCGGCATCCGCACCAGCGCGGCGATCCTGCAGGTGCTGGACCAGATCTCCCGGTCCGAGGCGCAGACGGCGATGATCGAGCCGGTCGGCGGCGGCAAGGACGACGGGGTCGTGTGGACGACCCAGCGGCCCGTCGCCGGGCGGGAGCACAACCGGAAGCTGATGATCAGCGTCGGCGTGCTCGCGCTGCTGACGCTCGTGGTCATCGGGTGGTTGGGCTTCCAGATCGTCAGCTTCTTCAGCACGGACACGTCCAAGGGCAGCGGGCCGACCGTGGTGGTCGGCCAGTCGTCCCAGCCGGGCCAGCCCGACGCGCCGGTGCCCGCCGAGCCGGTGCAGCCCGCGGCGGTGGGCGTGTACGACGTGACGAACAAGCCGGACAACCCGAACCGGGCCAACCGGGCCGTGGACAACAACCCGACCACGGTGTGGCAGACCGAGGAGTACGCGCAGCCGTTCCCGGCGCTGAAGCCGGGCATCGGGCTGATGGCCTCGTTCGCGGAGCCGCTGCGGATGGCGTCGGTGTCGGTGACGTCGCCGAGCGCGGGCACGGTCGTGGAGATCCGGACGGCGCCGTCCAACGACGCGCCGCTGGAGCAGACCAAGGTGATCGCCCAGGCGACGCTGTCGGCCGGGCAGACGCAGCTGCAGCTGGGCGAGCACGAGGCCTCGCAGCACCTGCTGGTGTGGGTGACGAAGCTGGCCGAGAACGACAGGGGCAGCCAGTCCGAGATCGCCGAGGTGGTCTACGTGCGGGCCCAGTAGGACGCTCGCCCGCTCTTCCCGGACGGCGGGTCCCCACTTGTGGGGGACCCGCCGTTCGGCCGTCAGGGGCCTTCGAGGGCGGCGGGATTCCACACCCGCACTGGCGGTAGCACGCCGGTGAGCCGATACGCTCTCCCGCGTGACCGCCGCAGCCAGCTCGGACGCCGAACTCATCTCGGCTCACGCCGCGGGTGACCCCCACGCCTTCTCCGAGCTGGTCAAACGCCACCGGGATCGGATGTGGGCGGTCGCGCTGCGGACGTTGCGCGACCCGGACGAGGCCGCCGACGCGCTCCAGGAGGCGTTCATCTCGGCGTTCCGGGCCGCGGCCGGGTTCCGGGCGGAGTCGCAGGTCACGACCTGGCTGCACCGAATAGTCGTGAACGCCTGCCTGGACCGGTTGCGGCGGCGACAAACAAGGCCGACCGTGCCGCTGCCCGAGGCAGGGCCCGGCGAGCCGGTTGCTCCGCGTGACGCAATGAGTGAACGGGAAACCCGGTTGGTGGTCCAGGCTGCGCTGAACGAGTTGCCCGAGGAGCAGCGCGCCCCGATCGTCCTGGTGGACGTGGAGGGGTACTCGGTCGCCGAGACCGCGCGGTTGCTCGGCATCGCCGAGGGGACGGTGAAGTCGCGGTGCGCCCGCGGCAGGGCCAAGCTGGCCAAAGTTCTGGGGCACCTCCGGAACCAGAGTGCAAGTGCGAACGTCCCAGGTGATGGTGTCAAGCAGCAACGTCAGTGGGAGGAACGATGACCGGCAATGTGCGGCGTCCGGGGCCGCCGTGGTCCGTCGACCTACTGGCGGACCTGCACGCCGGCGCCCTCACAGCGCAGGAGGAGAACGAGCTCCGCGAGCGCATCGCCGACGACGCCGAAGCCCAGGAGATCCTCGCAGCGCTCGACGCCACGCTGAGCGACCTGGGTGCGCTGAGCAACCTCCCGGTCCCCCGGATGCCTGAAGACATCGCCGCCCGACTGGATGACGTGATCGCAGCCGAACAGCGCAGTCGTGTTGCGCAGGTCGGCGCACCGGGCATCCCGCAGCAGACCGCGGTCGCTCCCGCGCTCCCTGGGGCGGGTTACCCCGCGCAGCGGCAGCTCCCGGCTTTCGCCGCACCCGTGGCCCCCAGGACGGCCGCGCACCCCCCGTCGAACGTGGTCGACCTGGCCGCGCGCAGGCGCAAGCGCCTCGGCTGGGGCGCGGGCCTGCTGACCGCCGCGGCGGCCGTGGTGGGCGTCGCCGTGGTCGTGGTGCCGCAGCCGGGCGCCGGTGACAACGTCGTCGGCCAGCCGAGCGCGGCCCCCACGTCGACCTCTCCGGGGGTGCCGGAGGTGGAGGGCGGCAACTTCGGCCCGGTGTTCGGCGAGGTGCTCGCGGCGAAGGACTACGGGCAGCTGGAGAGCCCGGAGAAGCTGGAGCAGTGCCTGGCGGGCGGCGGCGTGACGTCGACGCCGGTCGGCTTCGCGCCGGTGAAGCTGGACGGCAGGGACGCGGTGATGTCGATCCTGCCGGGCGGCAAGCCCGGTTCGTGGCGCGTGATCGTGCTGGACCCGAAGACCTGCGGCCCGACGAACCCGGCGGGCGTGCTGGCCGACGAGGTGATCAACCGCTAGTCCCGCCTGCCGCGCCGGGAACCCGATGGTGGCGGTCGGGGCGCCCAGCGCCGGGTTCGGGTGGTGACGCAGCGGGCACGGGCGAGTGCGCTGCGCCAGCTCGGGCGACACCTCGGGCCGTTGCCGACCTCACTGCGCCCCGCTGGAATTACCGCGCCCTACGATCCGTTGAGCACGATGCACGCCTGTCGCGTCAAACGGAGGTCGTAGGGTGTCGGACGTTCGGAACCTGATCATCGTGGGATCAGGGCCCGCCGGTTACACCGCGGCGGTCTACGCCGCCCGCGCGCAGCTCGAACCGCTGGTGTTCGAGGGCTCGCAGTACGGCGGCGCGCTGATGACCACGACCGAGGTGGAGAACTTCCCCGGTTTCCGGGACGGCATCATGGGGCCCGACCTCATGGAGCAGATGCGGGAGCAGGCGAAGCGGTTCGGCGCCGAGCTGCGGGCCGAGGACGTGGACGCGGTGGAGCTGGAGGGCGACGTCAAGTACGTCACCGCCAACGGCACCCGCTACGCGGCCAAGGCCGTCGTGCTGGCGATGGGCGCCGCCGCGCGCTACCTGAACGTCCCCGGCGAGCAGGAGCTGCTCGGTCGCGGCGTGTCCGCGTGCGCGACCTGCGACGGCTTCTTCTTCCGCGACCAGGACATCGCGGTGCTGGGCGGTGGCGACTCCGCGATGGAGGAGGCCACCTTCCTCACCCGGTTCGCCCGCTCGGTCACGATCATCCACCGGCGTGAGGACTTCCGCGCCTCGCGGATCATGCTGGAGCGCGCCCGCGCCAACGAGAAGATCAAGTGGCTGCTCAACTCCGAGGTGACCGAGGTCGTCGGGACGGGCGGCGCGGTCTCCGGGCTGAAGATCCGCGACACCAGGACCGGCGAGACCGCCGAGCACCCGTTCACCGGCTTCTTCCTGGCGATCGGCCACGACCCGCGCAGCGCCCTGGTGCGCGGCCAGGTCGACGTGGACGACGAGGGCTACGTCAAGGTCCAGCCGCACAGCACCTACACCAACGTCGACGGCGTGTTCGCCGCCGGTGACCTGGTGGACCACACCTACCGCCAGGCCATCACCGCCGCCGGTTCCGGCTGCTCGGCCGCGATCGACGCCGAGCGCTGGCTGGCCGAGCACGGCGCGGGCGAGGCCGCCGTCACCGCCGAGCACGTCGGCGGCGGCTACGGCGAACCCGCCACCACCGGCTGATCCCCACCCCCACCCGAGGAGAGAACACATGGCAGGCTCGACCGTGGTCGTGTCCGACAAGACCTTCGCCGACGACGTGCTGACCAGCGAGAAGCCCGTCCTGGTCGACTTCTGGGCGACCTGGTGCGGCCCGTGCAAGATGGTCGCCCCGGTGCTGGAGGAGATCGCGGCCGAGCACGCCGACAAGATCACCGTCGCGAAGCTGGACATCGACGCCAACCCCGGCATCGCCCGCGACTACCAGATCATGTCGGTGCCCACCCTGATCCTGTTCCAGGGCGGTCGCGCCGTGAAGCAGATCGTGGGCGCCAAGCCGAAGGCGGCGCTGCTGAACGACCTCGCCGACGTTCTCTGAGACACATCTGACGCCCACTGGGCGCAGCTCTGTTACGTGGCCCGTCCGTCTTTCGATAAGGCGGGCGGGCCACGTTCGTGTGGCCCGTGTGGGTTTCCTGCTAGCCCTGGGTGAGTCCGCCGCTGTGGCAGGGGCACAATAGAGCGATATGTCTAGCGTCGGCCCGTAGTCGACGCCCGTAGTGAGCGAGGGGTGAATGCTGCTACTCCGCCGCGGCGATGTCGGCCAGGACGTGGCCGAGGTCAGGGCCACCCTCACCAAGCTGGGTCTGCTGACCGATCCGCACGCGTCACGGGTGTTCGACCTGTCGGTGGAACACGCGGTGCGCACCTTCCAGCAGCAGCGCGGCCTCATCACCGACGGCCTGGTCGGTCCGGCCACGTACCGCGCGCTGCGCGACGCGAACTACCGGCTCGGCGACCGCCCGCTGGCGTTCCTGATCGCCCAGCCGGTGACCGGCGACGACGTGCTGACCCTCCAGGAGCGGTTGCTGGAGCTGGGCTACGACGCCGGGCGCGCGAACGGCGAGTTCGGCCAGCAGACCGAGCAGGCCCTGCGCAGCTTCCAGAGCGACTACGGCCTCGTCGTGGACGGCATGTGCGGCCCGGACACGGTGCGCGCGCTGCGCCAGCTCCAGCCGAAGGTGCGCGGCGGCAGGCCGGTGTTCCTGCGCGAGCAGGAGCGGGTGCGCAGGGCGGGCCCGAGGCTGTCCGGCAAGCGCATCATCATCGACCCCGGTCACGGCGGTGACGACCGCGGCGTGGTGGTCGACGGCGTCGCCGAGGCCGACCTGATGCTGGACCTGGCGCGCCTGCTCGAGGGCAAGATGGCCGCCACCGGCATGGAGGCCCTGCTGACCAGGGGGCCGAACAACAACCCGGACGAGAGCGAGCGGGCGAGGTTCGCGAACGACGCGGGCGCCGACCTGATCCTGTCGCTGCACCTGGACGCGAACCGGTCCCCGCACGCGTCGGGCGTGGCGAGCTTCCACTACGGCACCGGCAACGGCACGTCGTCCACGGTCGGCGAGGGCCTGGCGGGCTTCATCCAGCGCGAGATCGTGGCGCGCACCGGGATGCAGGACTGCGGCACCCACCCGAGGTCGTGGGACATGCTGCGGATGACCCGCTGCACGGCGGTCCGCGTGGAGATGGGCTACCTGACCAACGCGGGCGACCGCGAGCGCCTGATGAACCCGGCGTTCCGCGACGTGGTGGCCGAGGGCGTGCTGGTGGCGGTGAAGCGCCTGTACCTACTGGGCAAGAACGACCAGCCGACGGGCACCTTCTCCCTGGCCGACCTGGTCCGCCACGAGGTGACGCCGCAGGCGGGCTGACAGCCGCTGAACGTGTACGACGAAGGCCCCGGTTTCACGTGAAACCGGGGCCTTCGTCATCAGCAGGTGGTGCTGCGGGGCGACCGCACAGGCCCACGAGCCCGTTGCGACCGCCTGAGCGTCCCTCAGGCGGGACGGAAGCTCGGTTCCGCCGTGGTGACCGTGACGGTGTTCAGCAGGCGCTCCAGGGCCGCCTCGACGTCTTCCTTCCACGACGACGCGCTGCGCAGCTCCAGCCTGAGCCTCGGCCAGCGCGGGTGGGGGCGGACGGTCTTGAAGCCCACCTGAAGCAGGAAGTCGGCCGGGGTGACGCAGGACGGCTTGTCCTCGGAGGGCTGGTTGTCGCCGAAGGCCTCGATCGCCTTCACGCCGCGCCGGGTCAGGTCCTTCGCCACGCCCTGCACCAGGACCCTCGCGAGGCCGCCGCCGCGGAACTCCGGCAGCACCTCCAGCGAGGTCATCAGCACCGCGTCCGGGCTCACCGGGGACGTCGGGAACGCCAGGGAGCGGGGGACCGCGGCCGGGGGAGCGTAGAAGACCGAGCCCGCGGGGATGCCGTCGCAGTAGATGATGCGACCGCAGGAGCCCCACTCCAGCAGCACGCTGGAGACCCAGGCCTCCTTCTCGAACTCGGTGTCCCCGAACTCCTCGGCCTGCTCCTTGAGGTGCGGCGCCAGCTCCCAGAACACGCACGTCCGCCCGTGCTTGGACAGGTGCTCCAGGTTGTCCAGCGTGACGCCAACGACGCGACGCGACACCCGGACCTCCAGATTGTTAACCGCAAGGCGAACCACCATGAGGATAGGCGGATGTGACCCCGGCCCGGAAGCGGGATGCCCTGAACGGGACGGTGGTTACACTCAGCCGGGACCGACCTTCCCGGTACGCAGCCACCACGGAGTGCCCCCAATGACCGCACCCGGACAGCCCGCCAAGCAGGGCCCCAGAAGTCTCGACCCGCATCTGCGCAGGTACGCGGCGCGCACCGCGGGCATGACGGCATCGGAGATCCGGGCGCTGTTCGCGGTGGCGAGCCGTCCCGAGGTGGTGTCGCTGGCGGGCGGGATGCCCCACTTGGCCGCGCTCCCGATGGAGTCGCTGAGCGCCGAGGTCGGCCAGCTCCTGGCCACCGACGGGCTCGTGGCGCTCCAGTACGGCTCCGCGCAGGGCATCCCGGTGCTGCGCGAGCAGATCTGCGACGTGATGGCCCTGGAGGGCGTCTCCGCGCACCCGGACGACGTCGTGGTGACCGTCGGCTCCCAGATGGGCCTGGACATGGTCACCCGGCTGTTCTGCGACCCCGGTGACGTGGTGCTCGCCGAGGGCCCGTCGTACGTGGGCGCGCTCGGCTCGTTCGCCGCCTACCAGGCGCAGGTCGTGCACGTGGGCATGGACGCCGAGGGCCTGGTGCCCGAGGCGCTGCGGGAGGCGATCGCGGGCGTCGAGCGCGCCGGGCGCCGCATCAAGTTCCTGTACACGATCCCGAACTTCCACAACCCCGCCGGCGTCACGCTGGCCGTGCAGCGGCGGGCCGAGGTGCTGGAGATCTGCCGCCAGCACAACATCCTCGTGGTCGAGGACAACCCGTACGGGCTGCTCGGCTTCGACGGCCAGACCTACCCGGCGCTGCGCTCCAGCGACCCGGACAACGTGGTCTACCTGGGCTCGTTCTCCAAGACCTTCGCCGCCGGCCTGCGGGTCGGCTGGGTGCTCGCGCCGCACGCCGTGCGGGAGAAGCTGGTGCTGGCCGCCGAGTCCGCCACGCTGTGCCCGCCCACGCTCAACCAGATGATCGTCTCCCGCTACCTGGAGACGCACGACTGGAAGGGCCAGATCAAGACCTACCGCGAGGCCTACCGCGAGCGCCGGGACGCGGCGATCTCCGCTCTGGAGCAGCACATGCCGGTTGGTTCCACGTGGAACAAGCCCGACGGCGGGTTCTACGTGTGGCTGACCGTGCCGGAGGGCATCGACACCAAGGCGATGCTGCCGCGCGCGATCACGCAGCGGGTGGCGTACGCCTCGGGCACCGGTTTCTACGCGGACGGGCTGGGCAGCAGGCAGCTGCGCATCTCGTACTGCTACCCGACGCCGGAGCGCATCCGGGAAGGCGTCCGCCGACTGGCGAACGTCATCAAGGACGAGATGGAGCTGCACGAGACGTTCGGGCCCGCCACGGGTCGCGCCGTCTCCGGTCCGCAGGCCCCCTCGCCCGACACCGCATGATCAGGAGTTGACGTTGTCCAACCGCTGGGTCGCAGTGCTGTCCGGTGGCCTTTCGCACGAGCGGGAGGTGAGCCTGCGATCCGGTCGGAGGCTCACCGCCGCTCTGCGCTCGGCCGGTCTGGTCGTGGAGGAGTGGGACGCCGACGGGCAGCTCCTCAGCAGGCTGAAGGAGCACCGGCCGGACGCCGTGGTGGTCGCCCTGCACGGCGGCGAGGGCGAGAACGGCTCGGTGCAGACCATCCTGGAGCTGGCCGGGGTGCCGTTCGTCGGCGCCGACTCGCGCGCGTGCCGCCGGGCGTGGGACAAGCCGACCGCGAAGGGCGAGCTGTCCCGCGCCGGGCTGGCCACGCCGGAGTGGGCCGTCCTGCCGCACGCGACGTTCCGCGAGCTGGGCGCGCGGCCCGTGCTCGACTCGATGATCGACCGGCTGGGCCTGCCGCTGATGCTCAAGCCCGCGCAGGGCGGGTCCGCGCTGGGCGCGCAGGTGGTGCGCGACGCCGCGGACCTGCCGTCCGCGATGGTCGGTTGCCTCGCGTACGGGGACACCGTGCTGGCGGAGCGGTTCGTCGAGGGCGTCGAGGTGGCGGTCGCGGTGGTCGACGGCCCGGACGGGCC
The DNA here is from genome assembly GCF_000023245.1 of Actinosynnema mirum DSM 43827. GTDB lineage: Bacteria > Actinomycetota > Actinomycetes > Mycobacteriales > Pseudonocardiaceae > Actinosynnema > Actinosynnema mirum. The sequence goes on from NC_013093.1 coordinate 8,240,868, forward strand.
GCACGCGCTGCCGCCGGTGGAGATCGTGCCGGAGAGCGGGGTGTACGACTACACCTCCCGGTACACCGCCGGGCTGACCGACTTCCACGCGCCCGCGCGCCTGGACGAGGCGACGGCGAAGGCGGTGGGGGAGTTGGCGGTGTCGGCGCACCGGCTGCTCGGGCTGCGGGACGTGTCGCGGACCGACGCGATCGTGGAGCCGGACGGGACCGTGCACTTCCTGGAGGTGAACGTGTCGCCGGGGCTGACCGAGACCTCGACGCTGCCGATGGCGGTGGAGGCGGCGGGCACGTCGCTCGGCGAGATCTACGCGGCGTTGATCGAGCGCGCGGTGTCCCGCTGAACCCGATTTGCTGAACTTTTTTAACGAATACGGCCCGTGTCCACGTGGACACGGGCCGTATTCGTCACCGTTACATAAGTCCCTGGGGTCATCCCATGCTGTCGGAACGGCCCTGGTGGGCCCCCTCCGGCGACATGAGACCGATGATCCGCTCCAGGTCGTCCACCGAGCCGAACTCGACGACGATCCGGCCCTTCCGCTGACCCAGCTCGACCTTCACGCGCGTGTCGAAGTTGTCCGACAGCCGCTCCGCCAGCTCCTGCAGCCCCGGCGCCTCCACCGGCTTCCGCTTCGCCTGCTTCGCCTTCGTGGGCTCCGCGCCCCTCGCCAGCACGACGGCCTCCTCGGTCGCCCGCACCGACATGCCCTCGGCGACGATCCGGGTCGCCAGGTCCTCCTGCGCGCCGGGGTCGTCCAGGCCGAGCAGCGCCCGCGCGTGACCGGCCGACAGCACACCCGCCGCCACCCGCCGCTGCACGGGGAGCGGGAGCTTCAGCAGCCGGATCGTGTTGGTGACGACCGGGCGGCTGCGGCCGATCCGCTCCGCCAGCTCCTCGTGGGTGACGTCGAACTCCTGCAGCAGCTGCTGGTACGCCGCTGCCTCTTCGAGCGGGTTCAGCTGCACGCGGTGGATGTTCTCCAGCAGCGCGTCCCGCAGCATCGCGTCGTCGGCGGTCTGGCGGACGATCGCCGGGATCGTCTTCAGGCCGGCGAGCTGGGTGGCGCGCCACCGGCGCTCACCCATGACCAGTTCGTACTCGCCCGGCTTGAGCATCCGCACGACGATCGGCTGCATGAGGCCGAACTCGCGGATCGAGTGCTCCAGCTCGTGCAGCGCGTCCTCGTCGAACACGTGACGCGGCTGCTTCGGGTTGGTCCTGATCGAGGTGACCGGCAGCTCCTGGTACACCGCGCCCGCCACCTCGACGGGCGGGGGAGCGGCGGCGGGCGGCTCCTCGGTGGCCGGTCGCGCAGGGGCGCCGCTGGGGACGCTCCGGAGCGGGGCCGGTGCACCCGGCGGGGGGCCGCTCGGGATGAGGGCCGCGAGCCCGCGCCCCAGGCCACCCTTGCGCTGTTCCGTCATGCCAACCCCATCTCCGAGCCGTAGACCGCGATCTCCCGAGCGGCGTCGAGGTAGCTCATCGCGCCTCGTGAGCCCGGATCGTAGGCCAGGATGGTCTGCCCGTAGCCCGGTGCCTCGGACACCTTCACGCTGCGGGGGATCACGGTCTTGAGGACGGTGTCGCCGAAGTGGCCGCGCACCTCGCTGGTCACCTGGTCGGCGAGCTTGGTGCGACCGTCGTACATCGTCAGCAGGATCGTGCTGACGTTCAGGTGCGGGTTGAGGTGCGCCTGCACCAGCTCGATGTTCCGCAGGAGCTGACCGAGCCCCTCCAGCGCGTAGTACTCGCACTGGATCGGGATCAGGACCTCCTGGGCCGCGCACATCGCGTTGACCGTCAGCAGGCCCAGCGACGGCGGGCAGTCGATGAACACGTAGTCGGGCTGGAAGTCGTCCAGCGCCTCCGGGCTCAGCGCCTCCTTGAGGCGGGACTCGCGGGCCACCATCGAGACGAGCTCGATCTCGGCGCCCGCGAGGTCGATCGTGGCGGGCACGCAGTAGAGGTTCGGGGAGGCGGTGCTCTGCTGGGCGGCCTCGGAGATGGAGATCTCGCCGATCAGCACCTCGTACACGGACGGGGTGCCGGAGCGGTGCTCGACGCCGAGCGCCGTGCTCGCGTTGCCCTGCGGGTCGAGGTCGATGACGAGAACCTTGAGCCCGTGGATGGCCAGCGCGGCGGCGAGGTTGACCGTGCTGGTCGTCTTGCCCACGCCGCCCTTCTGGTTCGCCACGGTCAAGACGCGGCGCCGGGTGGGCTTGGGGAGTTGGAGGGAGTCGGGATGCAGGACGCTAGTGGCGCGAGCTGCTTCCTCCGCGATCGGGGTCCACACGGTGCTGTCTCCTACCGGGTCCGCGTTGTCGTCAGGCCGGGACTCCAGCCCGACCCCACCTTCGTTCGGCTCGGTTTCACGTGGAACAGCCGTTTCACGTGAAACAGCGGGCTCCCGGAACTCCGGGACGAGGTGTCCGCCCACCACCTCACCGAGCCTTTTTTGCTCTGCGGTCCTTCCGGGCCGCCGGTTCTGCGCGCTCGACGACCACCAGCGTCGTCGGCACGTCGAGCACGTCACCGCCGCAGGAGGCCACGCGCGGCCGGACACCGCCGGCCCGCCGCACCGCCTCCGCGTCGCGGTCGATCTCCTCCTGCGCGCTCTCGCCCTTGAGGGCGACGAGGTGGCCGCCCGGTCGCAGCAGCGGCAGGCACCACCCGGCGAGCCGTTCGAGCGGGGCCACGGCGCGCGCCGTCACGACGTCCCTGTCCGCCAGCCGCTTCCGCACCGGCCCCTCCTCGGCCCGACCGCGCACCACCTCGACCTGCAAGCCGAGCGCGTCGACCACCTCGGTCAGCCACGCGACCCGGCGGGCCATCGGCTCCAGGAGCACCAGCTCCAGATCCGGCCGAGCGATCGCCAGGGGGATGCCGGGCAGGCCCGCACCCGAGCCTACGTCCACGACCTTGCTCCCCTGGGGAAGCAACTCCGCGACGACGGCTGAATTCAGGACGTGCCGCTCCCAGAGGCGGTCGACCTCTCGGGGACCGATGAGCCCGCGCTCGACCCCGTGCTCGGTGAGCATGGCGGTGAACTCCACCGCCTTCGCGCTGTGCTCGCCGAAGACCCGTTCAACGCGGGCATCAACTTCTCCGGTCATGTCTCCCGTTCCACGTGAAACCACACGCCGCTCAGAACGCGGGTGGGGGTGAGGGGTGCGGCCTCCGTCGGGCGTCGAGCCCGTGAACTGTGCCGACGACCACTATGACGGATCACCCCGGCGACACGCCAAACGCCGTGACGAGATCGACGCTGTTTCACGTGAAACAGGGGGTGGTGTTTCACGTGAAACAGGGGGAGTGGGGCCCGTGGGCGGATCGGCAGGCGGGCGGTGCCAGCCGGACAGGGGCAGAAGCCGGGGTCTGCCGGGGCCAGCCGTGCGAGGTCTACGGGCGGGGACGTCACGCGCGCGAGTCGGCCGTGAGGCCAACCTCAAGCGCGACCGCGCGGGGTCGCGCTCCAGGCGGGGTCGCACCGGAGTGCGACCGGACTTCGGGTGCTGCTGCGCCTCAGGTCTGGCGGAGCGACGAACGCGGGGACGGGTCAGGCGCGTCCCGGCGCGGTGCGCCTCGGCGAGCGCGGTCCGGTTCGAGCGCGTCCCGGTTCAGCGTGGCCGCGCCGAGGCACGGCCACGTTCCACGCACGCCCACGTTTCACGTGAAACTCGGCAGGTGCCCGTGCGGCGGTGCGGCGCGGAGGAGTTCCAACCCGAAGTCGACCGACTCGACGTGGTCGAGCGCGGGCACCTGGTCGAGCGGGAACCAGGCGGCCTCGTCGGTGGACCCGTCCACCTCGAAGGTCAGCTCGCCGCCGACGACCTTGGCCTCGTAGATGATGCGCAGCCGGTGGTAGTCGTACTCCAGTCCGTCGACGTTGCTGACGCGCTTGCCGACCGAGGTCTGCATCCCGAGGAGCCGCTGGACCTCCACGTGGTACCCGGTCTCCTCGTGGACCTCCCTGATGACCGCGTCGTAGGGGTCCTCGCCGAACTCGATCCCTCCGCCCGGCAGGATCCACAGCTTCTCGCCGGAGCCGATCCAGCGGGAGAGGAGCATCTTCCCGTCGTCGATGACGACCGCGTAGGCGGCCACGCGGAACTTCCTCGGGTTGAGCTGAGTCATCCACGGACCGTTTCACGTGAAACACGGGAGCGGAAGAGGCTTGGCGAGTGGGGTGGATGACCTTCGCGGGAGGGGTTCGAGTGCTAGGGGTGACCGGCTGAGGCGGGAGCGCCGGGACGCGGGCGCTTCTCCCAGAAGCGTTCTCTCAGGAAAACCGCCCAGCCGAAAAAACCGCCCCACCAAACCCCGCGCCCCCTCGCGCCCGCCCTGCCACTCCCGTCCCGCCTCGCGCCCACCCCCCGGACGACCGGACAGCACGCAGCCTCCGGCAGCAGCACGGGCCAACCCCCGGAACGACCCCGAACAGCAGAACGGCCCGGCCCCCACCGGGGACCGGGCCATCGTGTTCACGTCGCGGCCCTGGGGCCGCGTCCGCGGTCAGCTCTGCGGGAGAACCACGACCCGCCGCTGGGGCTCCTCGCCCTCGCTCTCGCTGTGCACGCCCGCCACCGAGGCGACCGCGTCGTGCACGACCTTGCGCTCGAACGGGGTCATCGGGTGCAGCCGCACCTTCTCCCCGCTGGCGGCGACCTTCTCCGCCGTGGTCCGGCCCAGCTCGGCCAGCTCGGCGCGCCTGCCCGCCCGCCACCCGGCGATGTCGAGCATGAGCCTGCTCCGCACGCCGGTCTCCTGCTGCACCGCGAGGCGGGTCAGCTCCTGGAGGGACTCCAGGACCGTCCCCCTCGGGCCGACGAGCTTCTCCAGGTCCTCACCGCCGTCGATGCTGACGATGGCTCGCCCGGCCTCGACGTCCAGGTCGATGTCGCCGTCGTAGTCCAGCAGGTCGAGCAGGCGCTCCAGGTAGTCACCGGCGATGTCGCCTTCCTGGACGAGCAAGTCCTCGGCGGAACCGGACGACCGGTTCTCCGCCACGCCCTCCGAGTCCGCCTCAGGCGCGTCCACGTCGGCCGCCTGCAACGTCTCCGACACGTTGTCTCCTCTCCAGGGACGCGAGCGCTCAGCGGCGCTTCTTGTTGCCCTGCTTCTTGCTTGGGGAACGGTCTGGGCTCAGACCGGAAATCTGGTTCGCCGAGCTGTCCGACGTCGTGCCCTCGTCCGCCGCACCGCTCTCCGGGGTGGCGGTGGTCTTGGGGGCCGTGCCGTTCTTGGGGCGCTGCGTCGGCGGCTTGAGGCCCGCCGCCTTCGCGTTGACGGCCTTCACCCCCGCGTTGCGCACCGGCTTGGCGCCGGGCTTCGGCTTCGTGCCGGGCTTGGGCGCGAGGCTCTGGCGCTGCTCGATCGCCGCCGCCTTCTGCGCGGCTTCCTCGCGGTCGATGCGGCCGTACACGACGCGCTGCTGCATCAGGGTCCAGCCGTTGTTGCTCAGCCAGTAGAGCAGGATCGCGACGGGGAAGAAGAAACCACCGGCGAGCGCGCCCAGCGGGAAGACGTAGACCACCAGCTTGTTCATGATGGCGGTCTGCGGGTTCTCCGCCGCCGCCTGCGTCTGGCGGGCGACCGAGTGGCGACCGGTGAAGTGCGTGGCGACCGCGGCGACCACGGCCAGCGGGATGGCGACCGCCATGACGGCGGTGCGTGAGGTGCTGAACAGCTCCAGCTGGTCGGCGGGCATCGTGATGAACGTCGACAGGTTCGCGCCGAAGAGCTTGGCCTGGACGAACGAGTCCACCCCGGCCTTGTCGAAGAAGTAGACCTCGCCCCAGCCGGGCTTGAACGAGCGCAGCACGTGGAACAGGCCGATGAACACCGGGATCTGCACCAGCATGGGCAGGCAGCCGCCGAGCGGGTTCACGCCGTGCTCGGCCTGGAGCTTCTGCATCTCCTGGGCCTGGCGCTGCCGGTCGTTCGCGTACTTCTTCTTGATCTTCTGGAGCTCGGGGGCGAACTCCTGCATCTTGCGCATCGAGCGGACCTGGCCGACGAACGGCTTGAACAGCAGGGCGCGCAGGGTGAAGACCAGGAAGATCACGGACAGGGCCCAGGCGATACCGCTCGACTCGCCGAAGATGCGCCCGAACACCCAGTGCCAACACCACAAGATGAAGGACACCGGGTAGTAGATGAAGTTGAGCACTAGCTACTCCTCGGCAGCGACGTCGGGGACCCGTTTCGGCGGAACGGGGTCCAGGCCTCCAGGGTGCCAGGGTCCGCAGCGGCCGAGTCTGCGCACGGTCAGCCAACTGCCGCGGAGCGCACCGTGGACGGTCAGGGCTTCCACCGCGTAGGAGCTGCACGTGGGGTGGAAGCGGCAGGTGGGGGGCAGGTACGGCGAGATGAACCGCTGGTAGAAGCGGATCGGCAGCACCAGTACCCGCACCGCGGGGCGGACGGGCGCGGGGTCGGTCATCTGACCAGCCTGCGCAGCGCGGCGTCGACGTCCTCGGCCAGCTCGGCGCTCGACGCGGTCGCCGCCGGGGGCAGCGCGCGCACCACGAGGGACGAGCCGGCGGGCAACGACGCCAGTCGGTCCCGCAGCACGTGGCGCAGCCTGCGGCTGACGCGGTGGCGGACGACGGAGTTGCCGACGGCCTTGCTCACGACGAAGCCCACCTTGGACTCTGCGTCCAAGGTGGGCTGCACCGGAATCATGGCGTGCACGACCAGCCGAGGCCGTCCTGCTCGGCGGCCTCGGCGGACCACCAGGCCGAAGTCCTGGCTGCGGGTCAGCCTGCCGGCCGCTGGGAGCACGGCGGCGCGGCGATCAGGCGGAGAGCTGCTTGCGGCCCTTGGTGCGGCGCGCGGACAGGATCGCGCGACCCGCACGGGTGCGCATCCGCAGCCGGAACCCGTGCGTCTTCGCACGACGGCGGTTGTTGGGCTGGAAGGTGCGCTTACCCTTGCTCACGGTCGGACTCCCGAGTGCTTAAAACTGCAAAGCAGGTCTGTGGTTGTCCCCTGCGCCGGTGAGGCGCGCAGGCACGCTAAACGCACCTCGCACAAGACGGGAGACTCTGTAGAGAGTACGCAGCCCGGGTGCGTTGACTCAAATCGGGGGTCCCCCGGCGCCGCCCGGGGGCGGCCGACCTGCGGTCCTTGTGGCATCGCCGGTGACCTTGTTAGCGTGCTCCCTCCGCGTGCGGTCGTGGCAGGAGCGCCAGGCGCGCGCACGAGCACGACGTCCGGGGAGCGACGGGGGGACCGCTGCGCCCGGGTCCCACGTCAGTGCACAGTTGTGGATA